>JBKDRW010000669.1:0-2511 GCA_046341255.1 Planctomycetota bacterium
GACAACTACCCGCCCAACCCAGCCGGCGCATGGCGTGGTGTGCGGCTACTGCGTGAAGCAGGCAGCCGGCACCGCAGGGATCCTCTACGTCAAGGTGGACAACGGCCTCGAACTGGCCGAGCTGCATGATGTGCTGCTGAGTGGCGCTACCACCGGGCAGGTGCTCCGCCTGGCATCAGATGGGCTGTGGAAGAATCACACTCTGATTCCGGCGGACATCGGCCCTGTTGTGCTATCCAACCCGACCGGCATCACCGGCGCCGATGCAGTGACCAACATCGTCAGCCTCACGCAGGCTGAATACAACGCGATTGCATCGCCCAGCGCCACCACTCTCTACGTCATCACGGACTAATGCCAACCACGAACGGCAAGATCTATCTGGGCAGCACGCTGGTCGCTGGTGGCGAGGGTGGCGCGGTTGCTACCGACTGGGTGCGCAATCCGGCATGGCCTGCGCTGACAGCACCTGGAGCAGCAGAGCAGAGGATCGTTGGCCTTCATGCCGTGTGGCCTGGTGATGGCACGGGCAAGGGCGGCAACTTTTTTGCGTTTCTGGCGCAGGGTGCTTACACCATCGACTATGGCGATGGCACTGTTACAAACTACACCAGCAACACCCGCGCAGATTATGAGTTTGACTTCAATGATCCGCAACTTGCTGGCACTAATGCGCCGGTAACGTTCACCGTTGCCACAAATGTTGTCAACCGCACTGCGCACGGGCTGAGCAATGGCGCAGGCATCAGGTTCTACAACTTGGCGAATACAACTGGCATCGTCGCCGGTCGGCTCTACTACGTCATCAATGCAGCGACGGACACCTTCCAGGTTGCCGAGACTGCTGGCGGCAGCGCTATTGACCTAACCGGCACGGATGGTTCAGCCACGCTGCTGCCGTACAAGGTGGCCGTGGTGACGATTACACCGCAGGCAGGACAGAACCTGACGGTGGTGAACTTCTTCCAAAAACACGGCCAGACAGGGCTGGCGAATGGCTATACGACAGGCTGGCTGGATCTGGCGATGGCCATCCCGCAGGTCAGCGGCGCCAACTTAACCATTGGTGGCGCAACGACTGTCGTTCACGGACTAGTTGAACGCATCAACATAGTCGCGGTTGGCGCGTTGACTTCAATGGCCAGCTTATTCAATGGCTGCCGCGCCTTGCAATCACTGCCAAGCCTTCCGAGCGCTACGGCAGTGACAAATATGAGCAGTATGTTCACAAGCTGCTTTAGTTTGCAAACAATCCCGCCATTCCCTGGCAGCGTTGCGGCGGTGACGACCATGGCCAGCATGTTCCAGACCTGCTTCAGCCTGCAAACGATACCGCCATTCCCTGGCAGCGTTGCAGCAGTGACGGCCATGAACAATATGTTCAATAGCTGCTCCAGCCTGCAAACAATCCCGCCAATGGACGCATCTGGCGTATCTTCATCCGCAAACCTCGCCAGCGCCTACACTGCAGGCTCACTCACCCGCATCCAAGCCACCGGCCAGCGATTTACATTCTCCGTCGCCAGCCAACGCCTATCTGCTGTCGCACTCAACGAGATCTTCACCGGGCTGCCTACTGTTACCGGCCAGACCATCACGGTCACAGGCAACTACGGCATCAATGAGGCTGGCTACAACCCAACCATTGCCACTGCTAAGGGCTGGACGGTGACGGCATGACCTCTGGGTTCTATGCCATTGATGGCGATTTGCTGCTCCACGGGCCAACAACTGTGTGGCTGCCTGATGGCACAGTTCTTCATGCGGACAATCCGCCGACGGAACCTGTCGCTGGCTGGGCATGGTTCGTCAGCGAGGAAGACGCCCGCATTGCCTACGGTCTGCCGCTGATTGAGCGTGCCCGCGATGAGCAAGGCCGTTTCCTGCCCGACGATCCCGCAACGCCCGATGTGAACGAGGCGTGGGTGTCCCCGTCTACAAGCCCCGCACGCTAACCCATGCCCACCCGCCGCGAGCAAATCCTCAGCGCAGTCGCCGCCGCCCTGGCCGCCGCCAGTGGCGTAGCCTGACCTTATGGCCGACAGCATCCGCGAACAGATCCTCGAACGGATCAGGACCGTCACCCTCCCCGGCACGGTGCAGGTTGGCCAGCGGATCTATCGCAGCCGTGCGCAGGCCTACTCCAGGTCCGAGGCGCCAGCGATCACGATCAGCCCAGGCGAGGATAACCCCGTCAATGCACCCCGCACCATCGGCGCCAGCCTGGGCCGACTGGATCAGGCGCTGCCGGTGCTGATCGAAATCTACGTCCGCGGCGACGTGCCCGACCAACTGGCGGACCCCATCGGCGTGGACGTGCACGCCCGGATGATGGCCGACCGCACCATGGGCGGCCTGGCCCATGACGTGCAGCCCGATGGGTGGCGGCCTGAATGGGACCAGGCGGACGGCTCAGCCGGGTGGATGCAGCACCGATTCTTGATCAGGTATCGCACCCGAGACGATGCGATCGATCAGCTGCCTTAGGTGCGCTCCGTAGCCTGAGACCAG
>JBKDRW010000670.1:0-19465 GCA_046341255.1 Planctomycetota bacterium
ATACCGGAATACATGAAATTCACTATCATTGACGGGACTAGCGTACTCGGCCGCCACCGAACCGGCACCAAAATAAACGACTCCCGGATGATTCTTCAAATACCTGTAACAGGCTGCGATCAGGTTCTGGATGTTCGCGTCGGAGCCATCCTTCAGAGTGAAAAAGACCACATGAGCCAATCGTTTTCCGGACATAAATCACTTTCAAAGTGGAGCAAACGTCATCGTGAATCGGGACCAGGGAGTGTCTCGAGGCCTTGCTGGCTGCGTCTTGCCAAACCGTTGCAGTCACCGTCGCGGAATTCAGCAAAATTCATCATTCCTGCCAACCGAGCTGTGCCGATTCTGCAACACCATCACCGCGTTGCAGACTGGTGAAACACTGCCATCGATGGCAATCGGCCCCTGCCCTGCTGCCACACGGTGTCTGGCAGTATGAACACAACCGAAACACATCGCAAATGCGACGAATGACGATCTGACTGGTCTTGTGACGTTCCTGCTCACCGAAATCGGATCCGCAATTCCCGACCCAAAGCGGTTACGACGCTTTCTGTCCGTGCAATTGCGATAAAACCGTGTTTCTTTACAATCCGCAGCAAAATTCGGAAGCGCTGAACTCCGACTGATCCACTCATGATCGATCCGCGTTGCGACCATCATTGTTCAAGCGGCGAAAATCCTGAAGTTTCAACCACGTTACCCCAGAGCCCCCCCATGACCAACGTCAACCCTTTCGGTGCCGAAGCCACTCTGTCAACCGCGGCTGGCAGTGTGAAGTATTTCAGCCTTCCCAAACTGATCAAAGACGGGATTGGCGACATTAACACGCTGCCGTATTCCATCCGTGTTCTGCTCGAGGCGTGCCTTCGGAATGTGGACAACTTTGTGGTCACTGCTGAAGACGTCAACAACCTTGCGAACTGGAACGCTGCCAGGCCGGCCGAAGTTGAAGTGCCATTCAAGCCTGGTCGCGTGGTTCTGCAGGACTTCACTGGCGTTCCGGCTGTCGTCGATCTGGCAGCTTTGCGAAGCGCCATGGTGCGCATGGGCGGGGATCCGAAGAAGATCAATCCACTGGTGCCATGCGACCTCGTGATTGACCACAGCGTGCAGGTGGATGAATTTGCCAGCAGGTTCGCACTTCAGCGAAACGTGGAAATCGAGTTCGAACGAAACATGGAACGATATCAGTTCCTTCGCTGGGGCCAGAAGGCATTCAATAATTTTCGGGTCGTTCCGCCAGCCACCGGGATCGTGCATCAGGTCAACCTCGAATACCTCGCCAATGTCGTGATGACGACAAATGGCGTCGCCTATCCGGACAGCCTGGTGGGTACCGACAGCCATACGACGATGATCAATGGTCTTGGAGTCGTGGGCTGGGGCGTGGGAGGCATTGAAGCGGAAGCTGTCATGCTGGGTCAGCCGATCTACATGCTGACTCCGGAAGTGGTCGGTTTCCGTCTGTCCGGTCAGTTGCCCGAAGGTTCAACAGCCACGGACCTTGTGCTGACGGTGACGCAGATGCTGCGAGCCCACAAAGTGGTCGGAAAGTTTGTCGAATTCTACGGTCCCGGCCTCGATGCACTCAGTCTTGCTGACCGAGCCACGCTGGCCAATATGGCTCCTGAATATGGAGCGACGATGGGTTTCTTCCCGGTTGATGCGGAAACCCTGCGATTCCTCGAACGCACCGGACGACCGAAGCAGATCATCGATCTGGTCGAGCGTTATTACAAAGAACAGGGAATGTTCCGCACCAGCACTTCGCCCGAGCCTCGATTTACGAGTACGCTGAAGCTGGATCTTGGCGATGTTGTTCCATCCATGGCCGGACCAAAGCGTCCTCAGGATCGCATTCTTCTGAAGGATATGCTGGCGTCGTGGAAGAAGGATCTGCCAGCGTTCGGCAAGACCGCTCCGTCTGCTCCCGTGAAAGTCGAAGACAACGGACACAGCAGCCAGATCACGGACGGAGCTGTCGTCATTGCGGCGATTACCAGCTGTACGAACACCAGCAACCCCAGCGTCATGATCGGTGCTGGCCTGTTGGCTCGCAACGCGGTTGCAAGGGGGCTGACTCGGAAGCCTTGGGTCAAGACCAGCCTTGCTCCAGGAAGCCGTGTGGTGACCGAGTACCTTGAAAAAGCAGGACTTGACAAGGCTTTGGATGCTTTGGGATTCCAGACTGTTGGTTACGGATGCACAACGTGCATCGGTAACAGTGGTCCTCTGCCAGAACCTGTGGCCACGGCCGTCGCGTCTGGTGATCTTGTGGCCGCGGCTGTGCTGTCAGGCAATCGAAACTTCGAGGGGCGAGTCAATCCGCTGGTGAAGGCGAATTACCTTGCGAGTCCACCACTGGTGGTGGCTTATGCCATTGCCGGCACGGTTGACATCGATCTGGTCAATCAGCCGATCGGAACAGACCGTGATGGAAAAGACGTCTTCCTGAAGGATATCTGGCCGTCTCAAAAGGAAATCGCAGATACAGTTTCAGCCTCGATGACGCCTGAGATGTTCGTGGAGCAATATGGCAAAGCGACTCAAGGGCCTGAAGAATGGCAGAGGATTCAAAGCAGCACAGGCGATATTTTCCAGTGGGACGAGAAGAGCACCTACGTTCAGGAACCGCCATTTTTTGTCGATATGCCGGCCGAACCGGCACCGATCAGTTCGATCGAGGGCGCTCGCTGTCTGGTGTCCGTCGGTGATTCAACGACGACAGACCACATCAGCCCGGCCGGTTCCATCAAAGCCAACAGCCCGGCTGGAAAGTATCTGCAGGCTCAGGGCGTGAAGCCGGAAGACTTCAATCAATATGGGGCTCGTCGAGGAAACGACCGTGTGATGACTCGCGGTACGTTCGCCAACATTCGCCTGAAGAATCTGATTGTGCCCGGTTCTGAAGGCAGCGTTGCGATGCACTTCCCCAGTGGTGAGCAGACTTCCATTTACGATGCCGCCATGAAGTACAAGGATGAAGGAACTCCGCTGGTTGTACTTGCCGGTGCTGAGTACGGCACCGGATCTTCCCGTGACTGGGCAGCCAAGGGGACGTATCTGCTGGGTATCCGAGCCGTCATTGCGACCAGCTTTGAACGTATTCACCGCTCCAATCTGGTCGGCATGGGTGTTCTGCCGCTGCAGTTCCGCGAGGGTGAGAGCCGCGAGTCTCTGGATCTCGATGGCACAGAAGTTTTCGATATTCGTCTCAGTGACAATCTTGAGCCTCGCCAGGCGGTAGAAGTCACTGCCACAAAACCCAACGGCGACCAGATCCACTTCGTAACGACTTGTCGCATCGACACTCCCGTGGAAGTGGTCTACTACCGAAATGGTGGCATTCTGCATACCGTTCTTCGGCAGTTGGCCAGGGGGTGACCGATGGCTGCGAAATCGGTTGGACCCGTGTGTCAATACCTTATCGCACGTTCAGCAGCAGGCTGCACTGCTCCATGCTGCTGAACTCCGTTGCGATTTTGTCAGGCGACTTCGGCGGCAGTCACGGCACCTGCGTTTGACTGATGAGTCAGGTGTCGCTCGCCTGAAATAGTTGCCTCGCGGCTGATGGTTTCACGGGTGAGATTGATTCGCCAGACGTAACGATTGCCGGCGCCGGAAGCCACGCCTGCGTCCGCCGGGGGGGTGCATCGAGGAGTTTCTCAGAGTCAAAATCCTGATGGACGCTCTGTCGGATTTCTGCATGCTGGAGTCACGTGTCTCACAAGAGTCCATATTTTCGAGGCAGGGTCACGGAGCCGCAATCGGCGCGAGGGTCGCGAGTTGACCGTATGCCTCGACCCATCATTCCTGCAGTCATGCCTCTGCAGGAATGACACCGGGGGCAGAGCTCTCTGGGCAGATCGTGTTATTCGATGCCTTTCGATGCGAGCCAGCGTTCGGCGTCGAGCGCTGCCATGCATCCGGTGCCCGCCGCGGTGATCGCCTGACGAAAATAGTCGTCCGCGACGTCGCCCGCGGCAAAAATGCCCTCAACGCTCGTATTGGTGCGGAACGGAACTGTCCATTCCACGTAACCCTTTTCGTTGGTCTTCAGCTGCCCTTTCAGGAAGTCCGTGTTGGGTGTATGCCCAATAGCAGCGAAGTAGCCTGTGGCTTCGAGAACTTCCGTCTTTGATGCATCCGTTGTGCTGCGGATGCGGACTCCGGTGACGCCTGTCTGATCGCCGAGCACCTCGTCGATGGTCGAATTCCATTTGACCTGGATCTTGTGATTTCCGAGAGCTCGTTCGGCCATGATCCTGCTGGCTCGAAATGAATCACGGCGATGAATGATGTAAACCACGGATGCAAACTTCGTCAGGAAGGTTGCCTCTTCCATGGCGCTGTCGCCCCCTCCGACAACCACGACCGGCTTATTTCGGAAACGAGGCAGTGCCCCGTCACAGACAGCGCAGGCGGAGACGCCCATGTTCTTGAACTTCTCTTCAGACGGAAGGCCCAGATAATTCGCTCGGGCGCCCGTGGCAAGAATGATGGCGTGCGATGAAAATTCTGTTCCACTGAGTGTCTTCAGTCGGAATGGCCGCTGCGACATGTCGATGTCGACGATATCATCCGTGACGACTCGTGCTCCGAAATTGGTTGCCTGCTGACGCATTAACTCCATCAGTTCCGGCCCGGTCACACCTCGCTTGACGAACCATCCGCTGGACGCAGGATGAAGGTGGGATACGAATTCGGGACGAATCTGATTGCGTGGTCCAACCTCCGAGTTGGAGATGTACTTCATCTTGGATTCGTCGATCGCCGAGCTGAAATAAGGCCACAGATTGCCCGCGGGGAATCCGGGAAAGTTCTCAACTTCTGTCGTGAGCGACAACTGCCCCAGCGGCAGCGTTCCTTTCTGACGATTTTCCTCGGTGAATGCACCCTCATAGACGAGCGGCTTCAGTTCTGCACGAGCCGTGTAAATCGCCGCGGTCCAACCAGCAGGACCTGAACCTATGATCGTCACTTTTTCCGTCATGTCGGCAGCCTGTACGATTCGTAAACTGACCTGCAGTTTGCATTGCAGGTTGGTGGATGATAACTGATCGGAGAGACGTGTTGGTCTCTCTGACGGCGGACACTAACTGACGGTCATCAATCAGACAACACATCGCAGATCTCGTCGTGGATTTCCCGACGCAATCGATCAGGTTCACGAACCGGGATGCGTCCCATTGCGCAAAAAAGAGGCTGTCCGACGTTGCCGCCGGACAGCCCGGGAGGTTTGGCGGCCGGATGGCGCCGGCAACCAAGCAGTGACCTCCGCTCCAGTGACCACCTTCAGGGCCCGGTGGTAGATACAAAAAAGAACCTCGTCCAGGACAGTTCCGAAGTTCCGCGACCTCGATACCATCTGGAGAACCCAAACTGCAACAAGTCTTCCTGTGGGACTTCGAAATGGCCCCCAGCGATCAAAGGCTGCGAGAATTTCAGGCGCAACGAATTCCCGAAAGTGAGTTCAGGCTCTTCCTGCTGATCACGATTCTGAGCAGAACAGAGAACGACACTCCTTCCTCTGAATGACCTCAGATGAGAAGAAAAGCAAATCGGCCGACGGGTTTGATCCTCGTCGGCCGACATCTTTTCGAGACTACCTGATCCTCGCATGGATCACAGTTTCACGGCCTTGACGGTTCGAATGATCTCAGCAGCCACTTTGTAAGGATCGGCATTCGATGCAGGGCGTCGATCTTCCAGCCAGCCCTTCCATCCGTTGGTGACCGTCGCCACCGGGATACGGATCGATGCTCCGCGGTCGGAAACCCCGAAGCTGAACTTGTCAATGGACTGAGTCTCGTGCTTGCCGGTGAGTCGCATGTGGTTATCAGCACCGTAGACCGCAATGTGCTCTTTCACACGAGGAGCAAAGGCCGAGCAGATCTTCTCGTACGTTTCCTTGCTGCCGCAGGTGCGGAGCACATTGTTCGAGAAGTTCGCGTGCATACCTGAGCCGTTCCAATCGGTGTCGCCCAGTGGCTTGCAGTGCCAGTTGATCCAGACGTTGTACTTTTCGGCAGTGCGTTCCAGCAGGTAGCGAGCCACCCAGACTTCGTCGCCAGCACGCTTTGCACCCTTCGCAAAGACCTGAAATTCCCACTGACCTGTGGCAACTTCCGCATTGATCCCTTCGACGTTCAGGCCGGCTGCAATGCACAGATCAAGATGCTCTTCGATGATCTCACGACCAAAGGCATTCTTCGCTCCGACCGAGCAATAGTAAGGGCCCTGAGGAGCCGGATAACCACCGATCGGGAAGCCGAGAGGCAGGTTGGTTTCGCGATCCCAAAGGAAATATTCCTGTTCGAAGCCGAACCAGAAATCGTTGTCGTCATCTTCGATTGTCGCTCGTCCGTTTGACTCATGAATCGAACTGTCAGGATTCAGAACTTCACACATGACCAGAAAGCCGTCGACTCGACCAGGATCATGGAAGATCGCGACTGGCTTCAACAGACAATCCGACGAACCGCCCGGCGCCTGGTTTGTGGAGCTTCCGTCAAAGCACCAGATCGGACACTCTTCCAGAGTACCGCCAAAATCCTTGATGATCTTCGTTTTTGATCGCAGAACCTGGGTTGGCTTCGTACCGTCCAGCCAGATGTATTCCAATTTCGACTTCGCCATTCTCTGCTAACTCCTCCCGGGAAAACCTGATTCGCCACGATCCACTCGAGAATTCATCGCCGAGGCGACAAACACACGCTGCTCATGCTCCCGTGGCAGGAGCGACCTCCAGGTCTTTCTCGCGGTTGGTGACTAACGCCGACACCAGAATTTCTCGCCCGCTTCGTTTGTTCATATCCGTTCGGCGAAGACCCTCTGCTGCCAGATTGGGCATGAGAGCCTTCGGAATGAGCAGAGATGGTCCGTCAGCGTGATGACGGATCATCTGATTCCCTTTTTAGCATCCTGCGTGCCAAATTCACGTCGCAACGGCTGCATTGACGGCATTCGCGACCGGAAACGTTCAGGACCAGCGGTTTCCGGATCGCCATTCCTGAAGACTCAGTGCTTTTTCTCCGGCGACAATGATGTGGTCAATCAAAGGAATGCCAATGATTTCCGCAGCCGACTCGAGCCGTTCCGTGACGCTTAAGTCCTGATCGCTTGGCGTTGGATCCCCGGACGGGTGATTGTGGACTACGACGATGCAGTTTGCGGCATCGCGGATCGCCGGTCGAAAGACTTCTCGGGGGTGAACAAGACTGTTCCTCAGCGTTCCCACGGTGATTTGATGAGCGGCAATCGGCTGATTTTTCGTGTCCAGAGTCACCATGTGGAATTCTTCCTGTTTCGCTTCTTTCGCCAGACGTTCAAAGCGGCTCAGGCAGTATCTGATGGCGGAGGCCGGACTGGTGATGCGAATGCGATCACGAAACCCCTCGTCTGTGGCCGCAGCGACGCGTCGCCCCAGTTCCACACCGGCCATGATCTGGCAGAATGCAGGCACACTCACGGCCCGGCTGATCGCCTTCATTTCCTTCGGCCCCAGTGTTGGCAGAGTGTCCAGTCGAGTGCCAAGCCTGGCAGCGAGCCGCTCGCCTGCCTGAAGCGCTGATTCTCCCTGGCGTCCCGTGCGAATCAGGATCGCAAAAAGCTCGGCAAGCTTCAGTTCCGACGCGCCTCGTTCCAGCAGGCGTTCGCGAGGACGCTCTTCAACAGGTGATGCTGTGATCTGATTCCCATGGATCTGAGAATCGACCCACGGGCCGATCTCGAACAAAGAAGGATCCTTCTTCCAACGAAACATCGTTTGGCCCTGAGTCTCAACCTCCTGAAGAGTACCCTGTCGCACCAGTTCGCTCACGATCCGCGGAGCGAGATGTCGAAATTCGCCCCCATGGCTCTCTCGAATCTCCTCCAGAGCGAACTCAGATTGTCCGCACAATCGAGTCACGACCGTCTGGTAAGCTTGCTTTCGATCAGGCCTTGCCATCTGAAGCCTCTCGATACGTATCTGACAAGGGGTGGCAACCTGCAACCGCCTGAAACTGTCTGGACGGGACGTCCTGATCGTCCTGACGCACCTGAAGGTTCGGTCAGTCGCGGCTCTCAGGTACAGGCTGTTCGGGGGGGGACCGGACAAGTCCCCTCGTCATATCAATGTATCGATGCAACCCCTCCTGTCATCCGAGGCGTCCGGTTTTCTGAAAGAACCGGGAAGAATGAGTTCCACGGATCGTGGAGGACACTCGATTACCGGAATGTAACGCCGCAACCGATCAACCGGTTGTTTCAGCCGCCGCGGGGACAGCCGGTGGTTCCGCCGGAGCACGACCTTTTCTGAGGCCATCTCGCACTTTCACGACACCACTCATGGCAACAATGATGGCCGAGAGCAGTACGACAACCCCTGTCCATTTTGCAGACTGGTCACGAAACTTCTGAGTTCCAGCGGAGCGTCCCACAAGAACTGACGCAAAGAAAAATACGACAAAGGCGAGAACCATCTTTGTCCCGATGAGCCCGTGATACAAGGGATCCCCATGATGGCTGCTCATCCCCCTGATGTAGTTGAAGAAGCCCGTGAGAATCAGCAAAGCGATGCCAGTATGGACAAACTTCTTCCAGCGTCCACGGATCGAATCCATCAGTTCCGGCGGTTGCCCCTGCAGTGAAGGCGAAAGAACGAAGCGAATGAAGGTTGCTCCTCCGGCCAGTACGATGGCTGTTCCGACATGAATCCAGCGGGAGATAACGGAAAGCAGAAAATCAGCATCCATGATCACAACTTTCTTCGCACGAAACAGAGTCGACTGCGGCTCGTCAGGCCGTCGAGTTCAAACCGAGAGAAAACGTTTCAACCCATGGTATCCGATTTGAAGCGAAACGCGTCAATCGTCCGGCTCAATTCAAAGAATTCCGCTCCGAGGTTTGATTGCTCAGATGCTTGCCTGTCGTCTCGGAAACCGAACCCCACAACACAGAGGGGTTCTAGACAAATCGCGTCGATTGAACAGTCCGGAAACGAAATCGCCCCCGGAAAGATTCGGGGGCGACCTTCGTTTGTTATCACAAACTGCAATCAGCGTGACATAAACACCACGACCTTACCCACATCGACTTTCAGCATCACGTCGTCGATCGTCGGCAGCGTTGTAACGATGCACTTCATGGAAGACTTGTCAACCGACAGCCATTCCGCACTGGCTTCCGGAGCGGATTCGCCGATCACATTGTACAGCTTTCGAACGTTCGGACGGTTTCGGACCGTGATCACATCGCCGGGCCGAACCATAATGCCGGGTTTGTTGACCGTCTTGCCGTTGAGCTGGAAGTGGCGGTGAACGATGCCCTGTCGTGCCTGAGGCCGGGTCAGCGTGAATCCTGCACGACGGATGACATTGTCGAGTCGTCGTTCGCACAAAATCAGCAGGGTTGAACCAGTGTTTCCAGCAGTTCGCTTGGCAATGTCGAAGTAACGAAACAACTGGCGATCGCGCAGGCCGTAGTAAAACTTGATCTTCTGTTTCTCAGCCAGAGCAGCGCCGTAGACCGTGTCCTTCTTGCGGCGCTTGTGCATCCCCGGCGGATACTCTTTTTTCTCTGCGGCTTTGATAGCGCCCGCGTTTTCGTAGACATTCATGCCAAGACGGCGGTTGATTCGTCCCTTCGGACCTGTGTAGCGACCCATTTCCCTTGAAAACTCCACGTTGAAAAGTTCGGACTCTGCACCATCTTTCGAAACGCCCGAAAGACCGTCACCACTGTTCAGGCTGACTGTGAGCGAAACGACATCGCGATACAGTCTGATGCGATGTTCTGATCAGACCCCCAAAGACGGGGTGACAAGGCATCATGCTTGAAACTCGACAGGCAAAAACCGCATGAAAGCGGCCGCGTGCAGAGAAAACCCGGATGCGCGAAGGCATTCCGGAACGCGGAAGGGTATCGTCAACCGGCATTCCAATCAACACGCAGAAAGCGTCCGATATGACAGAATCCCGCGAAATCCAGCGTTTTGAAGGCATCTCAGGCTGCCTTGCAGGGAATCGACGAGTCTAACGGTCGTTTGAACGCCACCATTCGGGGGGGGCGAAGGTCCTTCTGAGCCGTGAACAGCTTGAGGTTTTTCATGCTCCAGCGGCTCGGCAGGAGCCTTGCCATTCCTTTTTCAACAGGCTCCCTGCGTCAGGCTCCCTGCGTCGTTCCGGCGACCGTGAGCCGTGACGGGAAGAAGGCCCGAAAACGCTTCCACGGTCAACCTCTCGGCTGGGCCAATACCGGCCGTATTGTGCGGGAGGAAACGGTATGGGCTTAAGGGGCATCGATCTGCCCGAATGTGTTTCTGTGTCGGGAATGGTCAGCGCTGACGCCGCGAAAACGGGCCATCGCCCGCATCATCGCACGAGCGGCAGACGACCTCGGGGGTATTTCGGAGCCCGAAATCCTCCGCCGCAACTCATCGTGAGTCCGGATTCGACTGTTTCCTCGTTTCGGAAAATGTGTATTCTGGAAAGTCGTCCGGACCTCTGACTCCGACCCCTGATGCCCTGTCGAACGACACATCTGGCACCTACAATCTGAGGCGTCCCGGTCCGTGATCCGGTTCCAGTATTGATCTCCGATAAGAAAGGCGTGCTCCGTGTCAGGGTTCTGCAAACAGGGCTGGATATCAGCTTCTTTGATCGTGCTTGTCGGGATGGCGTCAGGCTGCACCGAATCCGGCTCCAGTGCCGTCAGTTCATCGGATGCAGCGACTGGCGAGGCCTCAGCGACTTTTGTCAATAAGGCATGCCCCATCATGGGCAACGAGATCAATGAGGCTGAAGTGACAGACGATCTGGTTCGCGACTGGAAGGGCGGGAAGGTGGCTTTTTGTTGTCCACCGTGTCTTGAAGATTGGGATGAAATGTCAGAAGAAGACCGCGCCCGCGCGGTAGCCAATCCGCCGAAGCCGGGTCATCACTGATCGAGCGGCCAGGCTTCACGGAGTTTCCGTTCGGGTGTGGTGAGCCGGGTGATGGGCTGTCTTCGCTGCTTTTTTTAAACCCCTGAGTTTATGACAAGTCTTCTTCTGAAATCGGCAGTCTTCTCGGATGGTCACCTTCGATTGACTCCAGGCGACCTTCCACTGACCATCGGACGCAGCCATCGTGCAGATGTGACGATCAATGACCAGTTGCTCAGTCGCATTCATTGTGAGATCCGGCTGAGTGCCGATGGGGGGTTCGAAATTGTTGATCACGAATCAACAAATCTGACAATCGTCAATCAGCAGGATGTGACGGAGGCGAAACTCAGAACGGGCGATGTCATCCTGATCGGAGATACGGAACTGCTGGTCGAAGTGGAATCTCAGGATGCGGACATTCACGAGAAGACGACTCGTGAGATTTCTGTCGTCAGGCCTTCGAAGAGTTCCCACTGATACATTTCTCTGTTGATTGATTCTGGACACGGAGTTTCACGTGGCTCGCAGATGGTCATTTCATCCCCACGATGAAGCGGGGATTCGTCGACTCTGCAGCAGTCTGCGCGTGTCGCCGCTGCTGGCTCAGGTGTTGATCGCACGTGGCTGCTCCGATGCCTCTGTCGCTCAGGAATTCCTGAACCCCCGTCTGACCGACCTGCATGATCCATCGCAGTTACCGGGAATTGATCAGGCCGCGGATCTCATCGTCGAGGCCATGAAGGGCGGTCGGCGGATTACGATTTACGGTGATTATGACGTGGATGGAGTGACTGGCACGAGCATCCTCTGGCATTGCCTGCAGCTGTCCGGAGCGACGGTGGATTACTATATCCCCTGCCGACTCGAGGAAGGCTACGGTCTGAATAAATCCGCCCTGCAGCAACTGCATGAGGAGGATCCGAACCGCGTGGTGGTGTCTGTCGATTGCGGAATTGCCAGCGTCGAAGAAGCCCTGCTGGCAAAATCCCTTGGGCTTGATCTGATCATCACTGATCACCATCACATCGGCTCGACCTTACCGCAGGCCCTCGCGCTGGTACATCCCCGACTGCCTGGCAGCGAGTATCCGTTTGGAGAGTTATGTGGAGCCGGTGTCGCATTCAAGCTGGCGTGGGCGATCTGCCAACGGCTTGGCGAAGGGCGAAAAGCATCGCCTCGCATGCGCGAGTTTCTGAAACAGGCGGTGGGACTCGCGGCTGTGGGAACCGTGGCCGATGTTGTGCCCCTGCGAGGTGAGAATCGAATCATTGTTCGATACGGCCTGACCAGTCTTCGCGAACAGTCTTCCATCGGGATGAAAGCTTTGATGAAGATTGCCGGACTGTTTGAGAAGCCCGAGCTGCGCGGTGACGATATCGGGTTCAGCCTCGGCCCCCGCATCAATGCGGCCGGTCGCCTTGGACAGGCCCGTCTCGCCGTGGAACTTCTGACGACAGAAGATCCTGAACGGGCGCTGCGGCTTGCGGAATACCTTGATCAGCTGAATGATAATCGCAAGACGGTGGAGCGTCGGATCTTTCGGCAGGCCAGGGAAATGGTCACGGAGAATCCTCAATGGGAAGCTCACAAGACACTCGTTCTGGCCCATCATGACTGGCATCCCGGCGTCATCGGGATTGTGGCAAGCCGCATGACCGAGGCATTCGAGAAACCGACGATACTGATTGCTCTCCGCGACGATGGCACGGGGTCCGGCTCCGGGCGGTCCTATGCTGGTTTTGATTTGTACGAAGGGCTTGCGTCATGTCGATCGCATGTCATCAGTTTCGGTGGACATCGGGCGGCGGCGGGATTGAAACTGAAAACTGCGTCCGTGGACGAGGTGCGAACCGCGCTGGCCGCGTGGGCTGATCAGCATTTTCATCCCACCGAGGAAGATTCAGAACTTCGCATCGATGCTGAAGTTCTGCTTTCCGAAGTGGATATGCGATCCGTTCGGGAGCTGGAACGACTGGGACCGTTCGGGCAGGAGAATCCTCAGCCGCGTTTTGTGGCAAATCGAGTGGAACTGGCGGAGCCTCCGAGGACCATGGGGGAAGGATCTCAGCATCTGTCCATCAAAGTGCGGCAGCACCGAACCACATTGAAGGCCGTGGCCTTCGGGCGAGGAGAATGGGCACAGGAACTTGCGTCCCATGCAGGACCCATCTCGATTTCCTTCGCTCCGTCCATCAATTCTTACAACGGCTTTGACAGCGTGCAGCTGCAATTGATTGATTGGAGACCGGCCGTTTCGTCGGAGCAAAGATCAGCGTAATGTGTGCACCTGACCGGCCACTCGCGGCGTCTCAGCGTGGCGCTGCGGTGCAGCACCTGCAGTCTGTTTGGCTTCGCAACGGGTGCCACAACGCCGTCATCTCGGTCGCGATAACACGGCAAGGCATGCAGCAGCAGCGGTGGCCACATTCAGCGAAGGAACCGGACCGTTGGCGGGGAGCGACACGAGCTGATCGCACTTTTCTCGCGTCAGTCGTCGCAGACCGGTCCCTTCGTTACCCAGCACCAGCAGCCAATGTCGATCACGCTGAATCTGGTAGATGGAGGAATCCGATCGTTCGCATGTGCCAAGAATCCAGATCTGATTCTCCTGAGCTTTTTCAAGAGCCTGAGCGAGATTTGCCACGACCGCAAACGGAACATGTTCTGCCCCGCCGGCTGCGACATCACACACCGTTCCATTGACCGACGCACTGCGATCTTTGGTCAGGATGATTCCGCGAACGCCAAAGAATCCGGCCAGTCGAAACAGGGCGCCCAGATTCTGCGGGTCCTGAATCTGATCCAGTGCCAGCCAAAGTCCCTGAGGTTCATTCTCGGTGTGGCTCATCAGCACTTCGAGTGGCACTGGGGAAGGAGGTTCCACATTGGCAAAGCCTGCCCCCGTCCGTTCTGTCTCGCGATGTCCGCCTCTTGCTCCGCGCTGGTCAGCCGCGCCGAATCGCACAGATACGCCCAGACTTCGCGCCAGCTGAATCAGGGGTTCCCATGGTTCGCCCGGATGGTCCGACGTCACCTGCACCAGTTTGACGGCTCGAGGACGTATCTCCAGCGCGGCTCGGATACTGTGAGGATTGCGAAGTTCAAGCATGACGAGTCTCGATGTGCGTCTTCATGTCCCGCGTTGATTGCCAAACATTTCGATGTGAAGACGGGAGGAGAAGTTGAAACCGTGCTGCCGGGCTGACCGACGCAGCCAATCGACCTTGTCTGCCAGTTGTTCGCGAGTTCTGGCCTGCGGCATCAGCCAGACAATGTCCGGATCGATCCCAGGGAATTGGGCCAGCCAATCCTGCACTTCCTTCACATCATCCGGCTGATCAATCACAAACTTCAGAATGCAATAATAACGGCTGAGCAGGGCCTGAATGACATCGGGTCGGAACCGAGCCTTCTCGTGACGCTCGGCCCATGCGGTTCCCGCCGGCAGACTGTTGGACAGTTTCGGACTGATGGCCATCAGGTCCGCCACGACGGCCAGGTCAACAGTTCCGGCAGTTTCAATCGTGATGCGTTTCCCCAGTGCTTTGCAGCGCTCGGTCAGGGGGACAAGATCGGGAATCAGCATCGGCTCTCCACCCGTCAGCACAACGTCGGGAGCTTGGCTTTGGGAAACTCGACGTGCGAGTTCGTCCAGTGACCAGGCGGTGCCTTCCGGCTTCCACGAAGTGTAGGGGGTGTCACAGAAGCTGCAGCGCAGGTTGCATCCGCTGGTTCGAATGAACAACGATGATGTGCCAGCCCACGGGCCTTCGCCCTGAATCGACTCAAAGATCTCTGCTATCTGCACGGAACCGGGGTCGTCAATGAAAAAAGAAGCTGGACGATTCTGACGCCAGAGGGATTGAGAAAGCGGCACGATACTCATCAAACGACTGCAATTCTTCTGAAACGTCTGCCTTTCGGACTGAATTCGCGATAACTCGACTGCGAATTCCGACACATCAGTCATGATTGGCAGAAGTTGGCAGAAAGTCCTGGTGAATTTCTGAATGAGGTGAGGTGAGGGTGCGTCCTGGGACAGTTTTCTTCCTTTGAAAGCCACGATACAAAACTGATCATGGCAGACCCGCAGTTCACCCGATTCCTTGACCTTTTGAAGAAAAGCCGCCTGCTTGCACCGGTTCAGGAACGGACTGCGCAGGCGATTCTGGCAAATCGTCCCGCGACGGTGGACCAGTTTGCAAGGGAACTCGTGGCGAGGGAACTGCTGACGAGGTGGCAGGCGGATCAATTGCTGAAGGGGCAGACGGGGTTTGTTCTGCAGCAGTATCGACTTCTCTCTCCGGTTGGTCGCGGAGGCATGGGGCATGTCTTCCGGGCTCAGGATGATCGCAGCGGCGCCATCGTGGCGATCAAAGTGATGTCGAAGAAACTCACGAGTAATCAGACGCTTGTGAATCGATTCCGCCGGGAGATCAGGGCATCGGCCTTGCTGAACAGTCGACACATCGTCCGAACTCTCGATGGGGGACGGGTCGGCAAAGTCGACTTTATGGTGATGGAATACGTCAATGGCGATCAGCTGGACCGGATTGTGTCGCGTGTCGGCTCCATTCCGATTGCAGTTGTCTGCGACATCATTCGCCAGGCTGCTCTCGGACTTCAGCATGCTCACGAACGTCAGATGGTACATCGGGATATCAAGCCGGGAAACCTGATCGTCGACTGGAGCCCCGAAGGGCTCGGTATTGTCAAGATCATGGATATGGGACTGGTCCGACTGGAGTCTGATCAGGATGAACGAACGGTGACTCGCGCCGGTCAGGTGATGGGCACTCCGGATTACATGTCGCCTGAGCAGGGTTGGGATACAGCAACGGTCGATATCCGAAGCGACATTTACAGTCTGGGCTGTACTTTCTTTCGCCTGCTGACGGGTCGTGTTCCATTTCCCGGAGATAATCCGCTGCAGGTGCTGATGGCACGCTGTTCGAGGGATTGTCCGTCCGCCAGAACCTTGCGCTCTGAGATTCCGGAACCAATTGATGCGATTCTTCGGCGGATGACGCTCCGAGATCCGTCTTCGCGATTTCAGACGCCGCAGGAAGTTGCCAATGCTCTGGAGCCCTTCAGTCTGGCACTGTCCATTGAAGCTCTTCGCAAGGCGATGAAAGAATCGGGGAATGACGATGCGGTGCTGCTCGAACTCGACAGCAGTGCGGATGTGAATGAAGTTCAGGATGCCGGCTATCAGCAGTTCCTGCGGGAGATGGAAACCGGGGCCGCTGTGGATCTGATGATTTCAACGGGTGGCGGTCAGGGACAGGTCACGGGCTCGAGCCCGGGCCAGTTCCAGAATGTCACAATGCCCGTGCTGTCGCAACTGGAGCGTCATGGGTCCCGGTCACGGCGAGCGACTCCGGCAAAATCAAGAATGGCGGGCGTCATCGGACTTGGGTCCGCCGGTACGATTGTCGCTCTGGTGGCGTTGTTTATGTTCGTGAATCGTGACACAGGAAAAGGAACACCAGCGGTCGCAGAGGTGCGTACGAGTTCCGAGGAATCTCTGCCCAAAGCGGTGCTTGAGGCCTCGTCACAGAAAGATGTGAATCCGGGCGATGTGTTTGTGTTCACGCCCACGTTTGAATCGGCAGTGAGTCCTGAAGTTTCCGAGGATCAGCTGCAGTTTCGTCTGGGTCGGAATGCTCCAGACGGTGTGACAATAGATTCCGCATCAGGAAAAATGGAGTGGAAAATTCCGGCGGGGCAGTCACCGGCATCCTACCCGATCCTGATTGAGCTGGTCTTCCGTCGCGACGCTGTCGAGAGTGTCATCGCCTCGACGACCGTCGTTGCCAACGTGCAGCCGCTCTCGATGAACTTGAAGTTCCCGCAGATGGAGCCTCGCATTGTCCGTGCCGACGAATTGCTGAAAGTAGACTTTGCCGTATCACCCAAACCATCGGAATCACTCGGTCTGGAGTATCGTCTTGGTGCAGACCGAACCGATGCCATGAAGGTCGACCCGAAATCAGGCCAGTTCACGTGGCAACCGTCGGAAGAGGATTTTGGTCGGCGTATGGTTGGTGTGGAACTCTTTGACCCGAAAACAAATCGTACGCTGTTGACGGGACGACTTGCTCTGCTTGTGCGACCGGAGATCGTTCTTCCGACCTTCCCCGAGCAGAAGGCGGAGGCTGGAAAGCTGTTTGAACTGCAGCTGTTTGAGCGACCACCGCGTATTCTGGAGAAAGGGTTTGTTCTGAGGACCGCTCAGGGGGCTCCTGACGGGATCGAAATCGATCCGCGTCGCGGGACACTGAAGTGGGCTGTCCCGTCGGATGCATCCGGACGTCAGGAGATTCGTCTTGTTCTCGAGTCCACGTCTCCACGGTTTGAGTTCAAACCTTTGGAAACGGTTGTGATGATTAATGTCTCTGCCCGGGTAGCCCCTGAGCCAGAGATGGCCATGTCAAATGAAGCTGTTGTGAGCAAGGAAACAGAGCTGCGCGAGTTGATGAAGAAAGACATCGCCGGAGCAAACACCGCGACGGAACGAGCGACTTTGTCTCGGCAGCTGTGGAATCGTGCTCTCGACCAGGGGAAAAGTGTTGATGATGCGGCGTTGCTGAAGATCGCACTTGAAATCGCTGATCGTGGACGTGTGACGGATATGGCTCTGGAGTTAAATCACCTTCAGGCCATGCGGTATGGACAGTCTGAAGTGGACGGTGCCATTTCGATCGTCAAATCGTTTCGAATCACGAGTATCAGCGCGACTCAGGCTGACATGGTCATTGAAAACCTGCTGCGTGTGTCATTTGATGCAATCAGCGACAAACGCTTTGGCGACGTGAACGTCCTGCTGGGGCCGATCGAGACGCTTCTCAAGAAAGCGGAACGTGGTTCACTGGCGAAGGCGATCAGCACAGATGTTGAGGCCGCTCGAGTCCTTGCGGATCAGCTGGAAAAGAATGATCAGGGCGATGATGCAAAGCGACAGGAGCTTTCGCGGATCATCGGGCGATGGCAGTTCAGTCGACTGTTTGGTGATCCGCAACTGATTGCCTACGTGCAGTCTTCGGAAACGAATCAGTCGCTGCCCGATGGCGGTCGATCGCTCTGGAAGGTTGAAGACAGTCGTGTTTCCCTGACGGTTGCCAGTCAGGACGGCAGTCTGGGAATTATCGACACCTCAAGGGACAGCGGACGCTCGCTGATTCGTATGCAGGTGCATTCAAAAACGACGGCTGCCATGTTCGTCTTTGGTGCAGGTCGAGAGCAGAATCTGAATTCATGGCTGCTTACATTCGACAATTCCGAGTTTGGCAGAATCATGCGAGTCCCTTCCGCGGTGAACTTCCAGGATCCGGTGAACGGGACATTTCTGCCCGGATGGAATGATCTCGAGATCCTTGTCGACGGTCGCGATGTCCGCGTTCGTCTGAATGGTGCTGCGGTCTTTGCGACTCAGATTCAGGATCTGGAACCGGGGCGATTCGGATTTTTGGTGCCGCTCCAGCGATCACAAATGCCGACTCTGGATGTCCGCAATCCCCGAATCATGAGTCTGCCGGCACCCTGATTGAAGCGGTTGGCCGTCGGGCGCCGTTCTGCTTCTGGCGAGCGATCACGGCGCTAACCGACTCATGAAAAAGGGAGGGCAAGGATCCTGCCGAGCCACTGGAGCATGAACAACCTTGAGCTGTTGGCGGCTCAGGAGGACCTTTTCCCTCCTGCATCGTGTTGTTCAGCAGACTGCTGTGACGTGATCAGATCGTTGACGACAAGACAGCCCTGCTTCAGTTTCAGCGTGAGTTCCGCAGCATCCAGCGCCTGCAGTGGACTGATCTCCACACAGAGATTCGGGTCGAGGGCTGCTCCGGCTTCTGCCAGCCATTCATGTGCGATGCGGTTCAGGGCGGCTCGACAGGTCTCTGGTGAGTCCGCGCCCGACTCATTCTTGACGGGGTTAAATTCCCGATTGCGATCACCTTCGAAAATCAAAGTGTTTTCAGCCAGCGGCAGTGCGTCGAAAATGAATCGCTCCATCTTGATTGCGTTGGGTGACGATGATGCCGCAGAATCTGCCATGCTGCCATCGGAATTGATACCGGATACGGTTTTTCGGGCGGCATGAAGCGGCAACTGACATCCGTTTTCCGCCAGCCGTCTCAGGAAGTCGAGATCAAACAGGTGGATCGCCGTATTCCCGGCCCAGAAGATCCATTGTCCGGACTCATCTGTCTTCGCCGACTGATCGGCCGTCAGTTCGCTGTATTCGATGATTTCTGTTCGTCCTTCAATATCGACGAGAACACCCATACGTTCGATCGGACTGGTCTTTCGAACAACATTTGTCGACATCTGAGACCGTTCCAGAACATGGAATCCAAGGAATGCCGGATCAGCGATGATCACCGTTGGATTATCGACCTGATGATAGAAGACATGCCGAATTCCTAGTCGCGACATCTCGTCAAGGAACCCTGCACGATCGAGCGCTGTGACGAGGCCACCGTGTCCGTCAGGAGACAGCGCGAGTTCGGACGGACTGTTGAGCAGAATTCGCCCTGTGGCACCCTCAATTGC
>JBKDRW010000671.1:0-3753 GCA_046341255.1 Planctomycetota bacterium
CAAAAAAATCATACACATATCGTTCCTGTCGTCTATAATATTTTAACCAGATGACGTACTCAGCATACTGCTCATGCAGGGCATCAGCGGCACTGCGATCGACGATCTCCTGAAACAGCAGCGGGCCCCGAGATGTTTTGAATCGATAGACCCTCGACAGGATCGATCGCAGTCGCCCTTCACTCAGCGCGGCCCCCGCCAGCGTGTATCGATGCCAGTTGACGATGGCCTCCAGACGTCCGGGCTCTTCATTGGCCAGCCGATCCAGATGATTGAACAAAAAGTCATCCAGCGCGGCGCGGACAAGCTGAAAGCATTCGTCCCGCACGAGGTCTTCTCGACTGGCGGTTGGCGAACAATCTTCAAGTTCCAGGACACCTCGCAGAAAACCGGCCCACGGGGGCAGCAGGTCACGGACTCGCCGCGAAATGACCATTCGACGAATGGTGACCGCCACGGTCGCTTCATCCGCGAATCCCGGAGTTCGCTGGGGCGAAATATACAGCGCGCCGGCGATGGAAACCGGCTTCTCAATGCGGATCGGGATCACATCGATCGGTGACTCGTTAAAATAGTTGGCCAGTTCCAGTTCAATCGCTTCAGGATCCGGAGTTGGCTCAAACCATGCCGCATTGATCACGTTGGTGCGTGCTGAGTTGCCGTTCAGATGAATGGGAATGTTAAGAAAGTCGGCGTACTCCCGAATGGCTCCTTCCATCAGTTCCGGCACCTGCGCCATGTTGCGAAACTGCGGTTTGAGGTACAGAATCACGGACGTACCGGGTTCACTTCGTTCACACGACGACAGCTGAATGTTCGTGCCCGGCCCGGCTTCCCATCGGATGGCTTCCGAAAAATCTTCACGACGACTTTCAACCACCAGACGATCCGCCAGCATAAACGCGCTGAAAAGTCCGATGCCAAACTGACCGATCAGATGGTCACTGTCACCCGTCACATCATCACGCTGCCCGTCGGTCCCTCGACCTTTCAGCAGGCCCGTGATGCCTATTCCGAGCGTTCCAAGATACTTCTCTGCTTCATCGGCGTTCAGTCCGATCCCATCATCGGTGAAAGTCAGCGTACCGGCTTCCGCATCCTGACGAATATCGATTCGGCCGCGAAAATTCAGGTCCCGACTTCTGCGTCGCATGATCGCATCATGCGAGTTCTGAATGAGCTCTCGAATCGGTGTGTCCATGCGACTGTAGAGCGAGGATCCCATGATCTCGATCACACCCGCAATGTCCACGCGAAACGGAATTTCTCGATTCCACACTCGGATTCACCTCAGTCTCAGTTTGTGCCGGCTTCGAAAACCCTATTTGGCATCCATGCATGCTGACTCATAGTCGCCGACCTGCGGCCCGATATGCATCATCCGACGTTGCCCATCGGTGCCGACATAGGATTCATCACCCGCAACCAGAATGGCAATGACGGCTTCTGGAATACCTCCCGGAGGGCGATTTGTACCGGGAGGAGACTCATGCCGCAAACCGTGCTGAATGACGGACGGTCCCACCAGAACAGTTCCGGACCTCAGTGAGATGTCTCTGTCCCTGTCTCTGTGCGGACGTGACGTTCGCCGATCCTCAAGTGACAACTCAGCGTGAACCCGTTCGGCCACCCGACATCAGCTGACATCCCGTGGAGGCAGCAAAGTTCCGTCGGTCGAATGCCATGGCCAGGCCGTGCGGAGATCAATCCCGATTGCCTTTCAGCACAAAGAACCATGATGTGTGCCGGAAGACCTTCAGAAGATGGGGGAGACTGAGATGTCTTTAAAAAGAAAGAGGCGACTCGGACGAGTCGCCTCCTCAACAGGGATCCATTCGACACCAATCACGGGTTGATCGAAGCACCATCCAGCTTCGAATCATCCGTGACCAGACTTCCCGGAGGCGGTGGAGCTGTCGGATTCTCCGGCATCACAACCTCATTACTATTTCCGCCGCATCCGACGAGCAGCAAAACACTGAACAATGCAATTCTCTTCATAAGTCTTTCCGAATCCAGGTGGGAAGATATCAGACACAGCACAGAGGGTCTGTCCAGAACAGATCGTCATCTGTGCTGCGTTCAGGCGTTAAACCTGTGTTCGATCAGAATTCTCCGATCACGTTGCCGTCGCCCATACCTGCGAGGTTCTGGTAGACGTTGTTGTCCAGGTTGACGGACAGTGCTCGTACCGAACCGTCTGCCATTGCAAACTGGACAACGCCGGTGTGATAGCTGGAGAAGCGATACGGATTCGTTCCCTGTGGGTTCAATCCCCACGCAGTGACCATCCCCGGCTGATTGATCCATCGCCAGTTGATATTGTTCGGCGGAGTGCTTGTCGTTGAGACAAAGTCCCCATTTGATTCACCCATCATCAGCGTATTGCTTGTTCCGTCGGTCACGTCACGCATGTTTGTCTTGGAACGCTGTCCGAAAATGCCCTGCAGGCGATTCCAGTTGGTCCAGCGTTTGATCTGACCAAAAAAGCCACCCACACCGAGGTAATTGGTTTCGCCGAGCCCGTACTCGGTGGCCCAGTAGGAGTAAGTGATCGAACCACCGGTCGCGGTCTCCCAGTTGTGCATCGTGGCAATCGTCCGAGCAACCGTCTTCTGAGGGTCCGATGGGCAGGTCAGGAATGGCATCTTCGCCTGAGCCGCTGTCCATGTTGATGCATCACCAAAGAATGCTCCTTCGACGAGGTAGTTCGACGCGTTCGCTGGATCCGGACGATAATCCACGCCCTTCCATTTCTTCAAATTCTCATACAGTGCAGGCTGCTCCAGTTGGGGCAGAATCTGTGGAAGCAGACCGTAGAGCTGGTGGTCGTAGAATCCGAGGTTCTTCGGACCTGGATCGCCGAAAGCAATCTCAATCGGGGCCGTATAGCCTCCTGCAGGAAACTGATTGTACGTATCGTGGAAGTTGTGAATCGCAAGTGCCACGTTTTTCAGGCTGTTCTTGCACTGCGTGCGACGCGCAGCTTCTCGAGCCTGCTGAACTGCTGGCAGCAACAATGCCACCAGAATCGCAATAATTGCGATCACCACCAGAAGTTCAATCAGTGTGAACCCCTGGCGACTGCTGTTACGACGATTGACTCGCAACCTCTTCATTGAGTTTTCTCCAGTACAAAAACCACTTGGAAAAAGATGAGCGGCAACAAAAGGAAAGCTGCCCAACAACGAAACTTCCGGTAAATCAGTCAAATCCAAACGCTTCGCGTCGAGTCACCAGCATGCCAATTCACCCGACGCGACTGTGTAGAAAAGGCAAAGAACGTTCCGAAAATACAGCGCTTTGACAGGATTTGCGATTTCCCAAAACAAATCTTGTCAGAAATTTTTCATGTTTTTTTGTGCACCCCTGATTGAATTCCCATGTGGATCCCAGGGATTGCACAATTCTGCCCGAAAAACGAACACCGCGGCTCGGGAAGAGCCCCAGATCACGTCGCACACTTTTTCAAAACGCGTGTCTGACGGAGCCTTGCGGTCATGACGTCGACCGCACCGGATTTCTGCGAACGATTGACGACCACCTCATGGGATCAGAAAATCGCACGTTCCGAAATTTTCTGCCAATGAGTTCCCGCCATGATCTCAATGCCTGCGTGTCCGACACCTGCTTCCCGATCAGCAACTCGTGCCAGGCTTTGGCGGTCTGGCATGATTTTCATATTGCTGATGCTTCCGGCGGTCTGTGGTCTTTGGTGGTGTGTTGTGGGGGTGGTGTGTGTGGTTTTGTGTT
>JBKDRW010000672.1:0-12355 GCA_046341255.1 Planctomycetota bacterium
ATGCCGCCGCTACGAAGGCACAACATAAGCAGTTGAGACAACTGCTCTGCAATGGATCTGCCTACAGCCCGGTCGCCAGTGCGAGGCCGACTTTGCAGGCGGCCAGGTATTCGGGGACGTTCAAACGTTCCTTGACCGTATGAATGTCGTGCTGTCCGCAGCCCATTGTCACCGCCGGGAAGCCGTGAACTGCCATCCAGTTTGCATCGAGACCACCGTCGCAGATCTGAGTCAACGGCTTCAGGCCAACAGCTTCAGACGCGGCTTTCGCAGCAATCACACAAGGGCTGTGATCATCAATCTGGAATGCATCATAACGAATGTCTTCAGTGAACTTCAGTGAACCATACTGTCCGCCTGCTGTGGTTACACTGTCTGTCGCGGTCTCAAACGCATCGCGCCAGGCGGCAACAATCTGCTGACGAAACCGACTGTCATGACTGCGAGCTTCTGCCTGAAGCTCGATCAGCGGCATCACAACATTGGTCGCGTCACCGCCGCGAATAATGCCGATGTTGCTGGAGCCTCTTTGCTTTCCCTTGCGGATCAGACCATGCCAGCCTGCCTTCTGCAGATGAGCCAGTGCAATGGACGCAATGACCGCTGCATTAACTCCATCTTCCGGATGAGCTCCGGCATGACTTGCAATACCTTCGATGCGTATGGAAAGATTGTTGGCTCCGACCGCGCCGGTGATCAGGCTGTTGGGGTCTCGACCATCCCAGTTGAAACAGAGCTCGGGCTTCCCCAGTTTCGACGCATTCAGGAATCTCGCGCCGCGCAGACCAATTTCTTCCTGAACTGTGAATAACAGCGTGAGTGGCGGATAATCCAGTTTTTGACTGATGGCTTCCAGAAGGGCTGTCAGCACCACAGCACATCCCGCGCGGTTATCGCCACCAAGTGCATTCTCTCTGGACTTTGGTCGGATCCAGTCACCTTCGCGAACCGGCTGACATCCGACGCACAGAGGTACGGTGTCCATGTGTGCCATCAGCAGGCGCCGAGGACCTTTCACAGTGCCTTTCAGCTTAACGATCAGATTGCCGATCGTTCCTCCCGCCGGACTTTTCTTATGAGCATTGTCCATCGTAATCGATGATTCCGGAATACCCGCATCGATCAATATCTTCCGAATTGATTCCGAGACTTTTTCTTCCTGACAGCTTCCACCAGAGATCGAAATCAGATCCATCACTCGGCGAATTGCCTTGTCCTCGTTCACTCGAATCACGTCGTCGTTTTCCTGTTGCAAGATCATGAAGTTATCTGCCGGGCGAGGATTGTGGCAAACCTGTTGAATTTGTCATCCCTCTTCAAAAGGGACGCATCGAAAGCCCCGAATTGACACTGCACTCACATCCGGATATTCAGGACACATGGAGAAATCTCAGTATCGACCCTTCGCAACCACCTGCTGGAGCCTCATTCTTGAGGCGGGCGATCGCACCGCGCCGGAAGCGGATCAGGCGTTAGCTGAATTGTGCACCGCGTATTGGTTACCCTTGTATGCGTTTGCCCGCCGGAAAGGGTATTCTCGCGATGATGCGGCTGATAGCACTCAGGATTTCTTTTCGCGGATCATCGAACGTTCGTTGCTCGCGTCCGCGGATCCGCATCGAGGACGATTCCGGACATTCCTTCTGACGTTGTTTCAGCGTTTTCTGGCAAATGAGTTCGAAAAAGGGCAAGCCATCAAACGTGGCGGTCGTGTCGCTCTGTTTTCGATGGATCCGCATGAAGGAGAGGAAAGGTACGCTGCCGAACTGACGGACGAGAGAACTCCGGATCGAGTCTTCGAGCAGCAGTGGGCAATGACCGTGCTGCATCGATCGGTCGATCGGCTGCGTGATGAGTTCACCCAAAAAGGGAAGCAGTCCTTCTTCGACGAATGCCGTTCGTTCCTGACTGGTGGCTTCGGTGATCCTGTCTACGCCGAGGTCGCGAGCCGACTCCAGATGTCCGAGGGGGCGATGCGGGTAGCCGTGCATCGTCTGCGAGAACGCTTCCGTGACCTGCTGCGTCAGGAAGTTGCCCGAACAGTGGGGAGTGAACAGGATGTGGATGACGAACTGATCGCCCTGCGGAAAGCCATCGCCGGGCAGGGGTGAGTTCCCGTCGACGGGTGTACCGTAGACCGGTCGCTCCTTCGACCGGAAATCGGCGACTTGAAAACGCAGCCTGTAACACGACGGAGGCGGGAACCTCCAGTCAGTGCGTTCCAGGGCTGGAGCCCCGGAACGAGAGAAGGCTTCGAAGACCTCGGACAAGAATGTCCCAGCTACGGTGCGACGACTCGGAAAGAAAATTCTCAAAAACCTTGTAACACCGGTTTGTGAAACCGGAATCTTCTGGTAGTCGTGCGGAAAATCGTTTGAAACGAACGGAAATTGCCCCATGTCTGCTGCCGTTTGCCCCGAATGTCGTAAGTCGATTCCAGCCTCCGCGCCGGCTGGGCAGTGTCCGGAATGTCTGCTGAAACGAGGGCTCGAACGAGCCGGTTTTGCCAGCGCGGCGTTTGCCGTAACGACACCTCAGGGAGGCCGGTTGGTACCTCTGAGCACCGACTTTGTGGCTCAGTACTTTCCGCAAATGGAGATCGTCGAAGTCCTGGGGCAGGGCGGGATGGGTACGGTTTTCAAGGCGAAGCAAACCAAGCTCGATCGTCTGGTTGCAGTGAAGATTATTCGCCCTGAAACCGCCAACGATCCGGCATTTGCCGAACGCTTTATGCGAGAAGCGAAGACTCTGGCGAGGTTGAATCATCCGAGCATCGTCGGGGTTCATGACTTCGGAGAAATTGATCTCACTGCGGCGTCGGCGAATTCTGGCGAGTCTGTTCGCGGGACGTTGTTCTATTTTATTATGGAATACGTCGACGGCGCCAACCTGCGGCAGCTCATGCAATCCGGACAGATGTCCCCGGAGATGGCGCTGGGTGTCGTTCAGCAGGTGTGCGACGCACTGCAGTATGCTCATGGCGAAGGCGTGGTGCATCGTGACATCAAGCCAGAGAACATCATGCTTGACACGAAAGGCCGAGTAAAGATTGCCGACTTTGGACTGGCCAAGCTGGCGGAAGGATCCGGCAATGACTGGACGCTGACGGGGACTCATCAGGTGATGGGGACTCCTCGATACATGGCTCCTGAACAGATGACCGGGTCGCGTGACGTCGATCATCGCGCGGACATCTATTCGCTGGCAGTTGTGTTCTACGAGATGCTCACCGGCACGATTCCGATGGGCCACTTTGCACCGCCATCGAAGAAAGCGGCTGTCGATGTGCGCTTTGATGAAGTGATCCTGAAGGCGATGGCCACGGAACCGGATCTGCGATTTCAGTCGGTTCGAGATCTACGTGCGGGGCTTGATCAGATTGCGTCGGGTGTTGCTGGTGAACCAAATCCGTCGATGGCCGCCATGCCGGGGTTCTCGACGATCATCGATCGTGGTGTCGCTGGTGCCTGGCGAATGATGAACGGTCGAGAGCCAGCGGTCGCCGCTCGGAAACCGTTCGCTCCTGTGCTGCTGGTCACGATTCTTGCTCTGATCGGTGCTGGCAATCTGATTGCACTCTTTGGCATGATTGCCCGATTCTCCGGATCTGCGAATCAAACCGCTGGCGTTGGTGAATCTGATCCTGCCGCCAATCCGGTTCACCCGCCACTGCTCGTCCTGAGCATTGTTCTGTTCAGTTTCTGCGGAGCCCTTCTGCACATTGTTCCATCGTCCAGTCGGTCCTCATGCTGGTCATCTGGAGGCTTACTGCTGCTTTCGAGTCTTGTCATTGTTTCGCTGATGCTGGCCTCGAGCATCATTCCGACAATGCTTCTCCCTGTTTATGCGATCTCAATTGTCAGTGGGGTAGCGATTGTCGTTGTGAGTCTGGTGGGGTTGCAGAAAAAACTTTTTCGGGGAGAAGCAAGTTCACGTGCAGTTGCGAGAACAGACTCCGTCGTGATCACTCGCGAACAATTGGATCGGGGTATTCTTCCAGACATCTGTACCATCTGTGGTGAGCCGACGACAAACCGCCAGACGCATAGTATCCAGTATCAGCCGAAGTGGGCGGAAGCCGCGAGCCTCGGAGGTTACGCAATGGGTGGCATTCCGGGTGTGATCATTCATATGATGACATCTCACAAAGTTCATGTTCCATGTCCAATCTGTGAACAGCACATCCATGAAAGACAGAGTCGAAACATTTATGCGAGCATAGGCTGGGTACTCATCCCGGTTCTTGCGGGCCTCGGTTCATTCATGGGGTATCTTCGCTGGGGCAGCTCGGAAAAAATTGTCGCGCTGGCGGTGCCGATGGGTATTGTCGGTTTGTTGGCGTACATCATTCCCATTATCTACATGTCATGGAATGTGGTGCATTGCGAACAGGATTCCGACGGAAAGTCTGAAGAGGGGCAGATCTGCATTCGCCGAGTTTGCTCAGCATTCGCTTCGGAGGTGCGACGACGACAAAGTGACTGGAGCAAGTCGGCCCAGAAGATGTGATGACTTCGAGTTCAGTGAAGTGGACTGGTGCATCCTGCGAAGCGTTCGCAGGCAATCGAAGTTCGCATGTTTAAGGACTTTCAGGATGAATCACAGAAGTCTGCACCTGCCATTATCTCGCGCGTGATTTCGCTCTGAACCAATCAATGCTTCAATCGCGAAGCGGGTGTTGCCTTGAAGAGTCGTAACGCGACAAGCAGGATGCAGAAGACGATAAAGGAGCCTCCCACAAGTCCGCTGATGGTTTGCCAGTGACTGAAGATGACGCGCAGACCCAGGTCCTGCCAGAGCATTCTCCATGAACAAAGCACGATGAAGGCTCCGAAGCAGAGATAGGGACCGAATGCAACAAAGCTGCGTCCCGTGACGATACGGCCGCCGAGGCCCAGAACAATCCCGACAAGAGGCGCAATGGCTAATGCGCAGAGAGTGGGTTGCCATCCCATAAACGCACCGATCATGGCCATCAGCGTGACGTCACCGAAGCCGATGGCTGGAACGCCGAGGATTGCATTCGCGGCCACTCGAGCCAGCCACATCAGTCCAGCGCCTGCGAGAAGTCCCGAGAGACTCCAGATGAAGCCATGGAGGTGTTGATGATGTTTCATCCATGCGGGCAGATACGGTCCGTAGTGAAGGACGAACTCATTCGGATCAGTCGGATCTGGCATGAGTTGCTGGTCGTAACTCCAGTCAACCCAGACGTGAATCACCTGCAGATCGCCGCTGCACGTTGCCGCAATCAGCGCCAGAGCGATTCCCGAAATCACGATCTGGTCGGGAATGACATAGTCGAGATAGTCGGTGATTGTTGCTGCCGCGAGCAGAAATATGAACGCGAGGTGGAATGGGAGGCGATTGACCCAGAGTGGCTGCGACGGCTGAACCTCGCTGACTGACTGACAACCTTCGTGTGTGAGCAACAGCCATCCGAAAATGGCAAAAGAACCGGCCAGAGCAACGCTGCTCCAGAACGGCCAACACACATCGCGGAACTCGCAGGACCGGCATCGGACTTTCGGGTACCACGTCAGCCAGACGCGACTCCTCGTCTGGACGCTGTTGCATTTTCGACAGCGAATCAGCCCGGAATTGACTTCTGGTTGCAGAAGTGAGGCTGCCCAAACTGCTGCAATTCGACCGAAGGCGATCCCGATCGCGGCGAGTATTGCAAGGATGAAGCTCAAGAGGACAGCCTGAGAATTGGTCTTGTTGCACAAAAAATGCGCATATGAATAAGGAGGACGGGTCTTTCAGAGTAACTTACGAGGCGGCATGGTAGTTGCATCGACAAAAATGTGTACAGGGATGCAATTTTCGGGCAAAGGTGTCCGTGAATGAGTTTCAGGTCGACTCGCGAAGTCGCATTGAATCACGTGAAAGATCTGAATTCACCCGCCAGGATTGGCTGGTCTTTCAGCAGGGTGTCCAGTACAAGTTTCCAAGGTTTCGCTGGGTCGAAATTCCTGAACGATCCGGCATTCAGTCGACAGGGGTCAAGGCAGAGATCATGAAAAAGCTCGAGGCAGTCATCCGTCATTACAAGCTTGAAGATGTCAAAACGAAGCTGACCAGCATCGGTGTGCAGGGCATGACGGTGTCGGAAGTTCGAGGGTTTGGCCGTCAGCGTGGCCATAAAGAAACGTACCGAGGAGCTGAATACACTGTTGATTTCATGCCAAAAGTAAAATTGGAGGTTGTAGTCAACGATAACGAGGTTGAGGGAGCGATTAATGCCATTTGCGAAGCTGCTCGAACCGGGCAGATTGGCGACGGCAAGATATTTGTTTCCAGTCTGGAGCAAATCGTGCGAATCCGAACGGGTGAAACTGGAACCGAAGCAATCTGACCCTACTCGTTTGCCAAGAACACAACCGATCTGAAGTGCGAGCTTCCCGTCTGGGAGACTCGCCCTTTTTGTTGGCAAATGCTGCAAAAATGCACGGGATAAAGGGGTACGATTCAGCGGAAAACAAAATGACACAGAGGTTTGTGTTGTCGGCCCAGTTTTGCCGAATTACACTACCGAAGATCGTTTTCCCCGCTGGATGTTGTGTCCAGTCCGACGGGCTGCCTCGATCGAGATCGGATCGGGCAATACGGGGGACCTGCCCGCAGTTTGAGCATTGAAGAAGGTAGTACGTCGTTACATGGCAACAATTTCTCGAGCAGACCTGAAGAAACTCCGCAAGCGCCGGGCCAAGAAAAAGAAAAAACTGACCTGCATGTTCTCTGGCAGTGGGGAAGTGCCGCGTCCGGTCTACGTGGATTACAAGGACCTCAAGACTCTTCGAAATCTGATCGACCGCGAAGGTCGGATCTTGCCTCGCCGTCGAACGGGAACATCTGCTCTGTATCAACGAGCAGTTCGAACGGCCGTTCTGCGTGCCCGATTCATTGGATTGCTGCCGTTTGTCGCTGAAGAGTAGCGAAAGAGCCCTGAGAGGCTGGCGTGAGTTATGTTCAGGAAAGCCGCATCGATTGGGTGCGGCTTTTTATTTGCGCGATGGGTGAACTCATGGCCATTTGGAACCACGCTTGTGTCCTGATGCTGACGACGCTTCTTCTCGGGTGTCATCAGAAGGCTGATGTGCAGCAGGTCGAGGCCGACAGTACGTGGGAGGATCTGGAACTGCGATCGCGCGGCTCGACGGTTCGCATGATGATGTGGGATGGTGATCCACTCATCAACGCTTACATGAGAGATTACGTCATAAGGCGACTGGAGGAGGAACATGGTATTCGACTGGAGCTTGTCGGAGGGCAGGGCCGGGAAATTGTGAACAGGCTCATGGTTGATCTTGAAGCCGGAAGACATGATGGCGACATCGATCTGGTCTGGATTAATGGGGAGAATTTCTATCAGCTTCGAAAGCTGAGTGCTCTGTATGGTCCCTTTACGGACCGATTACCCAACAGCGAGTGGATCGACTGGTCAAATCCATTTATCGCCGTCGACTTTCAGCAGCCGGTGGAAGGTTTTGAATGTCCGTGGGGCAACGTTCAATTGGCGTTGATCTATGACGCTGAACGGGTATTGAATCCTCCGCAGACACTGGAAGAGTTGACACGCTGGATCCGTGAGAATCCGGGACGATTCACCTTCGACCATGGATTTACGGGCATGACATTTCTCAAGTCGTTGCTCTATCAGTTTGCGGAAACCCCTCAGTCTCTACATGGGGCATTCAGTGAATTGACATACTCAAAGGCTTCCGAAAAGCTCTGGATCTGGCTGCGAGGGATCCAGCCCGATCTGTGGCGGAAAGGAGAAGTATTTCCGGATGGTGTCGCGCAGTTGCATCAACTGATCAGTCAGGGACAGGTCGATTTTTCGATGAGTAACAACGACGGTGAAGTTGACAACAAAGTTGCCCAGGGCATTCTTCCTCCGTCGGCAAGAGCGTACGTCCCGGCCTTTGGATCGATTCGGAATTCGCACTATCTTGGAATTCCGTGGAATTCGGTCAATAAGACGGGGGCGATGGTTGTGTGCAATCTGCTGATCTCTCCGGAAGCACAACTGGAAAAAGCCCGGCCGTCGGTTTGGGGCGACGGAACTGTTCTTGCCGGTGAACGACTCAGCGGCAAATGGCGGGAGAGATTTCAGAGCATTGAAGGCCGTGTCCGGATCGCTTCGAGAGATGAACTGGAGTCGCGTGCATTGATGGAGCCGGCACCGGAGGTCATGATTAGACTCCATGAAGACTTCCGTCGAAAGATCATCGAACGGTCGCAGTAAACAGAATGCGATGAGTGGTCGACCTGGCACTTGGCTGGAATCATCAATAGCGCTCATGCTTCTGATCAGCATGGTTGCGTTTCCGATGCTTTGGATCGCGGCATATTCGCTTCTTTACAGCTTCGGTGGACTCGGTCAGCTTCGTTCCGGCTGGACAATCAATCACTGGCAAGCCGCGCTTGGCAATCTGCATGTGGGAACCAGCCTGATCTATAGCGCGGTGCTGGCAGGAGTTGTTGTGTTGTTCGGAACAATGTTCGCGATGGGTCTGTGCGGTCTGCTGCATGATCTCAGGCGGCATCGGATTGTTGTGATGCTGCTGAGTCTCCCGGCTGTGACGCCGGCTGTTGTTGTTGCGATGATCGCGCTGCAGTGGCTGAATCCCGGCGGCCTGCTGGCACGAATCGCGTTTCATGGCGGCATCGTGAGGTCACCAGAGGACTTCCCGGTGCTTGTGCAGGATCGATGGAGCTTTGGGATCTGCGTCGCGGGATTGTTCAGTGTCGTGCCGCTGCTGACTCTGATCTTTCTTCGGATCTGGGATGTGGCGAAAATCGATCGGTATCTGATGCTGGCTGAGACTCTGGGGGCCAGTCGATTGCTCGCGATGTTTCGAATTGCGGTGCCGATGCTGCTGCATCGCAGTCGAGCGATGATCGTGTATGTGTTTCTGGTTCAGTTCGGTAGTTTTGAAGTGCCGTTGTTGCTTGGACGACAGTTTCCGGAAACGATCTCCGTTCTTGCTCATCGTCGTTCGGGGCAATTTGATCTGCTGCAGCGACCTCAGGCGTTCGTCGTAGCGTCGGCGTACATGGTTGTGGTGGTTGGTGGCATGATGATGGTTCAAGAGCTGAGGTCCCGACGTGATCAGTCCGCATGACCAGATGTTGCTTGCTGGCAACTCGATGAGCCGTCGGCCGTGGAGACTGATCGGTCTGGCATGTGTTGTCGTCGTTCCGTTTGGCGTTCTGTTGTTGCTGTCGGTTGGCAGCGGTTGGACGTATCCTCATGTTGTGCCGGATCGCATTGACGGCAGCCCGTGGCGATGGCTGGCGGGAAATCGTGATCGTCTTTTCTCAGCACTGCTGACATCAATGATGCTGAGTACCGCTGTTGGGGCTCTGGCGACCGCTTTTGGACTCGTGATTGCCCGATTCGTGCGTCGCAGCAACTCGTCGATCGTTCGGTTTGCTTTGTATTTGCCGCTTGTTGTTTCGCCGGTGATTGCTGCGACGTCGTTGTATGACCTGCTGATTCGACTTCAGCTTGCGGGGACGCTGCCTGGAGTCCTCTTCGCGCAGTTGTCATTTGCAACATCGTTTGGAGCAGTGTTCTTTCTGGAAGTCTGGAGTGATCGCACCGATCGACTGGAACTGCTGGTGAGAAGTCTGGGGGGCAGAACACGGGATGTCTGGAAGCATGTCGTCATACATGAAGTTCGTAGCTTGATACCGATCTGCTTCGTTCAGTGTGCGATGTTCTCGTGGCTGGATTATGGTCTCGTCTCAATTCTTGGCGGAGGTCGCGTGGTCACTCTGACGATGCGACTGTTTGGCTACATCCGCGAGGCCAGTGTCAATCACGCTGCGATGGCTGCGATTGTGCTCGTATCGCCGATTCTGACTGGCGTGATCGTGCTCTCCATGACTCACATGTGGAGTCGACTCGCGACGCGTTTCGTGAGGACGAGCCATGAGTGACACATCAGCATTGCGCGACGGGTCTGATGTGGCTTCTGCGCTTGCCGTTCGAAGACTGAGCGTGCGTCTTGGTGGATCTCAGATCCTTCAAGATGTGAGTCTTCAGGTCGCGGCAGGCAGCACGCTGGTTGTGCTTGGTCAGTCGGGCTGCGGCAAGACGACACTTCTCAAGGCGATCGCCGGGCTTGTGTCTGTTGAACACGGCGAGGTGCATCTTGACGGCAAAGACATCACCGCCGCTGCGATTCGCGATCGATCAATCATATATCTTGATCAGGAGCCGTTGCTGTTCGAACACCTGAACGTCTTCGAGAACGTGGCCTTCTCGATGAGGATGAAGGGTGGCTCAGACAGCGATATTTATGAAGCGGTGAGCGAACTGCTTGTGGCCACGGGGCTCAGCGTTCTTGCACTGAAGCGTCAACATCAACTGTCGGGCGGACAGAAACAGCGAGTGGCATTTGCTCGGGCGATTCTGGCGAGGCCTCGATTGCTGTTGCTCGACGAGCCGTTTGCGAGCCTCGACAGTCAGACACGGTGTCAGATGCAGGATCTGTTTGCCGTTCTCCGCAGGCAGCATCAACTGACGTCGATTTTCGTGACTCACGATGTGCGTGAAGCACTGACGGTTGGTCAGTCGTTTGCGGCGATGACGCCGGAGTTGCAACTCTTTGCAGATCGAGAGACATTTGTCCAAAGTCCGGCGACCGGCGTGTTGGGTGAGCTGGCATTTTGGGAGTCTGTGGCAAAGGCGGCGAAGAGGCCGGGCGAAAGTTGATACCAAAAAAGGGTTAGAGTGTTACTGAGTATCACGCACACTGTGCGCGCATGCTTGGCAAGCGAACAACGTGAGCGTTTTCGAAGCGCAAACCGGTAGGTTCCTCTGGGTCAAGGGGCTGTCAGCCCCTTGTGAGGATTTTCGGCAAATTTATCAATTCACAGATGTCCGACGGCTTCTCGGCGCTCGTATACTGAGGGACCAGTTGGACTACCCCCACAAGTCGAAACCTCTCTTCCTCAGGAGTCCGTTGCATGAGCGTGTCGCCGTTTCGTTCGATTTGTGGTAGCCGATGGCGAGCCTGTTTCTTTGTCGCCATCGTGATGATTCAAATTCCCCGCGTATTTGCTGAAGGAGACACCGAGAAAAGTCTCCAATCGACACACAAGCAGACTCAGGTCATCAAACCTTTGGTTGATGGCAAACCCGTGCAGTTGAATACGTACTGCCTCGATCAGGATGGGAACATTCTGGCCTGCGTTGGAGGCAACGAAGTTCGCTATGTCATGAACGAGGACGGTTCTCAGCAGGCGAAGACGATCGAGTCTCCGCAGCAGGTTCAATGGTACTCGCCCAGCGGTGAACTCCTTCGCGCGACAGATGTACCTTTCAAGCCAACTGCAATCAACATCGCACCGGATGGAACAATTTTCGTTGCCGGAATGGGCAAGGTCGCTCACGTCGCGAAAGACGGCAAGGTGTTGACGACAGTTGATTCGCCGCATGTTGGTGACATCACGTCGTTTCGTCAGCGCATTGAAGAGGCTGCAAAGAAGCAGTTAGAGACGAACAAAGAGCGATACAAAGATCAGGTTACGAAGGTTGAAGAACGAATCAAGCTGCTGGAAGAAAAGAAGACCGAAGAGGAACTGACCTCAGTCGAGGAGCGTCGACTGACCGCCTACAAAGAACAAAAGACGATGTATGAGCAGCAGTTGAAGGCACTTGATCGATCGGCATCAACGGCGACCGGTGAAGCGGCAGTGAATCGAAAGCTGGGCATCACCGCATTGGGGGTGACCAGCAAAGATCTTTTCCTCTGTGCAGTTTCTGTCGAAGGCACGGGATATGAAGTCTGGCGAATGACGCATGAGTTTTCGGAGCCTACAAAGATTGTGTCATCGTTAGGCGGCTGCTGCGGTCAGTGCGACATTCAGGCGAATGAGACTCATCTGGTGCTCGCCGAGAACACGAAGTTCAAAGTCGCCCTGCTGGATCGCGATGGGAAACGAGAAAGTGATTTTGGCAGGGGCGACCGCAAATCCGCGGACGGCTTCGGAAGCTGCTGCAATCCGATGAACGTGCGATGCTGCGAGAACGGTGACATCATCACCGCGGAGTCCAGCGTTGGTGCAATCAAGCGATTCAACAAGGATGGCGAACTGATCGGTATCATCGGCAAGGCGAAGATCGGTGGCGGATGTAAACATGTCTCGGTGGCATTCGATGCAAAGCGTGATCGATACTACATGATGAATGTGGACAAGGATCACATCTGTGTGATGGTTCCAAATGCCGAGGCGGGTGATTCGACCCCGGAAGAAGTTCTGGCGAAGCAGGCACGTGAAGGGCTGGGGGAGAAACTCGTCGGTGCATGGGCGATTGCCGGCACCGAGATGTCAAAGG
>JBKDRW010000673.1:0-2823 GCA_046341255.1 Planctomycetota bacterium
GTCAATCCCTCACCATCTTCGGATTTTCGTGGCTCTGACCGTTCGGGCAGATTCTCGTTATCCTGCGGAGGTTCGGGAAGATTTGTCGAACTGGGTGACGTTTCCGTCTGAATCGATTCTGCTGACTCAGCAGCAGAGTTCTTGTTCTGGCAACTCGTTTCTTCTGATTCAACAGAAGCCCTTTCCGATGGAGGAAGGGCTTCGGTCGGACCAGCAGAAGCGGCTGGTTTCCCAGGTCTTGAGGAGGCGTTCCATTGAGTGTTCAGACGCCCGACAAGATGTCCCTTGATGGATCGGAATTCGTCTTCTGACACCTGACCTTCGCGACGCAAATCCATGAGCGCCTGAAGCATCTCTCTGTCAGCTTCCGCAGGATCAACATCTTCGTTTACTCGTGACACGAATCGAAGAATTGCCCAAATCATTACAACCATCAAGGCAGCCGCGCCGAGCAGTTCGACCCAGCCGATGTCCTGCAGATCCAGCATCTCCCAGATGTCGACTTTCTTTCCCTGCACAAGTGCCTGACGCCCGATCAAGTTGCGGATCGCATCCGGCAGTTTGATGAGTGTTTGCATAAAGTGAGGACTTGAAAGTCTGTCTCAGAGTGAAAGCAATCGGAGTGCCAATGGAAAGACTACATGGAACAGTTTCCATTGCCGAGTGAAATTGCCCCATTTTCATGGGGGCACGTCACCTTCGGGACTCCTGTTTATCGATCCGGATTCGCCTTGAACTGTGACAGTGAACCTTCGGGATTGAAAACATGACAATTCACCCGCCGTGTGGATGGCAGAAACACCAATGTGCCTCGTCGTCGGGGCAGTTTCAGCCAGTCTGCTGCACGGCCTGAATCCTCGCTTCCGTCGGCAGAAAATACCTGTCAGAGTACACATTCAAGCCTTGCTTGTTTTTCAATGCCGTGATCAAATTTTTCGAGGTGACTCTGGATGAATCCGCGAATTCTGCAACCGGCAACAAATGTGACCATGCTGCTCATCGCTTTCGCGGCCACGCAGCCGGGGCTTGAGGCGGATGACTGGCCGCAGTTCCTCGGCAAGGCTCGCAATGGCTTGTCTGCTGAGAGCGGGTTGATTTCCGCAATTCCGAAATCCGGATTGAAGGATATCTGGAACACTCCGCTGGGAGTCGGCATGTCGGGGCTGGCCGTCGCAGATGGCAGGCTGTTTACGATGTTTCAGGATGAGTCTGCTCAATATGCCGTCAGTCTGTCGACGACAGACGGTTCCATTCTCTGGAAGTCGGAAATTGCTGCTGTCTATCAGAACGCGATGGGCCATGGGCCAAGGGCGACTCCGTGTCTTTATGAAGCGATGGTGCTGATCTACTCGGGCGAGGGAATTCTTGTCTCACTTGATCTGAAGACTGGCGAAAAGAACTGGACTGTCAATGTTCCCCGAGAGCTTGGTGGACAGCCTTCGGAATACGGTATGTCCTGTTCACCGCTGGTCGCGGATGGAAAGGTGATTGTTCATGCGGGAACCCCATCGGCTGCGATCGCGGCGTTTGATTCGGAAACGGGAAAGCTGTCCTGGACGGCCGGTCAGGGCAACGCCGGTTATTCGTCACCGGTGCTGATGACGCTCGCCGGGAAAACTCAGATCGTTTCTCTGACGGGTGCCGGCGCGGCTGGTATCAATCCGCAGGATGGGACAGTCCTCTGGTTTCATGAGTTTCCAACGGAGTATGACTGCAATACTGCCAATCCCGTGCAACTCTCCGATGATACCGTGTTGATTTCTGCTGGCGAAAACCATGGCACTGCCGTGCTGAAGATTGAACCCGAGGGGGACATACAACAGGCAAGTGAAGCGTGGACGTCTTTCGGCAAGGACAGCCAGTTGCGAGCAGAGTGGCAGACTCCTGTCGTGATTGATGGGCACCTTTACGGACTGGATAATGTCGGCAGTGCGGGGCCGATCACGAATCTGGTCTGCATTCGGCTGAAAGACTTTGAAACAGTTTGGCAAAAGACACGGTTTGGCAAAAGCAATCTGACCGCGGCCGACGGCAAACTGTTTCTGACAACCATGGATGGTGAGTTGGTTCTGATCGAGGCAACTCCGGCAGCGTTTCGAGAGCTTGGTCGTACAAGCGTCTTGGAGTCAACTCGGCAGGCCCCGGTGATTGCAGACGGCCGCTTGTTTGTTCGCGATGATCAGCGCGTGATGTGCTTTGACATTCGTGCAAGCAGGTGACGATCGTCCGATCAATCGGTACAGACTGAATTCCCGACGGTCATCCTCGGGAACTCCTTGTGGTTCAGCAGGGTTCCGCTGGAATCGGGCTGGTGTGAATTTAGGTTTCCGGGCGTGAAGTCGGCCTGTTGATCTTTGGTGTTTCGGACACAGTTTGGGTCCGGCGAGGCGGGTCTATGCTTCGCGTTTTCAAAGCTTTCAGATCCCGTGCTGGGCGCGGTGAAGCGAGTTCTTATGGCCACAGTACTGGTCACCGGCGGGGCTGGATTTCTTGGCAGTCACCTCTGCGATCGGCTGATTGATCGCGGTGACGAAGTCATCTGCGTTGATAACTTTTTCACCGGGACTAAGGATAATGTCCGCCATCTGATCGGCCATCCGCGGTTTGAACTGATTCGACACGACATCGTGCATCCGCTGTACGTTGAAGCCGATCGAATCTTCAATCTTGCCTGCCCGGCATCTCCACAGGCCTATCAGTACAACCCCATCAAGACGATCAAGACCAGCGTGGAGGGCACACTGAACATGCTGGGCTTGGCGAAGCGCACGGGGGCCCGGCTGCTGTTCACTTCAACATCAGAGGTGATGTACATTGATATCT
>JBKDRW010000674.1:0-3344 GCA_046341255.1 Planctomycetota bacterium
CCGGAAAGCAGCCGCGTGACCAATTGATTTTCTCGATGTGCGGTCTGGTGGAAGCAATAATCACTTCCGCGTGTAAAACAGCGCGCGGTCGTGGCAGAGGAGCACGAGGTCGCTTCGTCCGTCGGCCGTGACGTCCAGAACTAATCCCTCACGAGGTTCTGTGCCACGATCGTTTTCAGAGGAGACCAGACGTTTCTCTTCGAAGATCCGGAAGTGGGTAGCCTCACGGATGCCTTTCTTCTCATCAAAGTTCAGAACGGCAATGCCATCGATGCTGGTGTCAATCATGGTCAGGTCCATCTGACCATCGCCATTGATGTCTCCGGCAATCACATCGGCTGGATATGCATCGTCACGATCGGGTTCGAACGATGCCAGTTCCTGCAGATCTGACTCGGTTCCACCGGAGTATAAAACGGAAAACTGCTGTCCACCGAGCAACACCAGATCCGAGCGACCGTCGCCATTAAAGTCACGGACGAGCGTTGAAGTAAACGGCATGTTGCCCAGATCAACTTCCTTCCATGGTCGGTAGACGCCTTCCTGACGCCGCAGGATACGCAGTTTCTTGACACCCGTGTCAACCAGAATGATCTCGTCGCCCGGTTCGCCATCAAGATCCAGCGACGCAACGCCTTCAATATTGGCGGATGTTTCCCCTGCATTGAACTGATCCACAACTTTCCAGCTGGAACCATCCAGCTTCATCGCCCTGGCGAACGAGTCGCGGGCGATCAGAAATTGATCGCCCGCGACGAATGTTCGTCCCGCTGATGATATGCCAGGGTCCTGAGCGATCTTCTGACCAGCAACGAGTGATCCATCGTCCGCCTGGGTCAGCACGACCAATCCGGTTTTGGCAGTTCCAGACGAAATCGACAGAATATCCTGTCGGCCGTCAGCGTTCACATCCATCTGCACCAGACGTGCACCTCGCGGACCAACGGCATTTGTAAACTCCAGTTTCTCGGGCTGTACGACTGGTTCCCACGCCCCCTGCTCGTTGCAGGCGTATCTTTGAAAACTAAGCTTCATGGCATTGCCAGTACCCATGGTCACGCTGAGCACAAGTTGCGTTTTCCCATCACGAGTCAGACTTGTCAGAGCCAGGAGTTCAGCGTTTTCAGGCTTAAGAATCACGTTCCTCGGAAACGTCAGCCGACCGTTCTCAAACTGGCTCACGGCGACTGTCCCCTCTTTCGGACTCAGAAGATAAAGTTCCGTCCTCCCATCCCCATCGCTGTCGGCTGTGGCCAGATCTGTCACGCCCAGAAGGCTCGGAAAGACCTGAGCGGTACCGAGTCCGTCGATGCCATTCTGTCGATACATCAGAATCTGAGCCTGTTCCGGGTCGGCAACAACCAGATCCATCAGTTGATCACCATCGAAGTCTGCCGCCGCGACAGCTCGTTCGCGGCTTGCTCCGACCGGGCCAATGCCATAGCGGAGAAGTCGATTCGGTACAGTCGTTGGTTCCGCAACTGGTTTCAGTGATGAGACCAGAACATGACCATTTCGCGACTGAATGGTGACAATCTCATGGCCGGGCTTCTGATCAATATTTGAAAGCGTGACAGAACGGGGCTGCTCGAGTGAAAAACAGATCTCAGGGCCCAGCCTGCCGTCTTTCGTCTGCAGGCGCGCGCAGAGACCACGGTTGCTGCCATCCGACGCGAGGTAGCATAAATCGTGGCGACTGTCACCATTCAGGTCGGCAACCTGCACCATCGATAGTTGGGCAGACGTGTTCATCAGCGCCTGAGGTGTTTCCATCTCCCCCTGATCATTCTGATAAAGAATGTATGTCACTTCCTTGCCCAGAACGACAATGTCGTCGCGGCGATCCGAGTTCAGGTCGCCGGCGGCAATCATCCAGGCGACAGGTTCAATGGCCGGAAGTCGAGTTGTCCACTTTCGAGTCCACTCCTTCTGACCGGGTTCCGGCTGGTACCGGATGGCCAGTTGATCCGGCGTTCCAATGACCGCAAAGTCCAGACGCTTGTCACCATTGAAATCGCCGGAGCACATTCCCGCAATTGCTTTGTCTACCGGAAGAGTTCGCTCTTCAAAACGCCAGTCGGACTCCAGGTCGTTCACTTTCCCGACACGCGCTTTTTTCTGATCTTCAACATTCCGCTGAGCCATCAACCGAATACAACTGTCGAAATTGTCAACGAGGAGAATGTCATTCAGGCCATCACCGGTGAAGTCGCCTCCCTGAAGATTGAAGGCTCGTTCGTGCATCTTGAAAACCTCGATCCCGCTGAAACCATAGTACTGGGCGAGTTCATTGGGCTCATCCTGATCGTCGGCGCGGCAGGGCAGGGAGGATGACGCGATCAAAGCCAGAATCGCGCAAGTCAATCTTCCAGACAACGGACCGCTCAGAATGAACCGCATGATGAACTCCGGGCTGATGCCCTTCCGGATCAGAATGGTTAAATATCGCGGGGATCAGAATTCGGCATCTTCAGAGATTGCTCAGGCCTTCAAGGCCGCGGGTATGGAACGACGCGAACTCCATCTGCATTCTGAAAAGCCGACCGATCACATGCAAGCAAACAAAAGAACGTGCCCCCGCAGACGTTCGGCCTGATTCTCCACGAGCCGCTGCGGGTCCGAGGTCGAGTGTCGTACCACCAGTCCTCAACGGACCAGAGTCTGTGGGACTGTTTGTCCCCATCGTTCATCGGTACCCCGGGCCGCCATTTTGAAGTGCTGAAATCCCGTGGCCCTGAAAACGTTCATCCGGCCCGGAGGAAGTGACTCCTCGAAGCCGTTCAGAGATCGGACCCCCAAAACAGCCAACTTCGCCCGCGTCATTAGCGGAGAGGGCAGTCTCGCCGTGGGCAGGTCTCGGCCGCCACCTCATGCGTCTGCCGGTTCTTTCGTCTGCGACATGCCCACGATCAGACCAATAGCGGTCAGGCAGACAAGCAGATTGGTTCCCCCGTAACTGATGAATGGATGAGGAACTCCTTTGGGCGGAACCAGTGCGGTCACCACTGCAATATTGGCCATCGCCTGTAATACGAGTTGCAACAGCAGAGTCGTCCCGAAGATCCATTCAAAAGAATGGCGATCCAGATGATCCAGTGATGCTCGACCGGTGAAAAAGACCGCGATCCAGACGAAACTGACCGTCAGTGTGCCGAGCAATCCCAGTTCCTCACCGATGACAGCGAACACAAAGTCTGTGTTTGCTTCGGGAAGGTAACTCAGTTTTTGCCAACCGCTGCCGATTCCGGTTCCTTCAAGACCGCCGGATCCGAGCGACAGCAACGACTGCTTCACCTGCCAGGGAGCTTTGCTGAGGTCTTGCCACGCTTCGAAGAAACCAGTAA
>JBKDRW010000675.1:0-2676 GCA_046341255.1 Planctomycetota bacterium
GCGAATCATGTTCATCGAGTTCTCCACAGAAAAACCATCGGGTTCCCTTATTTCAGCTCGCCACATCCATCGGCCGTTCAATGGGCTGTGCGGATGAAGAGCAGGGCAGGCCACAATGCGGGCCGGCACAAGGTGAGACCGGATACAGGTGTGGTTGTGCTGAATCTCCATTGACAAGTGAACGCCCGAAGAGCCCTGCTGGATTGGCGTGGTGTGTGCGGTTGTTCAAAACGTTTGACACCGGTTTCCCCCCTCCCGAGCCTGACATCATTCGTGAACGCACCTTCCGGAATGAGTGACTGCGTCTGTCGTCGACATCACTTGAAGCATTAAACCGGAACTGATCTGTTCGAGCAATTCAATCGAGCTGAAGCGCATGCTTTACGAAGTCTGGACGCTGGTACTGACATCCGTGTCGATCAAACCTCCGTGTCACAGGGCAGCGGATCTTGAGATGCGGCTGCCTTCCAGTGAAGCGGCCGGAAGTGGCCCCGGCCGACGGAGAGCACTTGGTTTCGAGAACCGGGTATTCCCGGGGATTTTGCGACAAATCATCGCGATGATCATTCTTTGGATGCATGTTCGGGGCTGCGAAAATGGCTGAATTGCTGACGTGTCGTGGGTGGTCTAGAATCCGTCAGAAGTAGGGCTCAGGAGTGGAACGAGCGTCGATGGTTGATCGAAGCGTCGTCTCGTGGGAGCAGGCTTGCTGTATCGTTTTCCCGCGGATCCGGGCCCTGTGCCCCTTTGGATAGAAGTCAATGCTGGAACGTCGCGAACTTTTTCCGGGTGTCATTGAGCTGAACTTTCAGGCAAGACGCAGGCTGGGGTGTTGCGTTTATCTTGTGTTCTCCGGAAGTGACTGGATGCTGCTGGACATTGGATATGCCGACACCGTGGATGAACTGATTGATCTGATTCGTCAGATGGATTTCCCTCTGGCGAACTGCAGATACCTTGTGGCGACTCATGCGGATGCGGATCACGTGCAGGGGGTTCAACGAGCAAAAGAACTGTTGCCGGGCTCGAAACTTGTGGCCCACCCGGATGCGAAGATCATTCTGGAGACACACGACCGCATCGCATCGTTCGCCGAAATTCCGGCTCAGGGGATTTCTATTGAGATGCCAAAATTTGTCATTGATATGGAGGTTGATGAGGGTTCCGTTCTGGAACTGGGGAAACAGAAAGTTCAGGTGTGGTACACACCGGGTCACGCTGTTGGACAACTCTCGTTTCGGATGGACAACCTGTTGTTTTCGGGGGACAATATTTTTCGCGACGGGTGCGTCGGCAGCATTGACGCCCATCATGGCTCTGACCTGCCGGCGTTCATTGACTCTTTGAAGAGAATTCAGAAGAGCAGCGTTGAATGGCTGTTACCGAGTCATGGCCCGGCGTTCCGCAATGACAGCAAGTTGCTGCAGTCGGCCATTGATCGACTTGATAAGTATCAGCACATGGCTGATTTCGGCACTTGCGCGGTGGATTGGCCGCTTCTCGATGAATGGGAAACAGAGTTAGCCCGGGGAGTCCATCCAGCCGGAGAATGATCAACGCCCGAAAGTTGAGGACTCACCAATCCAGCGTTGACGACCACGGGAGCAGGTTATGACATCGAAGCGAACTGTGGTGCAATTGCTGGAGAGACTGCGCTCGGCCGGAGTGACTCATCTGCCCAGGGTCGAGTCTCCAAAGCCTGATGCGCCGGGCAAAGCGGTAGGCAGGAAGTCGCCCGTCAGTGCGTCCGGGACCGGGCCCGATGCGGCGGTCAGGAAACTGGCTGCCGCTTCGCAGGTCGAAGAGCCCCGGCCGGTGACGACATCCATGATGACTGCCGAGCAGATCCAATCGGTGTCTGCGTGTGGAGAGAAGACAGAAGCGGTTCTCCGTGTCATGAGCCGTCAGTTCGACAGTGTCGAAGAGCGTGCCGGTGCGCTGGCGACGGTGGCCGAGGCGGTCGCTGCTTGTCAACGCTGTCAGGAACTTGCCAGTCGAAGAAAGCGGACGGTTTTCGGAGTTGGAAACCCGGCAGCTGAAATCATGTTTATCGGGGAAGCGCCTGGCGCGGAAGAAGATGCAACGGGAGAACCGTTTATCGGACCAGCCGGGCAACTGCTGGACAGGATTATTGCTGCCAGTCATCTGCGTCGCGAGGATTTGTATGTCTGCAACATTCTGCGATGTCGTCCTCCGGGAAATCGAAATCCGCTGCCGCAGGAGGCCGTGAACTGTCGCGAGTTTCTGGATGCACAGATTCATGTCGTTCAGCCAAAGTACATCGTCTGCTGGGGGACTGTTGCTGCCCAGAATCTGCTGGGTGTGACGGAGGCGGTCGGAAAACTTCGCGGACGCCTGTTCGATTATCACGGCATTCGAGTGATGTGCACGTATCATCCATCGTACCTGCTCAGAAACCCTGCGGCCAAAAAACAGGTATGGGATGATATGAAGTTCTTCATGAGGCACCTTGGCGTTGAATTGCAGTAGGCTCGCGAGGCTCCTGCTTGCAGTGGCAGCCATGATGCGTTGCCTCCGCAAGATGCTGCGTCAGTTCAATTCCGACGAGGGTGCTGCAGGTCTTGCGACCGTTACGAAGGATCTGGAATCCGACATGAATGTCTTCGGAATCAGGAAAGTGGAAATCCGCTTGAAGTCTCAGTCATTGCTGATCGC
>JBKDRW010000676.1:0-19894 GCA_046341255.1 Planctomycetota bacterium
GCAATGCGATTGAATTCCAGAACACCACCATGCAGAAACGGCTGTCGGATTTCACATTCCACATAGCTGTACCATGCCGACGGAAAAGTGTTACTGGGTGCATTGTTGCTGTCGTATGTGTTCACGCCGCGCAGTGCAAGTCGCGAGCCGGTGGCCGTCCGTTTGCTCAGTTCCACCATGTAGTCATTCAGGTCCTGCTGGAACGTATTTGTTCCGCCGGAAAAAAACGGATTGTTGAACGTCTGATCCTTATTGTTGAAGTAAGCGGTCGCGGCGAGTTGTGCATCAAAGGCACTCAGCGCAGCTTCCATGCTGTATCGAGGATCAGTCTCGCGAAGGGCAGCAACATACTGCGAGGGGGTGATGTCCGGATTGCGAAGAACGACGCCACCAAGATCTCGGAGAACCTCGGAATTCTGCATGGCGATGTTCAGAACGTCTCGAAGAGACACATCGCGATACTGAATTTTTTCGAGCCGATCCCGATCTTTCACGGTGACGGGTTCAGAGGCCCAGGCTGCAGGCAAAATGGGAACCTGGGGATGGTCGATCTGCCGCGAGATCGATGTCAACTCACGAACCTCGTTTCCTGCAGTCTTCTTCCAGACCCGTGGAGCGCGACATCCTGCCGGCAGAAGGAAAGCGAGGCAGAGCAGAAGCGGTAACACCATGCGACAGGGGTGTCGTCGCTGATGCGGTGACGAGCGGCGAGCAAAGTTTGGTTGTCTCGCAGAGCCTGACATCCGTGTCACGTCTCACTTCTATCTTCGTTACCCGGATCAGAGACATCCTGCCGCCGGATCCTGAGCGTCTGTTTCTGATTGAGACATTCGGTCGCATCTCGCGTTCCATCAGCTGGTTTTGGCCAGGGAACCACGCAACCGGGCTGCGAACCTGCGAATCTCTCGTTGTGGCTTATCGACGTTACAACAGGTCCGGCAGGTCAGAAATCATCCGATGGCAGTTGATTGCAATTGCAGGCGGTACCGTGCTTGCTCGAACCGGTTCAGTCCACAGGACGGTTTCAGGCGACAAATCTTGCCAGTTCTTCCTGGAGTGACCTCGTTCGGACTCATTCGGCAGCGAATGCCGATCTCTCATGGTGAATTCTTCCACAGGACTTTATGCTCTTCAGATTGTCATCCCGCGACCGCAGCGGCTCGAATTACGCAGTTCGGATTCATCAGGGTTCGCAGCTCAATGTCTGTTCAGCAATTTGAATCTCGCCTGCAGCAACTGGACGACGCGATTCGTCGTCAGAGCGATGGCGCGTCGGTTGCGGTGCTCGCGCGAGATGCACTCAGTTGTCTCGCGCCGACAGTGATGGCTGCGTTACTGTTGTCGGATCAGCGTCAGACTGAACGCTCTGGTCCGAAGATTCTTTTGTCGACCGGCGAATCTCCCGAGGATGATCCCGCCATCGTCACCTCCCTGATTGCCGGCCTCGAGCATTACCGGATTGTGTCCGATCGGGAATTGCAGGAGACCCGCCATTCCAGTGGCGAGCCTGTCGCCCAGGTTGACCACCGCTCTGTCAATCGCTGGATTGCCTGCCGCAGGCCATTGTCTTCAGCATTCTCAGCCATCACCGTTTTTCAGGTTTCGGAAGAGCCCCGGGATGCGCGGCTGGTTCGTGACGCGGTCGAAGCCATCTCAGACACACTGCAGAGCATGGCCTGCCGGATTCTGATTGAGTCACTCCTGAGGCAACAGCGGTGCCATCAGAAACTCAGCCCGGTCATTCAGGAGTTGCTGCTGACAACGGATGCTCAGAACATTTTGCAGCGGTTTGCAGAAAAGACGGCTTTGTTGCTGCCACAGACCCGAGTTTCGATATGTCACTCATCCGATTCCGAGACCCGGCTGACTGCAATCAGCGGGACAGTCTCTCATGACGCGCACGCGGCTGCCGTGCAGGTGATCAAAGACGTTGTCGAACAAGTGCTGCATGATTCGCGACAGCAGAGTCGCTGGCTGCTGACCGATCAGCACGATGTCCATGGATCGGCCAATTATCCGGACGCCGAGGATCGAGCGGCTCTTGCGACCGTTCTGACAAAGTTGGCCGTTGCCGGAGTGACTGCCATTCGCTGTGAGCCTCTGGAGTCTGACCATGAACGACCGACTCACTTCCTCGTATTCGAACATTTTGGGGCCGCGGATGTCGTGGCGGATGAAGATCTCATTCACGCTGTTGCAGATTGCGGAAGATCAGTTGTCCTGCGTCAAGATGTCATGCGAATTCATTCGGGTCAGCAGGCTTCGGGCTTGACTCGACGTCGCATCATGGCAGCAGCCCTGGTGTCCGGGTTCGCCTGCCTTTGGCTGATTCCCGCTCGTTTTGAAATCGAAGTCAGTGGCCAGCTCTTTCCGAGTGAACGTCGACGAGTCTTTGCGCCAGATGACGGAATGGTGGAAGAAGTTCTGGTTTTGTCAGATCAACGAGTCCTGAAGGACGCACCGCTGCTGAGAATTCGAAATCCGGAACGTGAGCTGGAATTGAACCGAGTGTTGGGAGACATCGAAACAACGGCTTCGCGGCTGCAGGCTGTTCGCACCACTCGGTCAGGGTCCTCCACTCGGCCAGCGACCGAAGTGTCTGAGTCTGGCAGCGAAGAACAGGAACTGGAACAGAAACTCAGGACATTGCGAGAGGAGCAGGTGCTGCTTGAGCAACAGATTGAAAGCCTGACCGTGAGATCACCGGTGGATGGCCTCGTGTATCAGCGGCGATTGCAGGAACAATTAACGGCGAGGCCTGTTCAGAGAGGCCAGATGCTGCTGGAAATCGGTAATGATTCGACGGGCTGGATCGCGGAATTAAACATCCCCGACGACGTTGTGGGTTATGTGAAGGAAGCCGCAGGCATTGAGCTGCCGGTCGAGTTTGTGCGAGCCGGTCGGTCGGGGCATCCGGAATCAGCAACGCTGATATCGCTTTCAGACGCGTCGCATATCGAGGATGGACAGGTGGGATGTTCGGCATTTGCCCGTCTCAACGCCTCGATGACGAACGAGTTTCGGCCGGGCGAATCAGTGACAGCCCGGATCGACTGCGGACGAAGATCGCTGGGCTTTGTCTGGTTCAGGGAACTAATCGAGTTCTGTCAGAAGAAGAGGTTCGAATGGCTCTGACACAAAGTTGTTCGGAAATCGTGGTGAATTCGCTCTCGGAGCTCCGCAGTGATCGCGGTCCGTTGATTCGCAGGCTGATGATGATGATCGTGGTTGGTATTACGGGCAGCACTCTGACCGGAAGTCCCAAGGCCTGTGACGAAGAAGTTGTGATTTCGTCGATGACAACAACACTGATTCGTCAGGCAAATATCTCGACTCGTGACTCCGGGGTGATCCAGACGTTTCTGGTGAAGGCTGGCGATCGGGTTGATGAAGGCCAGGTGCTTGGTTCGCTGGATGATGAACTTCAGGCATTGTCCGTCAAACAGGCCGAGCCCAATCTTCGAGTGGCAGAGATCAAGGCCACCAACACAATACCGGTGGAAACCGCGAAGGCGCAGGTTCGCGAGGCGGAAGAAATGCTGCGTCAGCTGAATGCCACAGCACAGGTCAGTCAGAAACAGGCGGAAAGCGAGATTGCTGTTCAGGTTGCAGAGAAATCTCGGGAACTTGCGGAGTTTGAGCTTAATCGAGCGCAGAAAGCGAAGGAGTCGTTCACCGGCAGCGTCTCGAAGGTTGAGCTGAATCGGCTTCAGACTCAACTGGATCAGAGGACACTGGAAGTGCAAAAAGCGGGGGAAGATCGAGCGATTGCAAAGCTCAAATCAGATGCTGACCATGCCGCGCTGGCACAACAGACAGAGATTATTGCTCGTCACAGACTGGCACTTCAGGAACGCGAAAAAGACATCCTGCTGGCCGCGGCAGGAGTAGAAGTGGCACGGGCTGAACTGGAACTTGCGAGACTCCAGCTTCAGAGACGGCGACTGATCGCACCGTTTTCAGGCTTTGTCGAAGAAGTTTTCATGCAACCGGGAGAATGGGTTGAACGAGGCGTCAATGTGATCCGGATCATTCAACTCGACGTGCTTCGAGCTGAAGGATTTGCCAGCGCGGAAGTATCGCGGCGACTTCACGTCGACCAGAAGGTTCGCATCCAGTTTCATGATACAGACCTGCCGGAAGTCGAAGGACGGATCACTTTTGTCGGCCGCGAAATCGAACCTGTGAACCAGCGTGTTCATGTCTGGGCTGAGTTTCAGAACCCCGACTTGAAAGTACGCCCGGGGCTGGTGGCGACAATGCGAATCGGGGCCCCTGATCAGCGTTGACGGGGCTTGATTGAGAGAAACCTGCATCATTCGAACAGGCTCACGTTATTCTCAGGCCAATCTGCGGGTGAGCAGATTCCGAGACCTGCTGTTATCGTTTCTTGCGCCCGCCTGATTTGCCACCTCTGGAACCGCGACGACCTTTGCTGGCAAATCCGGGTGACGAACTGCCTTCATCATCAGGGACTGGCTGCCCCATCTTCTTCTTCAATTCATTGATGCGGTCTCGCAGTTGCGCAGCCCGTTCAAAGTCCAGTTGTTCGGCTGCTGTCAGCATCTCGCTCTCAAGCTCGCGCAGGTATTCCTGAGTCACAAACTGAGTCTCAGAGACGAGTCCCACGGATTCTCGTTCCACCCGCCTCGCTTCGATTTCTTCTTCGATGCCTTTCCGAATCGCTTTGCGAATGGTCTCGGGCGTAATTCCATGTGCCTCGTTATAGGCCATTTGCAGTTTACGACGCCGGTTTGTCTCGTCGATGGCACGCTGCATACTCTCGGTGACCGTGTCGGCGTACAGAATCACCTTTGCATTCACGTTTCGAGCGGATCGGCCGATGGTCTGAATCAGACTGGTTTCACTGCGAAGAAATCCCTCTTTGTCAGCATCCATGATGGCAACCAGAGACACCTCGGGCAGGTCGAGACCTTCTCGAAGGAGATTTACGCCAATCACCGCATCAAACTTTCCCTCACGCAGTTCCCTCAGAATTTCGACACGTTCAACAGCGTTCAGCTCGGAATGCAGCCATTGACAACGAATGGCCTCTTCCTTCATGTATCCCGACAGATCTTCGGCCAGTCGCTTCGTCAATGTTGTGATCAGCACACGCTCTCCCAGTTCCGCGCGTTCACGGATCTGTTCCAGCAGATGATCGACCTGTCCCCGCGCGGGAACGACAAAGATTTCCGGATCGACCAGCCCCGTTGGACGAATCACCTGTTCGACAACTTCGCCACCGGTCTGATCCAGTTCCCAGTCGCCGGGAGTCGCTGACACGAACACTCGATAGGACGGTTTGTGATTCCACTCGTCAAACTTCAGAGGTCGATTATCTTTCGCCATGGGCAATCGAAACCCGTGATCGACCAGCGTCGTCTTTCGGGCATTGTCTCCAGCAAACATCGCGCGAATCTGTGGCAGCGTCACATGAGATTCGTCGACGAAGATCAGAAAGTCTTCCGGAAAAAAGTCATACAACGTATACGGTGGCTCTCCCGGCTTTCGCCCGGCCAGTGCCCGGCTGTAATTTTCGATTCCCGGACAAAAGCCTGTTTCCTTCATGAGCTCCAGATCGTGCCGTGTCCGTGCTGCAAGTCTCTGTGCCTCCAGCAGTTTGCCTTCCTTCCTGAAGGCTTCCAGTGATGCATCCAGCTCTTCGCGAATCTCGTCCAGCGCGGCATCGATGCGGCTTTGAGGGAGAACGAAGTGCTTGGCGGGATAAATATAGATCTCTTTGAGAGACTTCGATTCCTTTCCTGAGACGGGATCGATCATGCTCAGTTTTTCGATTTCATCTCCCCAGAGCTCAATGCGGTAGCAGAACTCTTCATAGGCCGGCCAGACTTCGATCACATCTCCACGGACCCGAAACTTCGCTCGAGCCGGATCGAAGTCGTTTCGATCATACTGAATGTCAATCAGACGCATCAGCAGATTGTCGCGGTCAATCTGCTGCCCGACATGCAGCGGGATCATCATGTTCAGGTAATCTTTGGGAGAACCCAGACCGTAGATGCAACTCACGCTCGCAACGACGATCACATCATTTCGACTGACGAGAGCGCTGGTTGCCAGCAGTCGCAGTCGGTCGATCTCTTCGTTGATCGAGGCGTCTTTTTCAATGTAGATGTCCCGCTGCGGGATGTAAGCTTCCGGCTGATAATAGTCGTAATAGCTGACAAAGTAGGTCACCGCGTTGTTCGGAAAGAACTCGCGAAACTCGCCGTACAACTGAGCGGCGAGTGTTTTGTTGTGAGACAATACCAGAGTCGGTTTCTGAATTCGATGGATGACGTTCGCCATCGTGAACGTCTTACCGGAGCCGGTCACACCAAGAAGAACCTGAGTTCGCCTGTTCTCCTGAACTCCCTTCACCAGGGCGTCAATAGCCCTCGGCTGATCTCCCGCCGGAGCGAACTCGCTGACGAGCTGAAACTTCTGATCGTGAGACATCAGGAAGACTTTGCGAACTCAGACTTGTGGCACAAATGCTGTCGCCCGTACGGCAGCCGGCACATCATCGTCCAACCTGGTAGCACATCAGCTTGTTCTGCTCTCGCAGATACAACCTGCCGTTGACGACAACCGGATGAGCCCACGTCTTGTCTTCCTGGTAATCCGGCTCGAAGGATCCTTTCAGCCTGTACTCAGATGGCGTTGCTTCAATCAAAGCCACGGTGCCATTCTGGTAGCGGAAAATCAGATGGCCATCGATAAACAGGATGGATGCCGATCCCTTGCCGGGGCCACGAAGTTTACCGCCCCACACGATATTGCCGGAGGACATTTCCACACACGCAGGAAACCCTTCGTTCTGCTGATGGCCCGCGTAGATGTGGCCTTCGTGCAGAACCATGCCTCCATGATGATTGTTGAAGACCTGACCCTCGAGAAAGTATTTCTCCTCAGGCAGGATTGTGTCACCATCCTTCTTCAGTTCCAGCAGACATGCGCCTGTTTTGTAGCTGGTCGATGCGAAAACAAAGTTCCCGTCGATGATCGGCGTGGAAATGTTGGCGACTCCGTTTGCCACTTTGGTGTACGACCAGATCTGTTTGCCTGTTGCCGCGTCGATGCCCAGAACGCCCCGACCGGTCAACTGGACGTACTGTTTGATTCCCAGCGCGTTGGAGACCACGATCGACGAATAACCTGCTCCGTCTTTGCCGTTGCCCCCATCGAACGAGGCCTGACAGGTCCAGACGTCCTTGCCGGTTTTCTTGTCGAGACAAACAACGAGAGCTTTATCTCCGCCCGGAGTGCACAGAACAAAGTCACCATCGACGAGCGGAGATTCTGAGAATCCCCAGCCTGACATCATGCGTCCCTGCCATTCTGCGAACTGACGCTGCCAGACCATGTCGCCCGATTTGCGATCCAGACACACGATGGCTCCATTGGACGGAATCACATACAGATGATCGCCGTCAACGGACGGCGTACACCGAGATCCCTCGTAGCTGTGTTTGGGGACCGCGTCAGTGATGGTCTTCTTCCAGATAATCGTGCCATCGTCTGCATTCGCGGCAATCACCGCCTGACCGTCTGCCTGGTCGCCGACGGTATAGAGAACTCCATCAACGACAGACACGCTTGCATAGCCTCGCCCAAATCCTTCCACAGTCCAGAGATGCTTCGGTGCAGTTTGGGCCCAGTCTTTCGATGCCAGCTTTTCCGTCGACATGGCATTTCGATCCGGCCCGCGCCATTGAGGCCAGTCGGTGGCGGACACGAATTCAGTGGTGCACAACAGCATAGTGATCAGAAGCAGCGTTCGAGACACGGATGGTTTCCTGTAAAAGTAGAATGGCAGGTTGGAGTGCCCGATCGTCCGGAACAGGCGTTCCGTGGATCGCAGACTCTGCATGATGGAATTCCGACGGCGGCAATTCACAGGGCATGAGTCCGTCGCCGAACCGCAGACAAATCAGCGGTTACAGTTCGCCGTCAACGGCCATCTGGTGAAAACAGTGAGTGATCTTGTCCTGATTTTCCAGCAGCCAGTCAATCGATGGTTCATGACGCATGGCTTTGCCGATGGCCTTTGTGATCGCGGCCCGATGAGTCCTGAAGAGAATGTTGAAGTCGATTTCCTCTTTCGTCACCGCAGGGTCAAGCCATACCGAAACGATGATCCCGAGGTCGTTGGCTTTCTCTTTGGGGATATCTCCTGCGCGAACGGCGTCGAGTACTCCATTGGCGATTGCAGCTTGTACCGTACCCATCAGAATGTTGGTATACTTCTCACTGTTGACCGTCACTTTGCTGACCATCACCGTCACCGGACGGATCTGAACATCGCAGTTCAGAATCGCGAAGACCTTGGAATGTCCCTTGCTCTGGTCACCCATCAGCTGAGCAATGGCATGACCAACCGGCCCATCAAGTTCTCCAATGACAACTTCCGGTTCCGCAGCTGACCACGGGGCTTCGTCTTCAACCAACGCTTCTCCGGTGCGCATGACAATTCTCTGTGACATCGTTTGAGGGGCTTTCTGCTGGAGTATTCTGGCGAACTATGCACGCTGACGCCTCCCGGGCATCACGTGATGAGAGTGGGCTCAGGAGCCGGATCTCAGACTCATACACTGTAACGGAATTCAAACAAATACCGAACAGTTCCGACTCACATGAAACGGAACGAGGGATATTCGATCGCTCGGCGGATTTCCCGATGAGACTGCGAAAACTCGGGGGCGAATGCAACTCGCCACCGCGGAGATTGCCGGTTTCACGGGGATGGATTCTTTGGTCGATGTGGATATCACCGCAGCTGCACAAATCAGCGGTCTGATCCCCATCGCCTGCTTCACACGATGACATGGTATGCCATGAGAGGTTTCTCAGATCAATGGACACGCTGTCCCGGCACGGCGCCGCTGTCGGGAGACAACAGAAAGACTTCCGGCCCTCCACTGCCGCTGGCGCAGACCATACCCTGCGAGAGACCGAACTTCATCTGGCGCGGCTTCAGATTGGCCACCATGATCACCAGACGACCAACCAGATTTTCAGGCTTGTATGCCGCCTTGATGCCCGCAAAGACGTTGCGAGTTTCCCCGCCACCGAGCGACAGCGTGAGCTGCAGCAGCTTGTTCGCGCTTTCGACGTGCTTCGCCTCGATGACGCGAGCGACGCGCAGGTCGACCTTCACGAAGTCGTCGATCGTGCATTCCGCGGCCAGCGGTTCGTTCGTGAGTGCATCACCCGAATCCTTCCACGTGTCTGCCGGGTGGAAACTGGCTGCGGGACTTTCCGTCGTCGGAGCCGGAACGGATCCCTGCTCCGCGGCCATGGCTTCTTTGCTTTCTTCGATCATTGCTTCAACCTGTTTCGCTTCAATGCGCTTCATGAAATGAGTAAACGGACTGACGGGCGTTCCCGTCAGTGGAGTCTGGGCATCAGCCCAGCCTGAAATCGGTCGGTTCAGAAGTTCTTCCGTCTGCCTTGCAAGGCCCGGCAGAATCGGAGCCAGATACGTCACTAGCTGACGGAACAGATTCAGCGTGATCGTGCACACGTTTCGCAGGTCACCCGCTCGAGTTGGATCCTTGCGAATCACCCACGGCTGCTGTTCATCGACAAACTTGTTGGCCTTGTCTGCAAGTGCCATGATTTCTCGGGTGGCTGCATTGTAGTTGCAGTCTTCATAGTATCCCGCAATCTGTTCGCCTTTTGCTGCACCCGCCGCAAACAGGCCTCCGTCGTCGGGATAGATATCGCTGAGTGTCTGACCGGCCAGAAAACCAGCACAGCGTGACGCGATGTTGACGACCTTGCCAACCAGATCCGTATTGAATCTGGAAACGAATTCGTCAAGGTTCAGATCAATATCATCCAGACCCGACCCGAGTTTGCTGGCGTAGTAGTACCGCAAAGCGGCAGGAGGCAGATGCTTCAAAAACGTCGAGCCCATGACGAATGTCCCCCGGGACTTCGACATCTTCTCGCCACCTACCGTCAGAAACCCATGGATGTGGACCTTCGTTGGAAGATTGCACCCTGCTGTCTTCAGCATCCCCGGCCAGAACAACGTGTGGAAGTATGTGATGTCCTTGCCGATGAAGTGATGTATTTCCGCTTTCGATCCGGCAGCCCACCAGTCGTTCACATCCTGTTCATTTCGCCTGCACCATTCCAGCGTTGACGCCATATAACCGATCGGAGCGTCGAACCAGACGTACCAATAGTGGCCCTTCTTGTCCGGGATTTCAAAGCCAAAGTACGGAGCGGGGCGAGACACGTCCCAGTCCCGCAACGGCTCGCCGAGGAAGTGCCCTTTGAGATAGTTGGCAACTTCTGGCTGAAGATGTGTTCCATCCTGAGTCCACTCATTCAGAAAATCATGCAACTGCTCCAGTTCGATGAAGAGATGCTCGGCTGCACGAACTTCCGGAACAGCGCCGGAGAGTGTACTCCTGGGGTTTTTCAGATCGGCCGGTGTATAAGTTGCGCCGCACACGCTGCAGTTGTCACCTGGTTGATCGTCCGCTCCGCAGCGAGGACAAGTGCCACGCACAAATCGGTCGGCGAGGAACGTACCTGCGACGGGATCGTAGAGCTGCTCGATATCTTTCTCTTTGACGAGTCCTGCTCTGCGGATTGAAGCCCAGATCCGGTCACACAATTCCCGATTCTCTGGACTATTGGTGCTTCCGTAGTTATCGAATTCGATCTGAAACCCGCTGAAGTCTCGAATGTGCGCGTCACGCATGTCGGCGATGACCGCTTCTTCGCTTCGCCCCTCACGTCGTGCACGGATCATAATGGCTGTGCCGTGCGTGTCGTCCGCGCAGAAAAAGCGACAGTTGTTTCCTCGCAGCTTCTGGAATCGCACCCAGATGTCGGTCTGGACGTATTCCACCAGATGGCCGATGTGAATATGGCCGTTGGCGTAAGGTAACGCGGCCGTAACAAGGATCTGACGTGTCATGAAGTTCGGTCTCTGGGAAATTCTCAGGCGTCGACATTCGTTGCTGCTGACGCATTGGACCTGACCCACGCGGGTCGGTCAACCGCTGAAAACACACGGGAAATTGAGACACACACGCCGGCAAAGCGGTTCCCGGTTCATCGAAAAACACTGACATTGTCGCATTTCGACCGGTCGAATACCTTGCGTCAGCAAGTTTCGGGTTCGTTTCGGCAGGCTCAGGGAAAGAGCTGCCAACTTTTGCCTTCAGATTCACCTCAGCGAATGACCGATCAGGGATGTTCAGGTCGATCCGTTCCTGCGCAGGCCGCAAGGCCTCCGCTCGATCGCTGCTGCGCCCTGAGATTGTGCAAGCGGAATGCGACGGTCGTCGGAGATTTGCTCCGATGAAAATGCTGCAACGTTACATTATGGGAGAACTGCTTCGCGTCTTCCTGCTGCTGATCATCGTTCTGACGGTGATGCTCGTCTTTCTCGGCGTGTTTCGAGAAGCGGCTGAGCGAGGACTTGGCCCGGTTCAGATTCTTCAGATCCTGCCATTTATTGTTCCCAGCATGCTCCCGTTTACGATTCCGGCGACGCTGCTCCTGTCGGTGTGCGTTGTTTACGGGCGACTCTCCGGTGATCTCGAAGTGATCGCCGCAAAAGCCGCCGGTATCAGTGCTTTGCAACTGCTGGCTCCGGCATTTGTCCTCGGTACTGTCCTGACCGTTGGATCGTTCGGTCTGACCAATTATGCCATTCCCTGGGCGATGGCTAATATTGAACGGATTGTGACGCAGGCTCTGGAGGACATCTTTCTTGATGTTCTCGCCAGTCAGCATTTCTACAGCGATGCCCACAAGGGCTATTCCATCAATGTTCACGATGTGAAGGATCGAACTCTGCTGGACGCGACGTTTCGTTATCGCATGAAGAGCAAGAAGCAGATCACCGTTCGTGCAGAATCGGCGAAACTGAAGTTCGATCTCGAAAACCGACAGATCAATCTGCACCTTACGAACTGGAAGAGCAGCCTGCCCGGTTCTGACTCGGAAGGCGAGATGGATAACCTTGAAATCCCTTTGCCGATGCCGCAAAATATCAGCAAGGTCAAAGCCCGAAATATGACGATGGCCTCACTCTCGAGGCGAATCGAAGAATGCAGGATCGAGAAGGTCCAGACAGAACAGCAATACAACCAGGAAGTGGCGATGTTGCTGATGACCGGCGAGTTCCACGAATTGGTTGAGGTCAATCAACCTCTGAACAAAATCCGCAAAGAACAGGCTGAAATTCGACATGACGACCTGCGATGCAGGACCGAAATTCATGCCAGGTTCTCAATGGCCTTCAGTTGCCTGTTCTTCGCATTCATCGGCGGTCCCTTCTCGATGTTGCAGGCAAGACGGCAGTTTATCACGACATTCATCATGTGTTTTCTGCCCATTCTTCTGGTCTACTACCCCGTGATGTTCCTGATGGTGAATCTTTCGAAAAACGGCACCGTGGAACCTTACTGGGCAATGTGGATACCGAATGCGATCCTTGCTCTGGTCGGTGCGTGGGTTCTGAAAAAAGTGGTCCAGCACTGATTCCCTTCAGACTCTCTGTGAGGGAAGTCAATATCAATCAACGAAACGAGAGTTCCTCTGTCCTGCTGATTCCATACCGCACGCATTGCTGACGGTCCAGGGTACCACGACAGAGTTACAGGCTCACGTCATCAGAAGAAAGAGGCAAGATGACGCCGTGATGCCGGTTCAGTGCGAGCGTTGTACCGAAAACGCAGCGATCGACTCCAACGCATTCCTCGCATCAGAGGGCGGAAACCCGGACAGGCATCGAATGGCTCGGTCGGCGAAACGACGAGCGGTCAGCTGAGCGGACTCGACTCCGTGGCGCACTGCAGATTCTTCTCGGAGTCTCGAGTGGTCGGCCGCTTCAGAAGAGAACAACAACTCACGCAGACGGTGTCGGTCAGATCCTGAGGCAAGGCGAAGTGCTCTGAGCAGAGGCAGGGTCAGACGATGGTTTGAAAGATCATTCGCCGCATCTTTCCCGGTTTTTTCGGTCGATTCCGTTAAATCGAGCACGTCGTCTGCAATCTGAAATGCAATTCCCAGCCTCGCCCCGAACAGCCTGAGTTGCTGCTGCTGGTGGCGATCTGCACCCGAGGCACGAGCTCCGAGGTGTGTTGATACCGCAAATAACTGCCCCGTCTTCCCCTGAACGACACGAAAGTAGTCTCGCTCTGAAGCAGACTGCTCAAGGCGAGTTGCAATCTGATTCAGCTCACCCTCACACGTCCGATCAGTGGCACGGCCAATCAGCCGACATGCTTCAGCGTCACCCGTTGTGGCTGCCAGATGAAAAGCTTTTGAGAAGAGATAATCGCCAAACAGGACGCTGGTCTCAGTGTTCCAGCGGCGATGCACTGTGGAGACGTGACGGCGGAGATCTGAATCATCAATCACATCATCATGAACCAGCGTGGCCGTGTGAATCATCTCGACGACGGCAGCCAGACGTCGTGCGGTGTTCACAGCCCCAAACAACGGATCCACGACACGAGCACTCAACAAAGTCAGAATCGGCCGAATTCTCTTTCCCTGAAATCGACTGACATGTTGTGCCACGTCACGGATGAACACATTCGGGTTGCGAAATTGCTGTTCAAGGATGCCATGTACGGCACGCAGGTCTTCTTCCAGCAGACGATGAATCTGCTGCTTCAACTCTTCCCGATTGGAAACAACTGCCGACATGCTTGCCTGCCACAATCTGATTGGCCCACGACTCCGCGATCAGCATTCAAACAACACACCCACACAGGCCGCTGGATGTCTTCGCGGTTCCTGACGGCCTGAGACCGTGTCTTCTCAACGCTACTGCCCGCCCGCAGTCCGATTTGACCGAAGCTAAAACTAAACCACTTTTTCTGAACGAACAAAGTGCCCCGAACGTCCTCCTTGTTTTTCCAGAAGACGGACGCTGCTGATCTCCAGGCTTCGATCGACTGACTTGCACATGTCGTAAATCGTCAGACAAACAACACTGACAGCCGTCATCGCCTCCCTCTCGACGCCCGTTTTTGCTTCAGTCGATACCTCTGCCTCCACTCGGACAATCTGTTCACCCGGAAAATCGAAGTGAATATCGACTTTTTCAAGGGGGATCAGGTGGCACAGTGGAATCAACTCAGACGTTTTTTTTGACGCAATAATCCCGGCCAGCCGAGCGACCTCCAGCACGTCTCCTTTCGAAAACTTTTTCTCCTGCAAAGACCGTAAAGTTGCAGCCTGCATTAACACGCGACCTTCTGCACGAGCGATTCGACGGGTGACTGGCTTCTCACCAACATCCACCATCCGGGTGGCTCCGTCAGCAGAAAAGTGAGTGAATTCGCTCAAGAAAGTGCTCCAGAACAGCAAGGATGGAGTGGAAGGGTCCGCATGTTTTTGGTCTGAATTCTGTCGAACGAGTTGGGCAAAAACTCCGAGTGTCGGGGCGTGCATGGATTTCGAAGTCGGACATGAGATCCTGCGCGCGTGTACACACGCAAAGCGAAGGAACACGGGCCGAGATGGCACGCTCGAATCAGCTGGATCGACCTGAAGCTCGCCAGGCCTCGTCAGTCAAAATACCTGACGGCATTTCGGAAGATTCGAATTCCATCCCCTTCGCCTCGCAGGCCTCGTCGTGTCCACTGGGGGTGCTGCGTGGCGAAAAGGAATCGTTCCGGATGCGGCATCAGCCCCAGAACACGCCCCGTGACATCACACAGTCCGGCAATGTTTGCGAGCGAACCGTTGGGGTTTTCAGGCTCTGGAAGAAGTCCGATTCGCGTCGGGTCGCCCCCGGCGGATTGCAGCATCGTTGCTGCAGCCGGAGCCCAGTAGCACAAAGCCAATTGACCGTTGCTTCTCAATTCATCCAGCAGTTCAGGCCGCTTCAGCGCGATGCGTCCCTCGGCATGAGCCATGGGAACGTCGAATTCATCCAGATCGGCCAGAAACACACTCTTTGACGAAGCAACTTTCAAACGAATCCAGCGGTCCGTGTATCGGCCGTTTGCGTTCCACGTCAGGGTCACTTCTGTTTCCCATGATTTTTCCGACGTGTTTTCGATACCTCGACGCATCAGCAGACCGGCTTTCAGGATCGTTTGAAAGCCATTGCAGATCCCGAGCACCAGCTTGTCGGACTGCAGGAACTCGCGCATCGCGTCGTTCAGCTGACCGCGGAGCTGTCGGGAGAAGATGATTCCGGCGCCAAGATCGTCTCCGTAGCTGAAGCCACCCGGAACGCAGAGAATCTGATACTCCTTCAATCGCTCGGGATTCTCGAGCAGTCGATACAGATGGACTCGATCAGCAGATGCCCCCGCAAGCTCAAAGGCGTGAGCGGTCTCGATGTCGCAATTCGTGCCCGGGGCGCGCAGAACACATACTCGGGGCGTGGTCATGACTCAGACTTTTCAGAAGGAAGCGTGTCGACAGGTCGTGAGTTTTATCAGTCTTCTTTCCTCGTTTCATCGCAGCCGGTTGCGATGCTGCTGAATTTCTCTGATCCGCGATGTGGAATGGCAGGGAATCGACCGCCTTAGGCCGGTGACATGGGAAATCTGGCTGCGATGCGAATGCAGACTGAAGCTGCAGGCATGGAAGATACGGCAGGATTTGTGGGTTTTGTGCACACCTCTGCGGCGGCAGGGATCAGCTGCTGGCTCCGCGATAATGGTCAAGAGACCAGCTGAATACAGCTCGTGACAACAAAAATGAGACCAGACTCGCGATTAAGGCGATCGCTGCAAATCGCCAGTCTTTCAGAGTTCCGACAATGATTTCAGCCGGGACCGTGACCACAAGCAGAATGGGAACAATCCAGGAGAAGGCAAATTGCAGGACTTCACCGGTTTCAGTTCTCGACGGGTCACGTCCGTCATAAATACTTCGAGGATATTGAGCGAAAATCGTGATATAGAACCAGAAGTCATACAGACCCTGGTTTCTGCCAAACCAGATGCTGGTGCAGGCGGTGGCAATCATCAGCGAATAGAAGAACAGAACGGCAACGCCTGCATAAAACAGATAGGCCATTACCTGGAACACGGTTATCGACTGTCCGACGTGGTACAATGACCAGCCCAGTAATGTGACCGCCAGCAGCAGTTGGCTGACCATCGCCAGATTCACTCGCTGCAGCGATACCAGAAACTGAATATCCACCGGCCTCGTCAGTGCAAAGTCGAGTTTTCCGGTTCGGATGTTGTCACAAAATGCGGCACAATTTGGCATAAAGAACGCTTCAACGATGGCGTTGATCAGCATGCCTGTCGACATGAAGGCGAAATATTCGTAGCGGGACCATTCCTGGATCGCGTCCACCTCTCGGTAGATCATCACGAACAAGGCCACGCGTGCGAAAAACCAGAACAGTCGGGTGGCGATCTGAATCAGGAAATTGGCCGGAAACATCATTTCTCGAATGAGTGAATTTCTGAAGAACATGGCAAACAGGCGAAGGTAGAACATGGCTCACGTTCCAGTTTGGTCAGGTCACCGACGTGCGGGGCTAAGGTCCCTGGATAAAGCGTCCCATCAGGTCCCAGCCCTGATCAAACACAACGGACGACTGCGATGCCGCAACTTCATCGTACGTCTCATGCGAATCACGCTGAACTCCGGCTCCGCACATGGCAAACGGACAATATCCGTGGCTGTGGGTCCGAGTTCGAAGAAACGTTGGATGATCGGGGCAGACGAGGATTCGATAATCGCCCTGCGATTTCAGCCACTCGTGAACCGGGCCGACGATGTGTCGGTCGATGTTTTCCACGGCCCTGATTTTTTCGTCGACCAGCCCTTCATGAGACGCTTCGTCGGTGGCTTCGACATGGACAACCACGAAGTCTGTCTCGGGACGAGAGAGCGTGGCAATTGCGGCTCGTCCTTTAGCCGCATAATCCGTATCCAGATATCCAGTCGCTCCCGCAACTTCGACAACTTCCCAGCCGATCAGTCGCCCGATACCCCTCAGCAGATCAACCGCTGTGATCACAGCTCCGCGAATTCCAAATCGCTGTTCAAAGGATCGAAAGGCAGGCCGCTGCCCCAGTCCCCACAACCATGTCTGTGTCGCCGGAAGTTCACCAAGTGCAATTCGTTTCTGATTGACCTCAGCACAGGCGAACAATTCACGACTGCGCCGCATCAGTTGCTGCAGAACATCAGCCCCCGGACCGCTCGGCAGATGCAACGCGATGGGCTGGTCCGTAATATCATGAGGCGGTGTGCTCTGTGTCTCTTTTGAAAACGGCGCTGCCGTTCCTCGGGATCGATACAGCAGCAGATTGCGATAGCTGACCCCGGCGTGAAACTTCCAGTGACTGTCGCCGCATTGATCTTTCTGCAGCAGTGTCATGAGTTCCGCTGCAAATTCTGACGGGTATTGTCCGGCGGTGAAGCTGATCATTTTTTCATCGGTCACATTCACCAGGTTGCAGCGAATTGCCCAGTCACCCGGCTGAAGTTCGATGCCCTGGGCAGCTGCTTCCAGTGGCGCTCGGCCTGTGTGGTACTCCAGAGGATTGTAACCGAACAGACTCATCGTCCCGACATCGCTGCCGGATGGCATCGACGCTGGCACATTATCCGTTCGTCCGACGAGACCCGCTCTGGCGATTGCGTCCATGTTGGGCAAACGGGCGGCCTGCAGCGGTGTCCTGCCGTCCAGTTCCGGCTGTGCCTCATCTGCAACGCCGTCAGGTATGATCAATGCATACTTCATAATGACCAACTGCGCTGAGAATCAGCGTTAAACAGATCAAACTGCAGTCATCAGCCGCGTGTCAAATGGATCGTCTGGTGGTGCTCGAGCAGGGGCTGTCAAACTCCATGTGGGTCGTCAAAGATCATGCCGGCTGAGCCATCAGCGATGACGGGCGACCGATCGGTCCACGTCTTCTGATCCCGCCTCGGGACGTTTTACAGCGATTGTCGATCTCTCACAAGTGCGGTGCCGCGATCGGAATGTTCATCAAGTCCCGGGCTGTCAGGGACGCGGATCGGCGCCTGTCTGTTCCACGCGGCCACAATCCGCTTGTTGTCGAGACAATTCTCACTGCAATTTGAAGAAGCAGGCTCGAAGAGAGCGACGTTCTACCAAGCGGGATGCCCCGTGACCTGTCTTGTGAAAAACTGCTGGATTCGAATTGGAATCGTCGAGAGCGGAATCGCGGTGGTGGCCTGCGAAGCCAACCAGCTTCGGGTGGACGCGATTGGTTCTGGCCGGGGTTTGCCGGAAAATGCGTGATCCTGTCGTCATGGAATGCAGACAATCGCCCCCCTTGGGATTCCGAACGGATCCGCGGACACGACGAGGTCTGGCGCAATTCGTCGAGGGGTGACCGAGACGCAGATGAATTTTTGACGGCTTTTGCGGCCCGCCGGTACGGTCGACGAAGCCATCCTGCGGCACCATGCCAGAGCTTAATCGGATACCAGCGGGTAACGCGAATGAGCTGTCACCTCAAAGTTCAGCCTCCTGCGAACCCTATTTGGCAAAAGTCGCCCTGCCGCGCCTTTGGCGACGAAACATGGACTCGGTATACTGCCCCGGAGAGATGTGAGCAATCCCGTTCCGATCATGAAGTTCCAACGACTATGGCACTCAACAAGAAGCAGCAAAAACAGATCGAAGCGGTCAAGAACAAGATTCAGCGACTGAGGCAATTGCTGAACGCCGCGAAGAATCAACCCGATGATCCCAAAGAGGCTCCGAGGCTCGAAAAAGAAATCGCCGCGTTGAACGCGGAAATCGAAAAGATCAAGAGTGAGTAGCCGGCTGGCGCAAGTGCCAGTCCGTGATCTGCTGAAACTGATGAGTTACACTCAGCAGCCGTTCCTCTTCCAGAGGTGGAGCCTGCAGCTGAAGTCCGATCGGCAGGCCTGCCGAAGACATCCCGCAGGGTAGTGAGATCCCCGGCAGACCGGCGAGATTGGTGCTGATTGTGTAGATGTCGCTCAGATACATCGACAGCGGGTCGTTGAGTTTTTCCCCGATGCGAAATGCGGGCGTCGGAGTCACGGGGCCGGCGATCATATCAACCTGCGCAAAGGCCCGGTCGAAGTCTTCACGAATGCGACGCCGAACCTTCAGTGCCTTCAGATAGTACGCGTCGTAATATCCGGCGGAGAGCGCGTATGTGCCAAGCATGATGCGGCGTTTCACTTCCGTACCGAATCCCTCGCCGCGGCTTTGACAGTACAGGTCAACGAGATCCGTGAACGCCTCGGCCCTATGGCCGTAGTGAATGCCGTCGAATCTTGCGAGGTTACTCGACGCTTCACTGCATGCAATCAGATAGTATGTTGCCACCGCGTATTTTGAATGGGGCAGAGATACCACTTTTGTCTTCGCACCAGCGGCTTCCAGTGCCGAGATTGCACCTCGAACGGCTTGCTCGACTTCGCCGTCAAGTCCCTCTGCAAAATACTCGTCTGCAATCCCGATTGTGACGCCCTGAAGTGGCGATGTCAGCTGAGTTGTCCAGTTGCCCGACTCGAGCGGTAATGAGGTCGAATCGCGTCGATCGTGTCCTGATATGCACTCCAGCAACAGTGCTGCACCGAATGCATCCATCGCCAGAGGCCCGACCTGGTCGAGAGAACTTGCGTAGGCGATCAATCCATATCGGGACACTCGTCCATAAGTGGGCTTCATTCCGACAACGCCGCAAAAACCAGCCGGCTGTCGAATGGATCCGCCAGTATCAGATCCCAGAGCCAATGGGATCATGCCGCTGGCCACCGCAGCGGCTGAACCGCCACTGGAGCCGCCTGCAGAGTACTCGGTATTCCACGGATTCCGCGCCGGGCCAAAAATGGAGGTCTCGGTCGACGAGCCCATGGCAAACTCGTCCTGGTTCAGCTTACCCAACAGAATTCCATCTTCCGCATGCAATCGCTC
>JBKDRW010000677.1:0-4726 GCA_046341255.1 Planctomycetota bacterium
CTGTCGGAAAGGTTATCGTCGGACAGCAGCGCGTCGTCGAAGCCGCACTGACGGCACTCTTGTGTGGCGGAAACGTGCTGCTGGAAGGTGTCCCCGGGCTGGGAAAAACCGAACTCGTCAAGGCATTGTCGGGCGTTCTGAAGCTTGACTTCAAGCGAATCCAGTTTACCCCGGACCTGATGCCGGCTGACGTCATCGGCACAAACATCATGACGACGGACGAAAGCGGGAAGTATCGCTTTGAGTTCCGGCAGGGCCCCATTTTCACACAACTCCTTCTGGCAGACGAAATCAATCGTGCGACGCCAAAGACCCAGTCAGCATTGCTGGAAACGATGCAGGAAGGCACGGTCACGACCGGTGGAAATACGTATCGATTGAATCCTCCGTTCTTTGTGCTCGCCACACAGAACCCGATCGAGCAGGAAGGTACATTTCCTCTTCCGGAAGCGCAACTGGACCGCTTTATGTTCAAGGTGGTCGTGCCATTTCTGAACCGCGAAGAACTGAATGAAGTCGTCAATCGCACAATTCTGAAAAAGAAACTGGAACTGCAGCCGATTATCGATGGCGAACGAATCCTCTATCTTCGCACAGTACTCGATCGAGTTGTCGTCAGTGATCCAATGCGAGACTATGCGTGTCGACTGGTGCTCGCCACACATCCGGACAGTGAATTTGCCACGGAACGAATTCGAAAATACCTGCGTTGGGGCGCGAGTCCCCGTGCGGCGCAGGCGTTGATTCGAGCAGGGCGGGTTCGGGCCCTGAGTCAGGGTCGAGCGCATGTGTCATTTGACGACATTCGCGGATTTGCTCATGAGGTTCTGCAGCATCGTGTTCTGCTGAATTACGATGGACAGGCAGAGAACATTTCCGTCGGCGAACTGATTGATGAGTGCATCAACAGGTTGCCGACGTCGTAAGGACCAGTCGGTCTCGTTTCGATGGCGAATGGAAAAACATTCGATGGGCCGACCGGGCGTCGGAACATCCTGAGGCCGTCGGACAGGCTTTTGCTCCAATATGATTTCCGATCGGCGGGACAACGGGGAACAGGTACCGGAAACCGAGTATCAGAAATCAGACGCGACCAATCACAACGACCATGAGCGACGAGCCACTTTGACCACGACCAACTTCACAACCCTGTTCGATAACTCAACACTCAACCAGATTGAGCGGATGCGGTTGCGCCCGATCCGGCGATTGACGAATCGCAGCCGTGGCGAACATCTCTCGGGCAAAGGCGGCAGCAGCACAGATTTCGCCGACTATCGTGACTATGCGGCGGGTGACGATCTGAGATACGTCGACTGGAATATTTTTGCACGGCTGCGTCGTCCGTATATCAAACAGTTTCAGCATGAAGAGGAGATGCATGTTGTACTGCTGATTGATGCGTCCACTTCGATGTTGTTTGAAGACAAGCTGATGCGAGCAAAGCAGGCAGCGGCCGCGTTCGGCATTATGGGGTTGCTGAACGTCGAACGCGTCAGTTGCTACGGGGTTCACACGGCCGGGCAGGCTCCCAACGTGTTTCCGCCGGGCTCGGGCCGTACGCGTATTCGTCAACTGTTGTCATTCGTCGAGCAGCTTGAGGGCGGCGGCGCGATGCCGATCGAGAAATCCATCGAGACCATGCTTCGCTTTCATCGCGGACGAGGGATTGCGGTGATCATCAGCGACTTCATGACGTTTGGAGACATCAATCGTCCACTGAATCTGCTTTACAGCGCGGGGCTGGAAGTCTGGGGTTTGCAGGTTCTGGCCGAGTCTGAGATCAACCCGAACGTGCAGGGCGATCTAAGATTTGTCGACAGTGAAACACAGGAAACGCTGGACATTACGAATGCCTCAGAACTGCTGAATGTCTATCACGATCAACGTCTGTGGCTGCAGCAGACGCTGGATTCCATGTGCCGCAGTCGCCAGGGACGTTTTTTGTCAGTGAATTCAGGCCACTCGTTTCAGTCTGTGCTGTTTGATCAGCTGTGCCGACAGGGTTGGGTGCAGCGATGAACTGGCTCAGATTCGTGAATATCTCGGGCTTCTGGTTTCTCCTCGGGCTGATCCCGCTGATCGTTCTGTATTTTCTCAAGCTGCGTCGACCGCGTGTGGAGATTCCCTCACTGGCCCTGTGGCGAAGTGTCGTGAACGACCAGCGAGTCAATTCGCCGTTCCAGAAGTTCAAACGGAACCTGCTGCTCTTGTTTCAGATCCTGCTGCTGTGCCTGCTTGTGTTCGCTCTGGCCCAGCCATTTCTGGCGGGAGATGCGGATGTGGCTCAGTATCGACCGATTCTCATCGACTGTTCAGCCAGCATGTCGGCCACCACCGAAACAGGAAAGAGCCGCCTCGAAATCGTGAAGGATCAGGTTCGTGAACAGATCGAAAGTCTGACGGGCGATCAGAAACTGGCTCTGTTTTCTTTTGCATCGACCGGACAGCGTCTGACGGAATTCACGGATGATCGCCGTGCCTTGCTGAAGGCTCTGGAAAACATCAAGCCGACGGATCTGCCCGGTTCGCTCGATGATGTGCTTCGCATGACGGCGGCCTACACGCGAACATTCGACATCGACACGGTGCTGATCATGACGGATGGTAACCTTCCGGAACGCATTGATTTTGAACTCCCGTTTCGGCTTGAGGAAAAGCGAGTTCCGGCGGGAGGGGCGAATATCGGCATCACCGAGATGTCAGCCAGACGAAGCGGCCCGGAAGACTGGGAAGTGTTTATCCGAGTGGCGTCGTCGTCCGAAGATCTTCGTGGCGCGGAACTGAAGTTTTTTGAAAACGGTCGCGAGACTCATTCGGAAATGATCGAAGTGGCGAAGGATGAAGCCGAGCGACTCGTGTTTCCGGTGGCCTCGGCCGAAGCTTTGCTGCTGGAGGCGCGGCTCGTGCCTGCAGGCTTCGACGGGTTGCTGATGGATAATAGTGTCTGGCTGAATCTGCCGGCAGCGAGGCCGCTCGAGGTCTGGACGTCTCCAGGGCTTGCCACCTGGCGGCGAGCGCTGGGGGTTTTGAAGAATCTGGAGTTCAAGAACGCGGGTGAAGACAAACCCAGATCGGCAGGTTACGACCTGATTGTCTGTGATACCGAGGACATTGATGCTGACGCGCCTGTCAAAGTTTTTGTCGGCGTGATCCCGAAGGCGCTGAGCGGACTGATTGAACTCAAAGAGGAAGTCGCAACGGTGGTCGACTGGAATCGGACTGCTCCGCTGTTTCGACATGTGCAGATGGCCGATGTGCAGGCGGCCGAGAGCCCGGCATGGGTGGGTGAGGCAAACGTTGAGGCCATTGAAAAGCTTGGCTTTGAAGTTCTGGTCGACGGCAACTCGGGTCCGCTCGTGCTTCAGAAACGCGAGGGCCTGAGCGTGTCCTTCTGGTTTCTTTGCCATACCGACAAAACAACTCTGCCGTACCGCGTGGGTTTTCCGATCATTGCCGCGAACGCCGTGGAATCGGCGTTGAAGCAGGCCTCGCTGTCGGAGGCCAATGCCGCAGCGACGGGAGTTTTGCCGCCTTTGAATCTTGAACCTGATCGAGCTTACACCATCCGGGGCCCGGATGAGCAGACCGTTGCGGTGACCAGCAATGACGCAGGATTGCTGACCGGTGTTCCCGGAGCAAAAGTTGGGCGTTACGACGTTCTGGAAGGCAGTGAGGTTGTTGCATCGGTGGGAACCGGCCTGCTGAATCCGATGGAGACGTCGCTGGTCGTGACGGAGCAACCGGATCAGCCGGATGTGACTCGTACCGTCGAAGCGGCAGACAAAATGGAGACTGACAAGCCTCTCTGGAGATGGCTGGCGATGGGAGCTTTCTTGCTGCTGCTGTTCGAGTGGTGGTACTTCCAGCGAATTCGGGGTGCGATGATATGACGTTCGCAACGAAACAGCGACTGGTCATTCCCATTCGCCATCTGCTGCGTTTCGGATTGATCGCTGTGTGTCTGCTGTCCATCACAACTGGCGATGCCTGGGCTCAGCCGGAAAAACCGCCCCTGCGAATGCGTTTGCTGCCGATCTCAATTCGAAATCGTTCGAATGGTGCAATCCTGGTTCGCTTGCGACTGGAATATAACCAGCCACAAATCCTCGAAGGCGATCTTGAACTGGTGATTTACGATGGCAAACAGGCGGGCATCCCGGAAGACCAGATCGCCACCATTCGTTACACCAACATTGTGATCCCGGGGCAGGACTACGAGCGAATCATCATGCTTCCGCCGATGCGGATGGGAGTGCAGAAGACCTGGTCAATCATTGCATCATTCACAACCACTTCGGGAGTTCATTACCCATTGAGTTCATCGGCGACTCAGATCAATCCGCCGATGCCACACGACCTGCTGACGACCAGTCCTCTGGATCGTGGTGTTGTGGTGTGTTCGTGTGTGTCTCGGGTCGGCAAGGACTTCGGTTCGCCGATTCGGCAGTATCTTCAGCAGAGTTTGTCACTGGACAATTATAACCCCGCGATCAACTCAGCACCCGGTATTCCTTTAAAGACCAGCGGTGGCAAATCGTCCGAACAGATTAGCCTCATCGGTCGGCAGGTGGTGTATCACGCACAGGAAATGGCCGCGACGGATCTTCCGGCCGATCCTCTTTCCTACTGCGCATTCGATATGGTCCTGATGTCGGATGGGGGGCTTGGCAGTCTGAAGGCTGAGCAGTTACTGGGAATTCGAAAATGGGTGGCTGCCGGTGGA
>JBKDRW010000678.1:0-2259 GCA_046341255.1 Planctomycetota bacterium
CAGGCCATAGACTGGCGTACTGCGCAAATACGGCCAGAAAGACGATAATGAACAGCAGCGCCAGGACGAGTGTGCCCCATTGGGCAGGACTTAATTCAGCCAGCATCACCACAGTCATGTGTTCGCCTCGCAAGCATTCGCACGCCGCCGATGACAATCGGCGGCGTCCTTTCAGAATCCGGTTTGACACCCGAATGATCGAAACGAATGAATCGCCTGTCAAGCAGGGGCTAAACACTGGCATCCGGCAAATCAGCAGCCGGTCATCGCGACGAGGCAAGAACAGCGAGTCCATGAAGCGCAAGGCTGTCCACAAACGTCGCGCCAGGGATATAACGCACGAGTTGACGACCACCGCCGCCGGAGATCACCACGGCGGGCGGCGACTGTTGCTGAAAGCGGCTGTATGCTGCATCGGTCAGTCGAGCGATCAATTCCTTCACGGCTCCCAGTTGGCCGAAATAGAGTCCAGCTTTCATCGCATCTTCCGTGTTGCGCCCCGGCAACTCGGGTAATTCGGCTGGCTCTTCGTCAACATTCAATAACGGCAGCCGTGCCGTATAGTCGTGCATCGCATGGGCCGATAACCGCAGTCCCGGCAGGATGCTGCCACCACGAAAAGTGCCGTCACTTGTCAGCAGGTCGACGGTCGTTGCTGTTCCCGAGTCGACAGCAATGACGGCCGTTCGGCATGTCTGCATCTGCTGTGAAGCATAGACGTTGAGGAGTCGGTCGATGCCGACTCGATTCGGATAATCAACGTCCACATGAACCGGAATCTGCTGGAAGCCACTGATGACGACCGGACATTGTTCAAACGGCCAGTCCGCAACGAGGTCATCGCGAACCTCAGGGTTGCTTCCGGCGATGATTGAGATTTCCGGCGGACGATCGGCCACGGACGACCACCACACCTGCATCGCATCGGCAAGTCGCACGTCCGGCGTTATGACTTGAGCGATAATGTCTGACGCTCGCGGCAAAGACGTGTGCACAGCCTCGAAATACCCGAATTTCGCGCGTGTGTTGCCGACGTCAACCGCAAGGATACGGTGTGAAACATGCATATACGGTCTCGCGGAACGCGTCGGATCCAGTCTGATCGGGTCGTTCGCGTATCGACAATCCAGAGGCTTCGAGGGAAGATTTGCAGGCAGTGGCCGTCTGCCGTTTGATGTCATCCCCGGACAGACAGACCTTGCGAACAACGCCGTTGCGATCGCGGCCGCGTCAGAAGTTGTCTCAGGGTTTTTTTTCGGGTTCGGCCGGGGTTGCAACGGGAACGATGGGCTTTGGCGGATCGACAGGCGAACTGGCCAGAACTGTGAGAGTCTTGTCGGGAGCCAGCGTGAAGATTGTTCGAATGTGAGGGTCTGCCACCAGCAAATTGACCCCGCTGCGGCAGAGGCCGACGGGACGGTCCAGAGGCGCACCTGAAACAAATTTCTCCGGCTTGCCATCCGGGGTCACCTTCCAGACCGTGTGCTCATAATTGTCGGTGACAAAGAAAGAGCCGTCATCCATGTGGACAATGTTGTGTGGCAGATTGAACGGATGATCCTTGACCCATGGTTCGACTTTCCCGTTCGGAGTGACCTTTTGGATCTGTCCGTCCTTGCTGGATGTTGAAAGCACCCAAAGATTGCCCTCAGAATCAAGCGTGAGGCCCCGCGGGGAGTTGATCACCGCGAATTCCTCTGGCTTTTCAGAACCGGTTGCAGGCATCTTCCAGATCCGATGCAATTCGAGGTCGGCAGTATAGATCGTGCCATCAGGTGACACGGCGATGGCCGTGGGAATACCGATCCAGCCTTTTGTCAGAGGTTGCGGCTGACCCGCATCATCAAATCGAAATACTTCGCGAGTTGCCGAGTCACCGGCCAGCAGCTTCCCCTGATGGTCGAAGGCCAGACATCGGACGGCATTCAGAGGCGTTCGAAATTTCTTCGAAGCCTGAAAGAAGATCGACTTTTTGTCGCCTTCCACTTTCCAGATGCCGGGCAGCGTTCGATCCGCGACGTAGACCGTTCCGTCTGCCGCCGCCGCGACAGCAAGCGGATACTTGAATTCCGTGGCTGTTTCCTGCCCGAACAAGGAAGCAGTGGTCGTCAGGAAAAACAGAAGACAAGTGAGAGACCTCAAGTAGCACCTCTTCTTTGGAGGGTAGATTCGTAACCTGCGGAGATTTCGAAACACGGCATTCTGAAAATCGCGATACATCCGATTGTCTCATCGGCAGCAGCGAGCAGTTCTGTACGC
>JBKDRW010000679.1:0-8676 GCA_046341255.1 Planctomycetota bacterium
TTCTCATGGTGCAAAGGCTTCCGAGAATACTTTGCCGTCAAAGCGCTGCCGAATCCCTACATTCTGGAAATCCTGCAAGAAGAAGGGCTGGGCGCGGATTGTTCGAGCTTGCCGGAGCTTGTGCTTGCGGAAAAGACCGGAAGCATCGGCGAGGACATCATGTTTACTTCGAACAATACTCAGGCTCATGAGTACCGCAAAGCTGCCGAACTTGGAGCGATCATCAATCTGGACGACCTGACTCATATCGACTACCTGAAGGAACACGTCGGTCTGCCTGAACTTCTTTGCTTTCGATACAACCCTGGCTCGGCGCGCGAAGGAAATGTCATCATCGGCAAGCCGGAGGAAGCCAAGTACGGTTTCACCGAAGCACAACTGTTCGAAGGATACGAAATTCTGAAGAAAGCCGGTGTCAAACGATTCGGCCTGCACACCATGGTCGCCTCGAATGAACTGAACGGGGATTTTTTCGTTGAGACCGCTCGTATGGTCTTTGATCTTGCCATTCGCATCGAACAGCAGGTCGGAGTGCGGATGGAGTTTGTCAACCTCGGCGGCGGCATCGGCATCCCGTATCGTCCTGAACAACAGCCCGTCGATCTGGCCGCTGTAGGAAGAGGTGTTGAAGAGCTGTACAGGAAGATGATTACCAGCACACCACTTGACCCGCTCAAGGTGATGATGGAGAACGGCCGGATGATTACGGGGCCTCACGGCTTTCTCGTGACGCGAGCTATCCACCAGAAACATATTTATCGCGACTATGTCGGTGTTGACGCATGCATGTCCAACCTGATGCGCCCCGGGATGTACGGCGCGTATCACCATATCACCGTGCTTGGCAAAGAGAATGCACCTCATGATCGGATTGTGGACGTGGTCGGATCACTCTGCGAGAACAACGATAAATTCGCCATCAACAGACCGATGCCGGCGGTCGAACGCGGTGACCTGCTGGTCATCCATGATGCCGGCGCCCATGGACATGCCATGGGATTCCAGTACAACGGCAAACTTCGCTGCGCGGAACTGCTCCTGAAGTCGGATGGGACGATCCGGATGATCCGCCGCGCCGAAACCCATGAAGACTATTTCGCCACACTCGACTTCAGCCACCTGAAACCCGTTGCAAAGCGTTGATCGGGGATCACCAGAACCCCCAACTCGAACGACAGCGATCACTTCTTAAAGTCACTGCCAACCTGGGGCAGTCGATCCACCGGCCCGATGCAGCGTCAAAACGGTCTCATGACCAGTTTCACAAGTCGCAGTCGCGGTACGATCGAATCACCGCATCATGCTGTTTCTGCCTCTGCCACGTCATCAGCGAAATGATTCAGGCTGAAGAAAGAGCGTCCTGTTATTTTTCTGGACGCTGCTGATCAGAGCAGAATGCACCGAATAGATGTAGGCTGATCCTCGTCCTGAGGTCAGGGATCTACGCACTGTTCTGTCGCTTCAAGATCACCGCGGCACGAATCCTTTGTCCTGCATGCGAGGCATTCCAAAAAGATCTTCGTGGAGCCGCAGTCACGCTTGAAACCAAACATCACTTCACGCTTCCTCGAACTCCTGAAAACACAATTTCGGCCGAGACATGCATCACTTCACCCCCGCGCAATATCTGGTCTGCGCGCACAGTTCAGCCATCAAAGATTCCACTTAGCCTCCAAACGAGCTATACCGTCGAACACCGCGGTCAAATGCAGCACGATTGAGCCAGAACAGGAGGCCAATCCACGAGGCCTGGATCATCAGTTCCTTTGGAAGCTGATTAACGGGAATTTTGCCCAGCATGATCGCGGCCGGTGTGTAGGCCAGATAGCGAAACGGAAGGTAATCGACAAATGGAATCCAACTCGACAGAAGTTCCAGCGGGATCATGTGACCGGACAGGAAATAGCTGAGCATCATGTAGATAAAGATCAGTGAACTGACTTCGAGAAACCAGAACGCGATCAGTCCGATCAGCGCTTCGATCAGGAAACCGATCGCGAACGACATAAGTAACGATAAAACGAACGCGGCAATCACCGGCCACGCGGGCCAGCCCGACAGGTAATCACGGCATAGCCAGAATACGAATGCGAAGGGCCCGGCCGCAATTGCGTAGTAGACCAGTTTGTGAGCCACTCGATGCCAGAACAAATGATCCAGCATGTCCACAGGCTGAATCAGATATTTGCGTACTGAACCGTCGGCGATCGAACCGGCAATTCCTGTCGACAACCCCGGCATGCTGGAAAATGCTCGAGCCAGCATCACAAGCAGATAGTACGAAACCATCTGTGGAAAGTTGTAGCCTTTCATGGTGCGGGCCATATCGTTCTGAAAAATCGCGCCCCACAGGAAAATCTGAGTCACGATCGGCAGAAACCTGACCAGCGTGGAAAACACAAAGTCCGCCCGGTACGTCAATCGCTCATCAATGGCAGTCCGCAGAATCAGCCACTTCAGTCGCACTCGCCACTGAAGCTCAGCCATAAGCGATTCGGAATGATCTTCGGCAGCGGTCGTCATAATGCATCAGCCCTTGCCGCATCGTCGGAAACGAACAACTCTGCAATCACATCCTCCAGCGGCCGTTCGACCACACTGATGTCATCTACCGAGTGGCGAGAGAGAATGGACGAAAGGCTCTCGGAAACTCGATGCTTCTCCACCTGAATTCGCACTCGGGGCGGACGAGACTCCACGATCCTTCCAAATTGAGCGAGTCCATCCGGACAACGACCGTCCGAGAATTGCAGTTCCACGATCTTGTGACGACTGAATCGATCAATGATTCCCGCCAGCGGTCCGTCGTGAATCACGACACCCTTGTTGATGACGATGGCTCGTTCGCAAAGAGCCTCCACGTCTTTCATATAATGGCTCGTCAGGATAACAGTGATTCGTTGCTCTCGCTGATACTGCCTGAGAAACTCCTGAACTCTTCGCTGACTTACCACATCCAGACCAATGGTCGGTTCATCAAGAAACAGCACTTCAGGGCGATGGAGCAGGGCTGCAATCAGTTCCATCCGCATACGCTCTCCGAGCGACAACTCGCGTACGGGTTGTGACATCAGTCGCTGTACATCCAGCAGATCGGCCAGCTCATTCAGACGTTGATCGTACTCATCCGCAGAGATGCGATAGATTTCCTTGTGCAGCCGAAACGACTCCTGGGCCGGCAAGTCCCACCACAGCTGTTCTTTCTGACCGGTCACCAGCGAAAACCGGCGCCGATATGCAATTTCTCGTCTCCACGGCACATAACCAAGCACCGTTGCACTGCCGGATGTCGGCACAACCAGTCCGGATAACAGTTTCAGCGTTGTCGTTTTGCCCGCACCGTTGGGCCCGAGAAAAGCGACCATTTCACCCTCCTCGATTCTGAAACTGACATCTCTGACTGCTCGCACCAGCGTATGTTCACGATGGAACAGAGCCCGAACTGAAGCGACAAGCCCCTCGCTCTTGCGGAAGACTCGATACTCACGACACAAATCCTGGACTTCAATGGCAGCCATCATGGGGTCTTCGTCAGTGATATGCGACGCTGCACGCATATCTGTGGGCGAGCCAACATCGTGAGCGAAATCGAAGCGAATGCAGGAAACTCCCGAATCTCCGGGAAACCCCGCTTCCGCTGTGAATCATAATATTCCAATGGGTCAGCCGAAACTGCTCCGACTGACACTGAAAACACAAACCAACCATAGCGGCTCCCAATCCGACACTCCTGTTACGCGTCTACAACGGACAAAATCGAATTGATCCGGGAGTTCACCCACTGCACGCCTGTCAACAAGCGGAAAAATCGAATCCCGCATCGCATCGTGGCAAGTATTTCGGGGCCGAACGGGTTGCCCCGTAGCAAGGAGGTGTTAGATTCCGTCCAGCCGTGCGTAACCGGGGTGAAATCTCCGTCGTCAGGCACTTCAAAAGCGTATTCCTTAGCGGCCGATTTATCGGCCTGTGGATGAACCAATCACCGACAGCATCGGCGTTATTGCTTGCAAACAGCAGAAAACGGCGGTCAACTGCCCGATCCAGAGACTCATCCTGTCGAGCGTTTCCGGGCACCAAACAGACACAACGGATCCATGGCCAGCATTAAGTCGAAAGACGGACTCAAGACTTTTCTGCTGACGTCACGGCTCCTGACCCCGGCCGAGTGGGCGAAAGCGGAACCGGATTTCCATGAAGTGACCGATGTCTCGGCCATCCTTCAGACTCTGGAGCGGAGGCAACTATTGACGTCACTCCAGACCGGACGGATCCTCAAGGGAGAAACCGAGGGACTGGTCCTCGGACGATACAAACTTCTGTATCGAAATGCATCCGGTAGTTTTGCCCGCGTATTCCGAGCGATCACGCTGGACGACAACAAGACGGTCGCATTGAAACTTCTGCGCGAACGCTGGGCCGATGATCCACGGACAGTCGCCAACTTTGAACGCGAGGCCAGGATCTGCCAGAAGTTCATTCACCCAAATATCGTCCCGATCTACGACATCGGAAATGAAGGACGGTTCCACTACTTCACAATGGAGTTTGTTGAAGGCGGTAACCTGCGGGACTTCATGAAGATTCGCAAGACTCTGACACCGCACGAAGCGACTCGCTGCATTTATCAGATTTGTTCAGGGCTGGAATACGCACTATCAAAAGGGGCCACTCATCGCGATCTGAAACTCACCAATGTCCTGATGAGCAGTTCTGGCGTCGCCAAACTGGTGGACTTCGGACTCGCCGGTGCAGAGTCCCCAAGTCAGGCCGGTACGAGCGATGAAGTTCAGCGTGCGTTGGAATACGCATCTCTGGAACGGGGCACCAACGCACCTCGCAATGATCCGCGAAGCGACATTTTTTTTGCCGGTGCGATTTACTACGAACTCCTGACCGGTGAAGGACCGTGGGCTCGTACCCGTGACCGTGAAGAACGCCAGCAACTCAGCCGTTATACAAATACGCGACCGCTTGACGCGGTGATGCCGGAACTGGATCCGTCGATTGTTCGGATCTGCCGAAGGATGATGGAGGTCAGTCCATCCGCGCGCTACCAGACGCCAACAGAAGTGCTTCACGATCTCAAACCCGTGCTTGCAGGGTTTGGCGAAACAATTGAGATCGCGGGCCGTCCGGGACAAGCCATCACGATGGAACTCAAGCCTGACTTCCATCTGCTGGTTGTTGATTCACTGAAGAAAAGATGTCTGGTCGTGAAGGAGTATTTTGAAAAACACGGTTTCGATTTGTCATTCAGGTCTTCACCAGCCGAAGCATTGGACAAACTGAAGAGCAACAAGCCACCGGACGGCATCTTGTTTATGGCCGATAACGATTCGACACCAGTGCTTGAAATCTACCCTCAGGTTCAGGCATATGCTCGCAGCCAGAAGGTTCCGTGCGTCGCAATCTTCGCGGCTGAGGATTCTGAAGCTGTGAAGAAACGAATTGTGTCGACAAGATTCGGCGCAACGCTGTTTCAGCCCGCAACTCTTCGAGATATCCGAACCCACTTTGAAGAGATCGGGGCGATCACGCGCCCATAGACATCTTCACGCAAACTGACTTCGATACTGATACGCAAAGATACCGGCTGAGATCGCTACGTTCAGTGAATCCGTTTCGCTGGACATCGGGATTGTCAGCTGCGTGTTGCACGACAACCGGCAGTCATCGCCTAGCCCGTCAAACTCGTTGCCGAACAGCAACACCGTGCGGTCGCGAAACAGGTGCCGGGCGAGAGGCTTCGCGGACTCATTCAGCACTGTTCCACAGACTTCGAAATCGAACTCATCAATCAGTCGACGAAGCAACAAAGGCAGACTTTGAACTTCGAGAACAGGCGTGTGAAGCGCGTTACCCATCGAGACTCGCAATACGCGCCGCGAGAACGGATCAACGGAGCCATCACCGAATATCACTGCAGAAGCACCAAAGGCGGCAGCGATACGAATCAACGCTCCCACATTTTCGGGATTTGCGATGCGGTCCCCGGCAACGATCAGACAAGGACCGCAACCCGATACGAACGACTCAATGGACGGGGCAGGGCGGCGTGAAACACACGCCATCACACCGGCGTGAAAGCTGAAGCCGATCAACTCTTCGGCAAGATCATTGGCAAGTCGAAAGACCGGTACATTCGCTGGCAACTTTGATTCAAAATTCGGAAATCTGCGATCGGTAATAAGCAGACTGCGCACTTCAAAATGGCTGCGAAGTATGCGTTCGACCAGCGTCTGACCTTCCGCAATGAATATTCGTGCGTCGCGAATTGTGTTGGTCGTTTTCAGACTGCGAAACACATTCAGTCGCGGGTCATCGAGCGATTCGATCCGTTCGATCATTACGTCTTCTTTCCCCTGCGATCATGTGACTTCGGGTATTCCGAGACCGATCGCCGTTGCCGTCGCATAGTCGCGGGCATGCGAAATCGTCAGCTTGACTTCCGTGATTCCAAGCCGCAGGGCAATCTCGGCCGCTTCGCCTCCAAGCTTGACAGTCGGCTGTCCCGTGTGAAGCGAGACCACCTCCACGTCATGAAACGTGATGCCGTTCACAAAACCTGTGCCGAGAACCTTGACGACCGCCTCTTTCGCAGCCCAGCGTCCTGCCAATCGCACGACCGAGTCACGATGTTTCTGAGCGTACTCAATCTCCCTCGCTGTGAAACATCGATCGACGAAATGATCTCCGTGCCGTTCCACCATGGATCGGATTCGAGAGATTTCGACGATGTCTGTTCCAAGCCCGATGATCATGAAGATGCACCGAAGGGATAAACGGAAGCCCCGAGGTTATCGTGGCGAGTCCACTGCGAGGCCAGTTGCCCTGCACAATCACAACACGCCAGAAAACCAGCCATCCCTCAAAACACTTTAAATCGGAGGCCAAAGAAACTCACTACGCGCCATATTTCTCGAGGCGACCAGCGTGGGCCAGAGCCTGAAGCATCAAATACTTTGCTTCGAAAATTCCCAGTTCGCCGACGCGGCATGCGGATTCGCCGAATTGCCTCGATCCATCAAATCGGCAGATGTCCGACACCAGCATTGTCGGAACCGGATGACCGCTGTGAGACTTCATTTTAGACGGCGTGCTGTGGTCACCCGTGCAGATCAGCACATCCGGCTTCAGTGCCATGATGTCAGGAATCGCGGAATCGTATTCTTCCGTTCGCTTCACCTTGGCGTCAAAGTTCCCATCTTCGCCGGTACTGTCGGTATACTTGAAATGAATAAAGAAGAAATCGTATTTTGACCAGTTGGCTGCGAGGCACTGCATCTGATCCTGCAACGTCTGACCAGCATCCAGAATGTCCATGTCCACCAGCCGCGCCAAGCCTCTGTACATCGGATAGACTGCAATCGCAGCAGCCTTTGTCCCGTAGACCTCATGAAACTTCGGGATCGGAGGCATCTTTGCGATCCCTCGCATAGTCAGCAGATTGGCCGGCTCATCGTGCCTGAGTACTTCGGCCGCCTGCTTCATAAACTCTTCCAGAATCCGTGCGGTTTTCTGCGAAGATGAATCGGAACCGGTCGGTTTCAATGGCGGAACACCCGTGCGCTGAGGATCGGTGTCATTCACGTTGCCGCCTAAGCCATCGCCTCGGATGACGATCACGAGGCGGTATTCCTTCACGTGACGAACAAACACCTCCACTCCAGGGATCGTAATTTTGTCGAGCTTCTCGCAGAGTTTCTTTGCGATGTCGGAGGACACTCGTCCCGCGCGGCGATCACTGATATTTCCAGCGGCATCGACGGTGACAAAATTGCCTCGAACAGCAACGTCTCGATCCGTCAGGGCAAAGTCGATGCCCAGTGCCTCGAGAACACCACGGCCGATGTCATACTTCAGCGGGTCATAGCCGAACAGACCGAGGTGTCCCGGTCCGCTGCCAGGGGCAATACCAGGCAGTACGGGTATGCTCATGCCAAGCGAAGCTCTCTGCGCCAGAGCATCCAGATTCGGCGTGCTGGCTGTCTCCAGCTCTGTCTTTCCACCAGGCTGCAACGGCAGACCGCCAAGTCCATCAGCAACGTACAGAACAATTTTAGACTCCGCAGGACGCTGCAGTCTGCGAGTGAGATCGTGGATATCGGTCATGGAAGTGAGTTCCTGGAAACAGGGCGAAAATCAAAAAAGCAGAAGACGTAAAACGCCGATCGAGAGTCCAACGAGGCGTGGAGCGTACTTTGATCAAATGATGAAGTCTGTTTGACGACCAAGAATGCGGTCGACCAGATCCTGCGGAAAGTCGACGGCAGGGGATCGTTCCGGATCCAGATCCGTTGGATTGATCCCGCAATAGACACTCCACGGACCCAAATGTCGCCATCGACCAGCGCGTTTTGGCTCTCCGGGCAAAACAGGCGTGGTGCAACGATTGCAGCCGATGGTTGAGTATCCCTGAGCGTGCAATGGATTCAGGATGACCTCGTGTTCGCGGATATACCCATCCAGCTGTTCGTCAGAATAGTTCGCCAACACGTTGATTCGGAGGCAATTGAGTCGACTGTCGATTGCCAGAATCGGACAGACTCCCCGACGACCACCGTCAGCTCGCCTCAGACTGCCGACCAGCGCATCATATTGCCCCTTGACAGCATCCAGCGGCTCAGACTTGCGCATTTCGCAGCACTGTTTCTGACCGTCAGGAGTCAGATACAG
>JBKDRW010000680.1:0-2675 GCA_046341255.1 Planctomycetota bacterium
CTGAAGCACCGATCGAGAAGTACGCGATGCTGAATGCCGAGCGACTGATGGAAGGTGCACGCAAAGCTGCGGAAAGCAACGCCCGAACTTACTGCATTGTCGCCAGCGGACGAGGCCCCACGGATCGAGAAGTCGATCATGTGGCGAACGTTGTTCGTCAGATCAAGGACACGTACGGACTTCACATCTGCTGCTGCCTCGGGCTGCTGAAGCCCGAGCAGGCCATCAGGCTTAAGGAAGCCGGTGTTGATCGCGTGAACCATAATCTGAATACCAGCGAGCGATTTCATCCTGAAATCTGCACAACTCACACGTTCAAGGATCGTCTCGAAACACTGGACATCTGTCGCAGCGCCGGTCTTGAGTTGTGCGCCGGGATGATCGTGGGTATGGGCGAGGTTCATGAGGATGTTGTCGATGTGGCTCTGAAGCTGGCGGAGTTGAAAGTCGAATCCATCCCGGTCAACTTCCTGAATTCCATAGACGGCACTCCGTTGCAGTCGGTTCGCGAACTGGATCCGCGTTTTTGCCTCAGGGTGCTGTCAATGTTTCGGCTGACCAATCCTGCGGCGGAGTTGCGAATTGCTGGTGGACGTGAAGTCAATCTGCGGTCGATGCAGTCGATGGGACTGTATGCGGCAAATTCGATGTTCGTCAGCGATTATCTGACCACACCCGGGCAAAAGGCAGAAGAAGATTTCCGAATGATTTCGGACCTGGGTTTCGAGATCACTGCGGGCGATTATGATTCTGCCAGACTTCTGGAACACTGGAAAGTGCCCCATGCGTCTTCCATGGGTTGCAGCGACGGTTCTTGTGGGTCTCAATCCTGCGGGGGCTGATTCCGTCAGGCGGATGGGAACGAATGTGCCCGACAGCAGTCATGCCGGTCGGGCTGCAGCCGTGAAGAACCTGCACACGCATCATTTGGTTTGATCAGTCGCAGAGCAGCCGGAAGGAGGATCCTGCTCGAGACGCTTCGATGTGTTTCGGTGCAGGTCGAGCAGGTGTCACGTCCGGCATTCAGGCAGCCGCGGAATCGCGTTGAAAGACCTTGCGATCGCCGCGAACGATTTCTTCTGTGATCACGAACTTCTGGCCGCGTTCCAGTTCTGGAAGTTCGAACATCAACTCGAACATGACCTGCTCCAGAATGCTTCGCAGACCTCGAGCACCCGTTTCGCGAATTCGAGCCAGCTTTGCGATTTCGCGAAGTGCGCCGTCAGTGAATTCGAGTGAGCAGTCTTCCATCTCGAACATCTTTTTATACTGTCGAACCAGAGCATTTCGGGGCTCTGTCAGAACCTGCATCAGAGCATCTTCATCCAGCGGTGCCAGCGTACCAATGACGGGCAGTCGTCCGAGCAATTCGGGAATCAATCCGAATTCCATCACGTCCTCGACGGTGGCCTGTCCCAGCAGTTGCTCTCGGGCCTGATCTTCATGCTGGTCATTCGTATTGCCGAAACCAATGACTTTCTTGCCCAGACGGCGAGCGATAATGTCCTCGAGGCCGACAAACGTACCACCGCAGATGAACAGAATGTTGGTCGTGTCGATCTGAATATATTGCTGCTCCGGATGCTTACGGCCACCCTGTGGAGGAACATTCGCCACGGTGCCCTCCAGCATTTTCAGCAAAGCCTGCTGAACACCTTCACCGGAGACATCGCGAGTGATGCTCACGTTCTGGCTCGTCTTGCCGATCTTGTCAATCTCATCGATGAAGATGATTCCTCGCTGCGCCGCCTCAATGTCGAAGTCTGCCGCATGCAGCAGTTTCAACAGAAGGTTTTCCACATCTTCGCCCACATAACCGGCTTCAGTCAGCGTCGTCGCGTCACCGATCGCAAACGGAACCTGAAGAGACTTCGCCAGGGTCTTTGCGAGTAAAGTCTTGCCGGATCCGGTCGGGCCGATCAGCAGAATGTTCGATTTCTCGATCTCCACTTCTTCGGTGCCGACTTCCATATTGTGCATCAGTCGTTTGTAGTGGCTGTGCACTGCGACAGACAGAAGTTTTTTCGACTTCTGCTGGCCGATCACGTACTGGTCCAGTTCCTTGACGATCTCTCGTGGCGTGGGAACTCGATTGAACAGTTTCTTTGAGGATCCTCGTCGGCGACGTTCCTGATCGAGGATCGACTGGCAGAGTTCAATGCATTCGCCGCAGATGTAAACGTCTTCCGGCCCCTCAACGAGAGGTCCTACTTCCCGGTAGTTCTTGCGACAAAATGAACAGTTGGCATTTCGCTTGCCCTGCTGTGCGGTCTTGCCAGAACCAAATTCCTTACCTGATGCCATTGTCGTGCCTTCGAGTGTTTTGACGTCCACCGATTCATCATCCTGGCTGTGGAGAGTAAAGCCTGAGAAGATTCGGTTGATCGTGTGCGGTTCGCAGGTGATGGATACTCCGGGGTGTCGGCGTCCCTGCCAACCTGTTTCTTCGTGCTGTTCATGCGATCTCCGTGATGCCCCTGAAGTCAGATGTGATCTTCAACAAGCTGCAACCGGACGATCTTCACTATCCTGTCAATCCCTCACCATCTTCGGATTTTCGTGGCTCTGACCGTTCGGCCAGATTCTCGTTATCCTGCGGAGGTTCGGGACGATTTGTCGAACTGGGTGACGTTTCCGTCTGAATCGAGTCTGCTGACTCAGCAGCAGCGTTCTGG
>JBKDRW010000681.1:0-5224 GCA_046341255.1 Planctomycetota bacterium
GAGATATTCAGCTTGTAGGTGATTTTTTCGGTGTCCAGTTTGCCAGCGATTTCAGCAATTCGGGAAGACGGAAGATTGCTGACGAGCACCACATAATCGGGCTGTGATGCCCAGATCATCGTGCCGATCACGGCCGCGAGGCAGGTCAGCGAAGCAATCGAAAACCCAACTCTCTGCGCAATGGTCCATCGGTTCCACAGCGCCAGCATTTGCTCTTTGAGTGAATTCCAGAATGCCATGACTCTTTATTCCACGTCCTTGTGATCGCCATGATTTTGCAATGTCACGCTTCAGCAGATGCGTCAGACCTGCATTCTCATTACTTCCTGATAAGACGCGATCAGTCGATTACGGATCTCCATCATCAGTCGAAATGCCAGATCGGCTCGAGACGCCGTCAGAACCACTTCATGGATACTGTCGGTTTCTCCGGTGACCAGTTGATGAACTCCCTCCTCGGCAGCCACCTGCTGTTGGTCTGTCTGTTCGACCAGTCCTTTGATCAGATCAGAAAAGGGAAGCTGACCGTCGCTGGCCCGCAGATTCACGAACGGCGTCGCGCCGGACTGGGGAAGTCCGTTTGGTCCATACATCGTCTGTAGAGACTGCAGCGACATCAGCGGAGACCTCGAAGAAGTGACAGTGACTGTTCAGCCATCTGACGAAAAGTCTCCATTGCCTTCAGATTCGCTTCATAGGCACGACTGGCAGTCAGCATGTCAACCATCTCGTGTGACAGATTGACGTTCGGCATGCGAACAAAGCCCTCGGCGTCTGCATCCGGATGTCCGGGATCATGAATCTGTGGCCCGGGTGTCGGGTCCGAATTGATTCCGATCACGTCAACGCCCTGCAATTTGCCGTCCACCCGGCCGTTGGCCTGCAGGATCTGCTGGTGCATGGCCGACGCAAAAGTCACCGTCTGTCGCTGATAAGGTCCACCTTCCGGTGTTCGTGTCGAATGGATGTTCGCGATATTGTTTGCCGCAACTTCCATGCGCAGCCGTTCGCCAGCCAGTCCTGACGAACTGATTTCCATACCGGATAAAATTGATTTCATGCTCATGGAACAGATTCCTCGTTCCGCCGGTCAATCGGAGGCTCGTTGTCAGACACCGACTGCCCTTCCGCTCTACGATCCTTCAATCGCCAGTCGCATTTGTTCCAGATGGTTGCCAAGCAGCTGAATGTAAGTCTGTTGCAGCATCGCGTTCTTGTTCATCTGACCAATCTCGCGATCGATGTCGACGTTGTTTCCATCTGCTCGAGCAATCAGGCCGGGAGTCAGGACGACTTCCGGACTCGCCGGACCAGTCGCCCGTCCCTCGATCTCCTGAGCCAACTGGGCTTCAAAGTTCACATCCATTCGCTTGTAATTCGGCGTATGGACGTTGGCGATGTTGTTGCTGATCACCTTCTGACGGAGTTCCGTAGCCGTGATCAGGCGCCCAAGCAGGTCAAATTGAGGGTTGAGAGACTGCATATCGGCGCCATCGGCACGACTGGTACGATTGCTGTAATCGGAACATCCGGCAAAACTTATCTTGTTTGCCAAATGGCTCAGTCGGCACAGGGCAACTCGCAGGATTGAATGGAAACCTGCTGAGATGCGTATCAAGCCAGGATCGTGCGGCTGTCCCGGGGACTTTGCATCGGATCCGGGACGCTGCTGAGATGCGGAGGGTACTTGTGGGAGTCCTGTGCATCTGTTCCGTCTGGTGTCTGCTGGCAGCCGATGGTGCAGGTTCGGTGGCCGTCAGACGGCGAGATCGGACTGATCCTGTCCGACGAAACGCCACTCCATGTTCGGCAGTCGGTGCATGCAGCCGGGGTCTGGTTCCAATCGCCTGCAGTTCTGCAGAGTCGCGTTTCAGGAATGCTTCGTTCGTAACCTGAAGAACAGTGGCCGAAGCAGACAACGGGTATCATCCTGCAGACGATTGAGCAGGATGATTTCCGGATCGTGGTTCGATACGATCTGTGAGGATGAAAGGGGAGCGGCCAGGAATAAGAACTTCACATGCCCGTGACCCCGGGGTTGTCATCGATGAGGAGGGCGTTGTGTCGAAGCGTCTTCAGAAAACTCGGATACTGGATGCCATGCGGGGAAGCTGCCGGGCGATCGCGGATTTCCTGCTGCCTCCGAAGTGCCCGCTGTGTGATGCGGAAGACTATCTCGCCGGGTTCGGTATTTTATATTGTTCGGAGTGTGAGGCAAAGCTTTGCCCTGCCCCGCTGAATCGATGTCTGCGGTGTGCAGCAGAGATCGGGCCATACGCGAAATCGGATGACGGTTGCGTTCACTGCCGTCAGCGAACTCTGAGATTTGATTCCGTCTGTTGTCTCGGAATGTACGACACGACACTTCGCAGGGCCTTGCTGTCTGCCAAATGGTCGTGGTCGGCCGTTCGAATGAAAGCGCTTGGGCGGTTGCTGGCAACTCATCGACGGGAACAGGTGGAAGCCATCCGGGCCGACGTGATTGTTCCAGTCCCGCAATCATGGCAGCAACGCCTGACCCGCCCTTTCAATCCGGCGTGGATCGTTGCAGCGGAACTGGCCGGCAGCATCCAGCGACCGTGTGTATCAGATGTTCTGCTGAGAACTCGTCGCACGCGTCCGCAAAAACGTGTCTCCGTGAGTCAGCGAGTTGAGAATCAGGCAAAGTCATTCGGGCTTCGGAAGAGTTCGCTGATTGAAGGCCGTCGGATCATGGTCGTCGATGACGTACTGACCACTGGTGCAACCATCTCCGAAGCAGCTCGCACTCTTAAATCCGCCGGTGCCGCATCGGTTCACGCCGTGGTGATCGCCCGCGTCCTTGACCATTCCGCCTGAACAAATCTGAACGCCCTCTGTTCTGAGGTGCTGACTTGAACTTCAGGCTCTCTCAAAAATCATCGCAGCGTTCGCTCGGGCACAGCATGAATCGAGGTGGTATTCTCGAGGCGCTGAGGCACCCTGCGGGTCACTCGTATGCGTCTGCATGAAGGTCACGTTTGCGCGACAGCGGTCAAAGGCATGGCTTTGGGGAGCCCGACTGTTTCGCGGTGACATCGCAGTCCGGACGTGCTGCCTCAGTGAATCTGTGGTTCATATGATCAGGATGGCGAAATGGAGCCCGCCTGCGGCTGATGAGAAGGCAGGTTGATCGCGGAACCTGAACAAATCTATCGGATATGGGCTTGTGAGAAGCAAGCCTGATTGCCTCGATGTGGCGTCGGGGAGTCCTTACGGACCAATTCCGGAATTAGCCTGTCGGAAATTGTTGAGCCGTGAAGACTTCAAACTACACTCGCCGACTGTCCTGCAGACGAAGATCATTGAGTACAGTCGAAATGCCCCACATCAAAACATTATTTTCGACCCAGTCGACTGTTTTTGAACTGAAAAACGGCGTGACGAGGATCGGAAGATCTCTGGAGAGTGAGATCAGGATTTCACTGGCAGTTGTCAGTAAACAGCATGCGGTGATTACGTGCGATGAAGGCGGATGCGTGCTGGAAAACCTGAGTTCCAATCACACGTATTTGAATGGCCAGAAGCTGTTGGCTCCTGTTCGCCTGAATCATGGAGACAGGATTCAGGTGGCGACGGCCACCGTCGTCTATTTTGAGCATGATCAGGAAGATTCTTCTGATGTTCAGAGCGGTCTGTTACCAGTGTATACGATTCCTTCGCCGGAGCATGAAGATCCGGAGGCTTCGCTGACTCGAGCGGCGGTGCCTCTCCGTTCGCGGAGCCTTCGCTTATCGACAGAGCATCGATGCAATATTGTTCCCGACAGGATTCGTGCGACTGTTGTGTTGACGGAGCAGTCGATTGTGACGCTTCTGTCTCAGGATTCCGCCAAGCCCATTTCTCAGGCGATGCAGTTCTTCGCTGTTCTGGAAGGGGCTCATGATCCGGCGGGATGCGATGCCGTTGCTGAACAACTCCGAAGATATTTTCCACCGGCGAACGAAGTCGTGATTCTGTTGTGCGAGGGGAGTGATTGTTCGGAACTGTCGGTCTGGGGCGTATCAGAGACGCAGGGCTGCGACTTCGTGGTCTGCACGAATGTGATTCAGCGGGTGGTCAGTCAGTCCGAATGTCTGCTGATCAGTGATCTATGGAGGGAGGCAGGAGCTGAACAGCCGGCCTTGATGCGCATGGGTCAGATTTCCCTGATGTGTGTTCCCATTCGATTGGCTTCTGGTCGTTGTCGAGGAGTAGTCCAGGTTTTTGCCGGCAGTCCAAATCCCGCCTTTGAGGCGGCCGATCTGGGAAGGCTTGCAGTTCGCGCTCAGATGCTCACGATGGTCACCAGTCCGGCACGAGCCGGATCTTCCGCCGGTCGCACCGGCGGAGACATCCGCCCTGATCACTGAGTGAATGAACGTCGGAACAACCATGAGTGAGCACGTCTGTACGGTGGCTGACGTGCTGGGGCCCGGCGGAGTGATTGCCCGACGATTACCCGGCTACGAGCCTCGGCCGGAACAACTGGCGATGGCAGAAGCGGTTGAAGCTGCCATCGCTCAAAAACGGCATCTGATTGCTGAAGCAGGCACAGGTGTCGGAAAAAGCTTTGCCTATCTGATACCGGCGATTCTCTCTGCACAGTTGTCGTCGCCATCGGTCAGGCCCGAGCATCGTTCCGCGAATATGGACGATTCAGAGGTTCCTGCGAAGCGAAGGATCATTGTTTCCACGCATACGATCAGTCTGCAGGAACAGTTGATTCATCATGATATTCCATTTTTGCAGTCGGTTCTTCCGGTTGAGTTCTCGGCAGTGCTTGTCAAGGGGCGAGGCAACTACATCAGCCTGCGGCGGCTGGATAAGACCATTGCCCGAACATCGCAGAAGGTGTTGTTTGAGAGTGAGGGGCAGCGACAACTTGCGAAGATCCGGCAGTGGGCAGACACAACAACGGACGGGAGTCGTTCGGATCTGTCGTTTCAGCCTCGTCCGGAGGTCTGGGATGAAGTTCTGAGCGATCATGGTGACTGTCTGCGCAAGAAATGCCCGACGCATTCGAAATGTTTTTATTATGCTGCACGACGACGGGTCTGGAATGCAGACCTGCTGATCGTCAACCACGCCTTGTTCTTTTCCGATCTGGCGTTACGACGAGAAGATGCCAGCATTCTCCCTGAGTACGACACGGTAATCTTTGACGAAGCGCATACGATTGAATCGGTGGCGGCAGATCATCTGGGGGTTTCGGTTACGGAAGGTC
>JBKDRW010000682.1:0-9434 GCA_046341255.1 Planctomycetota bacterium
GTCATCGATCACGCAAATGGATGTGCCGGGAATTGTCGAAGAAATCCTCGCCAGCACCTGAACTCGGGGAAGAAAATCCGTTTCCAGTGAAATCGGCTGGCCCGGGTCGATTCTGCGATCTCGATGAATCGCCAGTCCGGATGACTGCATCAGATCGTCTAGCTGAACCTGCAGGGGAATCAAAATGCTGCTGACCCTCGTGACCTCTGCCAAAGATTTTTCGAATTCTTTACCTTTCCGAAATCGGACCTGGTCATCATCTCCGTGGAGGGACAAGGCATTTGATGCGGTCAGTAACACGATCAAGGCGATATGTCGAACGGATCGTCGTTTTTGCGAGCTCGTCATCGCTATGATCTCCTGCGTGGATTATTCTGGACTTCACCGGGACTATTTTGCTGTGAAACTGATCCACCGTGAACGGCGGATTCATATAAAAGATCGCAGATTCTTTGGATCTGATATGCAGGTCTGGAGAGTCAGCATCGATCGTTGTAGAGTCTCATCATTGTCACGGGTACATCCTCTCCGGCGATGGCCGTGTTTTCTGGTCGGAAGCTGAATCCCTCTCAGGCAGTTGCCCTTATCGGCGCGCATTGGAATGAGTTCTGCAATGAAACAGACACATGCGGTTGGAATCGACCTTGGTACGACGTATTCGTGCATTGCGTGGCTGAATGAACATGGCCAGCCGGTGACGATTCCCAATCAGGAAGGCGAGTTGTCGACACCTTCGGTCGTTTTTTTTGATGGTGACACACCTGTCGTCGGAACAGAAGCTTTGCGAAATGCCATCGCGAGTCCAGAACGAGTTGTTCAGCACGCCAAGCGATTCATGGGCAATTCAGAAAAGTTCTGGAAGATCGGAGAGACGCGTTACACGCCAACGCATGTGTCGGGCATGATTCTTCGGAAACTGATCTCGGCTGCTCAGGAGCAAATCGGCGAGATTCGTGAAGCAGTGATTACTGTTCCTGCTCAATTTGGTGATGCACAGAGACATGCGACGATGCAGGCCGGGCACGCCGCCGGACTGGAACGCATTGAGATGATCAATGAGCCGGTCGCTGCGGCGCTATGTCATGTTCTCGGCAATGAAGGTCTGGCGTTTACTGAGCTGGCGATTGATCAGCAATTGCTGGTCTATGACCTTGGAGGGGGAACGCTTGACCTCGCGATTGTCAAGTACACTCCTGATCAGGTCCGAGTCGTCGCGAGCGACGGTGACCTCGAGTTGGGTGGTTTGAACTTCACCAGAGTGCTTGTCGATGCCGCAGCGGAAATGTTCATCGCGGACTTTGGTGAAGATCCCAGACTGAATCTCAGCAGCCTTCAGTTTCTGTTTCTGGAGGCTGAACAGGCAAAACGCAGTCTCTCCGTTCGTCCTCGAGCTGCGATTACGGTTCATCATGATGGCCATCGGAAAACCTATCAGCTTGAACAGCCGGAATTCGAACTGCGCAGCCGCCGTCTGCTTCAGCGCTCAGAAGAGATTACTCGAAGAATCCTGAAAGACAACAATCTCGGATGGGCACACGTTGATGTCGTGCTGACCACCGGCGGTGCATCGCGAATGCCGATGATTCGTGAGAGTCTGAAAAAGCTCAGCGGACGCACTCTGAATACGTCACTGTCTCCCGATCAGTCGATTGCTCACGGCGCGGCGTACTACGCGGGAATGCTGTTGTCCAATGATCAATACGCACGAACAGTTTTTCATAGTACTGCGTCGTCTCGACTGGCAAAGGTCAGGCAGCAGAGCGTCAACGCGAGGTCGCTTGGTATACTCATCCGGGATGAAAATACGGGCCAGCGAGTTCCTCATTATCTGATTCCAGCAAACACACCTCTGCCCTTTTCGCGAACACATGTGTTTGGCACCGTTGTTGCCAATCAGACGCGTGTTCACGTTCGAATTGTCGAAAGTGGAGCTGGAGTGGACCGTCCACCAACGGTACTTGGAGACTGCGAGATTACCGATCTTCCACTGAATCTTCCGGAAGGCACCGAAATTGAGGTGACCATCAGTTATGATCATCAGGCCCGAGTACATGTGTCGGCGTGCGAACCTCAAAGTGGTCGACAGGCCGAAGTAGAGATTGTTCGCCAGCAGAATGTCGCGGCACAACTGGAGCCGCGGTCTGTGGCAGGTGTTGCCGGAGATCGTGATTCGACGTCGGATCACCTGATGGCCGGTCCATTGACCGCGTTGGCTCGACCCAATTCTTCTGCTCCTGAAAGTTCTTCGAGTCCCCCTTCGCCGAAAACTCATACGGCAAGGCTTCATGGATCCGCCAGAGAACCGCTGCCACCAGTCATGGAGCCGGAGTGGGATGCGCTGGAGCTACTTTCGAACCTTGCTGATTCCACACAAGTTGCGGCTGCCAGCGAATTCATTGACCAGCCGGTTTTGCTCTGCAATTCGTGTGGCGGTGAACTGATCAGAGGCCTTTGCAATGCCTGCGGTGCGAGCGTCTTGAAGCAGAAACCAGCCTCTCGCAGCACGCAGGCGAATCGGAAACCACCTGTTCCGGCAAAAGGCGTGAATCCAAAGGCTGAACCAAGGCCATCGAAGAAATCGGAAGTCAAGAAGCGGAAGACGGTGGATCCGAATGAAGCGGAGTTCTGGGATCTTGTCGACGGCGATTGAAGGCTTTGTTTCAAGAGCCCTCGTAGTGATGGTTCCGGTGCCACATGCTGGCTGTTGCCAGTGGTTTCACAGCATCGAATCCTCTGCGATTAATCCGTGAAAACATCCGCACAGGGCAGGCAGAGTACAAAGCCACATCGGCATTTCGGTTTGACCATATGAAGGTTATGAGATAGGCGATTTGGGCGGATGGCAAAATGACGGATGTCGTCTTATTTCTGCAGGATCAGATGAATGGCTCTGGTTCAGAGCAAACCTCATTTCGACAGATTAACTCTCACAAGTTCTTTATCGTTGCGAGCGAAGACACTCTTCATAGCGAAAGCAGGATGTGACCAGATCGTGATTCTCCTTTGAACCGGACGTGTTGGCTCGATGAGTTTGGCGCGACTGACTTCTTTGTATCCTTCACGCGTCAGATTGGCGATGATCAGATCACCCTGTTCGTTGTGCAGAAAGTAGCGACTTCCCTGCGGCACGATGAAAGCATTCCACCAACGGCCACTACCCGTTGCTTCCACGGTCTCCCAGATACGTTCTCCAGTGTTTGTGTCCAGACAACGAAGTTGACCATAACTGCAGACTCCAAAGATGTTTTCCTTCGTCACAACAGGTGTTGGCATGATGCTGTGGAGTTTGTCGGTTTGCTGTTCGTTGGCTCCGTTGCCCTTCCAGAGGAGCTCAGCATCATCTGCACCGACTTTCAGCATATGGGGCCCTTCATAAAATGACGTGACGAAAAGTCGATCATCAAGTTTCCGAGGCATCGGAATGCTGAGGCCGGCCTTGATATCCCACGAATGTTCCCAGATGACGGAGCCGGTTTCCGGATCGAGTGATGACACCGCGGTTGGATGCCAGACGATCAACTGACGTCGTCCACCGAACTCGTAAATCACGGGGGGACAATAGCCAACCTGTTTGTCATCCAGCGAACGCCAGAGTTCGTGGCCGGTTTTTTTTTTCGAAACACACAACCAGTGCGTTGTTTGTGCCACCGACAAGGGTGATCAGTTTATCTCCATCGACAAGCGGCGACGCGGCCATGCCCCAGATTGGAAGTTCTGTCCCGTAGTCGTCAGGGAAATACTTCTTCCACACGATGCTGCCATCAGCCGCATTCATACAAAACATATGGCCCTGAGTGCCAATGAAGTAAACCCGATCGTCATCCACGACCGGTGTTGCTCGCGGTCCCGCTGGGTAGCTCACGGTGTACCGACAGAAGTACTCGTGCTTCCACAGCGGCTTTCCGTTTTCTGCGTCAAAGCACAGCAACCGTTCAAGTTCACCCTCAATGATGCGATCTGTCAGGAAAACACGACCATCTGCAACGGCAGGTCCCGAGTATCCTTCACCAACAGCAGTTGACCAGACTCGTGGCAGAAGGTCCTGAACTGCGAAGGTGTCAACGATGCCATCTTCATGCCACACGCAGTCTCGCTTCGGGCCACCCCATTGAGGCCAGTCGTCTGCGTGGCAATGAGCCTGAACAATCAATGCTGCCAAACCAGCCAGCAGGCCATTTGGAATCTTGTTTCTTATCATCTCCAATTCCTGCTCGGACGGTCAGTCTTTGAATCTTATGACGAGTCGGAAAGGGTATGATTCCAGTGGTGGATTTACCAGCCACGGGCAAATTGGCACCTTATGACAACAATCATTTGGCCTTCTTCTTGCCACCGCCCCCACCCTTGCCTCTGCCGGCATCGCCGCCACCACCTCCGTTGCGCGGACCTCTTTGTTGAACGGCTGAGGGATCGTAATTCGGGTTGGGGTCTGTCGGACGAGGTGCATGAAGTTTGTCCTGCCACAAGCGGAGGGTCTTCTTCAATCTTTGGAGATGCTCCGACTCGCTGGGAGCGAGGTTTGTTTTTTCGCCCGGATCATTTCGCAGATTGTAGAGCTCAAAGGTTTCATCCTGAAACTTCTCGATCAGCTTCCAGTCTCCCATTCGAACTGCGCTACTTGGCTCTCCACGTCCGATATAGCAGGGGAAATGCCAGAAGACGGCCTCCCGTTGAAGTGATTTCGTTTCATCTCGTAAAATGGACGCGAGGCTTGTTCCATCGACTGGCTGGTCCCGAGGAAGATCAATCCCCGTCAGTTCGGCTATGGTGGGATAGAAGTCCATGCTCAGGACGGGTTCATCAAAAGTACGACCGGGATTTTTCAGGTCTTTCCACCAGATTGCCGCAGGCACTCGGATGCCGCCTTCATAAAGAGCGCCCTTGCTGCCATTCAAGGGAGCCACGAATTGCGGTGTACCACCATTGTCACTGGTAAAGATCACGATCGTATTGTCGTCGATTTTCAGTTCTCTCAGCCTGTTCATGATTCGACCGACGTTTGTGTCAATGGCTTCTACAGCGGCCGCCTGTTGGATTTCCGCTTCTGAAACCTTGACACGCTGGCTTTTTTTCTGGTACTTCGCGATGAGTTCCGGCTTGGGCTCCAGAGGCGCGTGGACGTCATGTGTGGCGAGGTAGATAAAAAACGGGCTGGACCGATGGCTTTCGATGAACGAAAGGGTCTCATCAGTCAAAACATCCGAGCAATATCGACCTTCACTGTCGAAGTAGGCGTCCTTTTCGAATCCGATGGACTTCGGTTCCGTGAACAGATCAAAACCCTGCCCGGTGGGAGTGGCTGGACCAGAGCGGCCTCGACCGAGGTTCCACATGCCGAAACAGGCGGTCGCGTAGCCTTTTGACTGAAGCAGTTCCGCAATCGTGATCACATCGCCACTGAGTGCTTCATTGCTTTTCGCTGATATCACTTTGTGATGCGACTGGCCAGGATCATGCCGCGGATCGATCACCGTGAAAACACCATGTCTTGGTGTGTATTGCCCCGACATCAAACATGCACGCGTGGGTGCGCAATTCGGCGCGCTTGCGTAAGCCTGAGTGAATCGAATGCCCTCGCTGGCCAGACGATCGAGATTCGGCGTTTCAACAAAGTCGTTCCCCGCAAACCCTACGTCACGCCATCCCATGTCATCCATGAGGATCAACACCACATTCGGAGGGCCCGCAGGAGCACTACCTGAGTGAAAGATCAGTATCAAAAGTGTCAAAAAATAGATGGTCAGTCGCATTGGAGAAAACAGCCTTTCACCGCGCAGGTCACAGAAAGCACAGGGATTCTCAGACACGGATTGCATTTCAGATTCGCGAAAACTGTTCTTCAGCCCATAGTGAACATCGGAAGATGTTCCTCTGGCCCTCCGGGACGAGCAGGAGAGCGTCGACTGGCCGCCTCAAGTCTTGTCGATCGGGCCGTCATTTTGCCCTTTGCGAACTGAAACCCGGACACCGGTTTTTTGGCAGCATCATTCTTGTCGCTCGTAGTCAAAATCCAGCGTCGTCTCTGCCAGTGTGATGCCTTTGACAGCCTCAAGAAGGCCTTTGTGAGTGGCCTGTTGTGATGATAGTTTCAGCTCTTCCGAGAGAGCGAACACTGTGATGTGATAGGTCTTCACACCGGGGCCCCGGGAGCACATCGGGTCGAAGGACGCCTTCTTGCGATCATTCAGGCCAACAGTTCCGATATCCTTCTGATTCTGCTTCAGACCATCCGCGGACGTTGGAATATTGTAAACGACCCAGTAAGACTTCTCCTGGTCCGGCGCGGTATGCCAGAGACTGATGGCGATTGATTTCGTACCTTTCGGGACGTTACTCCATGCGATCGCAGGAGATTCGCTTTTCCCGTCACAGGTACAATCGATGCTCAGCATTCCATTTCCGTCGAGAGAAGAACTTGTCAGCTTCATGTTTCCAATGGACTTCCTCGATGCGGATGAAGGTTCGTTTTTTTGCATCTCATCTCTCGGAGGCCTCCTCCCGCCTTTAGAAACATCTTCAGTTTCCCGAGGAGGACGATCGGTGTCTCGTGGTGGACGTTCGCCGTTCTTCGGAGGTCGGTCACCATCTCGCGGAGGTCCCTTACCTTTGCGACTACTTTCAGGCCGATCATCTCGAGGTGGCCCGCCCTCACCACCCGGTCGACCTCCTCGTGCTGGCCTCGCGGTGTACTCTTCAATGCTGGTCTCACCATTGGGCGTTTTGAACGTGAACTTCGCCGAACCATTTTCAGCCACCGAATAGCTGATGGATCCCTTGCGTCCCCGAATCTCGTATGTCAACACATGATTACCAGGGCTGGCTGTTTCAAAATCAACGATCTTCGCTCCCTGAAGTGGCGGTAGAGCAGGCCGAGGTGACTCTGCCCGAGGCTGAGGATCCACCTGCCCGTCCCGCTCAACCACTTCGCCAAAGAAACCACCATTCAGATACGGATACTTCTTCGTCGCGTGATAGTGATAATGCCCGTCTGCGTCTTTATGCCCGTTCCATTCATCAAGCGGAGCAAAATCAGGGGCCTTCTCGTCCTGATAGCCATAGATTGGATAGCCATCCAAAGCCCATGCTATCGGGACGTCAGTACCAGTCTCCTTCTGCAGATGAGTTGGCGCGATGTGATAGTGGTAGTCGTCAGCTCGACCACAGTGACCTCCCCAATTGTCGAGTTCCCCGGCGATCAGAGTATCCGTCCGCCCATCGTTTTTGATCGGGTTGAAGATCGGAATTCCATTGACAGCAATCGCGATGGCACCTCGAAAGAAGTGATCCTTTGCCGACATAGGTTCTTTCGCCGGGACCGGATGCAGAGGAATCTGCCACGCATTACTGCCAGTGTATTTCTGGGGGATCGGGACCTGCTGTTGCCATGCCGTGATACCTACCATCATCTGATGGTCAGGAACGCCATTGGATTCGACGTAGAAATAGTCGGCGTCGGCCCGCGTCTTCACCGTCGACTTGAATGGTTCGAAGCTCTTCTGAAGCAGGGACAGACCAGGTTCTGACGATGCCGTGCTGCGATTCTTTGTACCTTGAGCCCCTTGTTGCGAGGTCATAACGTAGGTGGTGTTTATTTCGTGAATCGAGGTCATTCGAGTTCTTATCCATGCCTGGTCATCCATGGACAACCGTCGAATTTCTGCTGGTCGCACCCAGCCGTCGTTGCGTCGAATCCAGACTCGGTCGTCTTTTGAGGAGACGAATTGCCCGCGGATCGTTTCGCCAGTGTCACGTAATGTCCACGTTCGTTCCGACGCAGTGCCGTGCGTATGGAATGTGTCTCCATCGTGAGACCATGCTGAAGGGCAGAAAACCAGAGCAAGACCTGCCGTAAACAGAAGTCGACTGTCGTATTTCATGGACTAATCCTCGGATGATCCGTGCGAATTTGGGTGAGCGTTTCTGAACACTCACGCTGAAGAAGATGGAGTGCACTGCGACGATCTATTCCATCGCAGCGCCCCCTGCAGATGGCCGATGCAGGGCATTTGATCGTCGGGATCAGCGTTTACAAATATTGATCAGCCGTCGTTTTATGAAACGGTTTCGCACCACTGCGATGATTGTTGACTCACTTTCATCTTTTCTTTCCTTTCTTACCGCCACCGCCCGGAGGACTGTCGGGAACGACGTTGTTCAGATTGCGAAAGTCAAGTCGGGTTTTTCCATCAGGGGGGGAATCGACTCGATGGCGGAAAACCACCGTGTTGTCGAGGGCGATGTCATCGGACCAGATGAACTTTGCGCCATCGAAATCGTTTTCAAAGTAGGGCTGCTTTGGATCCACTTCCTGTTCGGTATATTCTTTCGCATTTTTCCACGAACTATCGTCGAAATCGATGGCAAACCAGTTCTCCGGGATCGATTCTGATCTCACTTCAGGATTCCTGGTGTCTCGGTTGATCGGACCGTGAAAGAATGACTTGGCTTTCCACGAAGCATTCGTAACGGTGCCATCGCCGAATTTGAGTATGAAACCCGCGTCGCCGATGTTTGTGTTGGCGTATTCCATCCCTGTCTTTGAGTCGGCATTGTCTTTCGCCATGACGGCGATGGTCATCGGGTATGCCGGCAGGATGTCCACCGAAATCACGTTGTGCGGAATGAACCGAATCGAGTCAACGGCAACCAATTCTCCGTTGATGTACAAATCAAAAGTGTTGTCAGCATAGATATTGGCTCTGATGGTGTCAGCCATCGATGGTTTACGGATCTTCTGCTGACTCGTTCTGGCCGACTCATCCTGAGTTGTCGAGAATGCTGCGGCCAGCAAGAGTATCGTTGCGACAGAGAAACGAAGTATGTTCATGCAAAAAGCCCTGATTGCAGAGTGATGGATTGTGGGGGACCGCAGTTGACTTCAAACAAACCGTGAGACAGGCATGCTGCTCATGACTTCCCTTTACCGGGTTTCATCGTGGGCTTGTCAGATGGCAATCGAATGTTCAATGCTGACTCAAAATGTTCGCGTTGAGCTTTGGAAAGAGAATTCATCAACTGCTCGAAGGCAGATGCTTCTGTATGGCTGGTGAAGTACATGGCTTCGAGGTTTGCTTCCATCAGAGCCTGAAGTTGTCGTATATCGAGTGATCGGTTGGTCCGGAGACCGATCAGCGTTGCCTGTGTCTGCTGCTGCGCAGTGGCTGCCTGAGTCTCTGCTCGGAGTCGCCCTGCCAGCAGAGAAAGAAGATCTTTTTGCTGAGCTGTTGTCAGTGCGGTGAGGTAGGTCGCAAGAAACTGATCGGAGACAGAATCGTTTGAAAACGGCAGGTCAAAATCCATCTGTGCGGTGGTTGATGCCGAATCCTTTCCAATCCAAAGAGCCGCATGGGCAGCGAGTCTCCGAAAAGCAATCCGGACTTCTTCAGACGCATTCTGCAATTCCTTATCAATCGTCAGAGTTGCCTCTCGAGAAG
>JBKDRW010000683.1:0-3094 GCA_046341255.1 Planctomycetota bacterium
GAACAACTAGATCAACAATAGAAATAAATAGATCTCGCTGTTCTCGCAGATAATTAAGCATCGGCATGCTGCATCCGACCGGATAAGCATAAATGGTGTCAGTTCCCATGCGAATCAGCATCTCAATGAAGATCTGAGCGCCGTTGATCGTTTGTGTTGCTTTTTCGACGGTAGCCACGTCGTCACCTTTGTCAAAAACCGCGGGTTGAGAGGTCAGGACACGACCCGCTGAACATTCCCTGCAACTGTGGTTCAGACCCGGCAGACGCAACTCATCGAGCGAGTCTGCAGCCGTTTCGCCCACGTCGCCAAAATTTCGACCTTCAGACCTGAATCAGCAGCAGTTGAGCCGGACACTGAGTCGGCCAGCTGAGCTCGATGATCTTCGGACAGACCCGGGGGGCAGATTCATCCAGACCTGACTTGCTGCCGCGACCGATAGTGTATGGTTCCGGCGTCCCATGTTCGATCCTGTTTTTCGGCAGATTCTGCCGAATCACCCAAACTGGAACGGCTCACGCAGTCCGAAATGTTGACGTCATGACCTGAGCGGAGTTTGCCTCGAGTTTTTGTAAACCGGATCGGTTTTTCGATTTATGTCAAGTCGCCGGTTGCTCGCGGGTGATTCGGTCGCTCTGTGCAGATGCCCGCTGAGTCGGGCAGGAGATGGCCCGAAACGGAGGGCTGACCCTGAGTGAAAATCCGATCGGACAACGTGGATTTGAGTGTGGGACTCATGAGCGATTTCGTTCAGGGAACCGCGAACTTTTCTGGAAATCCCGTTCCACCGAGACCGGGAATCCGCGAGGGTCCGAGGGTAACTCGAAGCCAGTCTCGGGCGGCGCCCCTAGAATTTGGGGAACGGCGATTTGTTCCAGACCTCTCGAATGTGAACGTTTTCCCTGCACAGAGTTTCAGACCACCATGACCACTCAGCCTGCCCTTCGAAACACCGCGGGACTGATTCTCGCTGAAACCGCTGATCTGCGAGCCAGTCTGCTGACGCACCCGATCTACGACTGCATTCGGGATGTGGCGTCTCTGAAACTGTTCATGCAGCATCATGTTTTTGCCGTGCTGGATTTTATGTGGCTGCTGAAGCGGCTGCAGAACGATCTCTGCTGCACGCGAGTTCCATGGCTTCCGGTCGCGGATCCGAATCTGGCCAGATTTGTGAACGAGATTGTGCTGGGGGAAGAGACGGACGAAGACGGTCGTGGAGGGCATTGCAGTCACTTTGAGCTATACCTGCAGGCCATGGACGATGTCGTAGCAGATCGGTCGCAGATCAGTCGCTTCGAAACCATGCTTCGTCGCGGCCGAGACGATGTTCGATCAATGCTGACAGAGATCGGGGTTCCTGCGAGTGTGGCTCAGTTTGTCGAGTTCACACATCGGATCGCGACGTCTGCGACGTCTGCGGAGGTTGCCTGCGTCTTCTGCTTTGGACGCGAGGACATTATCCCTGACATGTTTCAACGATTGCTGCATGCGTTTGAAGCGGCAGACATGGAGGTTCCTCGTCTGGCGTATTATATACGACGCCACATCGAACTGGATGGCGACCATCATGGTCCGCTGACTCGACGGATGGTCGAACTGCTGTGCAATTCTCCCGCGGCAACGGCTGCTGCAATTCAGGCCGCACGCGATGCGATTTCTTTTCGGATTCAGTTGTGGGACGGTGTTGTTGAAGAACTGAAGCGTGTGTCAGTCTGAATCTGCTGACGTTCGGAACATGCACATGTGCCCTGCGTGACAGACATCGCAGTTTGCAGGATTCGTGCCTGCCTCATTCGCAATCGCGGCCTGTTCACAAAGTCGAATGCGGTCGTTGATGACGTCGAGCATCCTCGGATGCAGACCGAATGGTGCTGTGACCAGCCACGAGATGCCTGGAAACGATTCGGCGGCTTTCGCGACCAGTGCTGGGATGTCTTCCGTCCAGTGGCGACCGGGAGACAGAAAGTAGGGAAACACGATCACACGTGTGGCTCCCTGTTCAGCACATCGAGCGAAGGCTTCTGCGATCGTTGGTGCCGCAAGCTCCATGTGGGCTGGTTCGACGATCTGATAGCTCGACTGAGTTGCGAAAGCCGCGGCTGCCGAATGCAGCATTTCGTTGCTTTCCTTTCGTCGCGACCCGTGATCGACAATGATGATGGCGTCTATGCTCATAGCAGGATGCAGTTGCTTGTGGATTGTCGTCTGCTTGTGGATTGTCGTCGCTGATTGCTCCGACGTGCTGCTCAGGAATGTCGTGATACCTGTGGATGTTAGTCGAGGCGGCTCATGTTCCCATGTCACGGGGGCAAAAACAGTTCGGATTGATTCGCGTCCGAAGGCGGCAGTGACTTCGACGTCCCCGAATTCCGCCAGCACATTCTCGAATTTCCGACAGAGCCGTGGAGTCGCTGGGAATCCCGCGGGGCGACTTCAGGTTTGTCGCCGATTGATTGCAATTCCTGACGAGCCTTTCATACTTTCGCCGCCGATTTTGGAGCAAGCCGTTCGCGGTGCGCACAATGAAGTGTCGGCATTGAAGGTTCGGGATGGTCGCCTGACAAGGGACACAGACTTTTTGACCCTGAAGAGTCTGATGGCCCGAGCGTTGGGAACGCTCGTGTTGTTCGCCAGCCGAAACTGAGTGCATCGTGTTCGCATGATGCTGAGGAAGAATCCTGTCTTTTCTGAAATCTGACGGAGAATTGTCACGATGTCTGCGGCCGCTGAGTTTCCGATTCCGCTGAACCAGTATCAGGCGATCCCTCTGGATCCGAGGAACCCAAAGCTGACCGCCGAGCAGCGTGAAACTCTGAAAAAGAATATTGACATCTGCCGAGATGCCATTGTCTTCTTCACGGCGATTGCTGATGCCAAAGGGCTCGGCGGACATACGGGTGGTCCGTTCGATACGGTTCCGGAAGTTGTGATCATGCACAGCTTCATGAAGCATGCTGAAGCGGGTGGAACGCCGGATGTATTGCCGATTTTCTTTGATGAAGCGGGCCATCGTGTGGCGACGCAGTATCTGATGGCAGCGCTCGAAGGTGATCTTCCGGTTGAAAAGCTGTATCACTACCGTGAATATCTG
>JBKDRW010000684.1:0-14609 GCA_046341255.1 Planctomycetota bacterium
GGCTTCAACTTCGCTGCGGTTCTTTTCCTTCAAGCCAAATGAATTCCGCACCTGATGTCTCGGTTCTGTTGTGGCCGGTGCTTTGTCAGTTGCTGCCGCCGCCACTGAAGCAAAATGATGAGTCTCAATAAGCCAACAGTCCGGACGGTTGAAAGTTCGGAAGATTCATCGCCGACGTCGACCGCTCCACACCCTGTATCGAAAGTACGCTCGGTCGTCTATATCTCGGCGGCGGGAGTCAGTCTGTTGCTGGGGGTTTTGGGGTTTGTGCTGCCTGTGCTCCCGGGAACGCCATTTGTTCTTCTTGGAAGCCTGCTGCTGCTGAAGGGATCGCCGAGGCTCCATGCTCGTCTGAGGAAATCCCGATTCCTGGGGCGGATTCTGCGGGACTGGGAAGAGCTTGGGGGAATTCGGCCTCACGACAAAGTGCGTGCGATTGTGGTTGTCGTGCTCGGCGCGATCTTCACATTTATCTTTGGGCCGGCGTCAACTCTTCTACGGTGCATCGCGGCGTTCTTTATCAGCATCGGGCTATGGGTCATCATCCGGCTTCCTCCTGCTCGCGAGTGATGGAGGTGGGGCCGGATATGATCGGAAAATGCGAGGGTCTGGACCGCGGGGCTGATTGGGAACAGCGTCACTCTTTGGTAGAGTGCAGGTCAGACGGATCTTTGCTGCCCTGAGCCTCACTGAGTCTTCGATGAGTTCCCAAGAGTCTCCGAGAACAGATGCTGATCAGCCGCAGCGGAACTCGCTGGAGCATGGCCTGACGTCGAGGTTGATGGCGCGGTTGCATACCGGCCAGGTGTTCTCTCTGATCGCCAGCATCACCTCGCACCCGGTGCTGGTCTCTGATGTGGAGGGGCGAGTTGTCTGGGTGAATCAGGCTTTTGAGTGTCTTTCCGGGTGGCGGCTGGAAGAGATCCGCCATCTGCAGCCGAGTGAGTTTCTGTATGGTCCGGAGACGAATCCGGAGACGGCTGGATTGATCCGTCGTCAGATGCAGGTTGGTGCTTCATTGGAGTGTGAGATTCTGAATTATCGGCGCGACGGGATGCCATGCCGGGTGTCCCTTGAAGGGCACCCGATTTCAGACGAAGACGTGGGGCACATCGGGTATTTCTCGATCTTAACGGACGTGTCAGCGCGTCAACGAATTGAATGCGAACTAAGGCATGATCGCGATCTCCTGAAGTTGATCAGTGATTCTCTGACTCGTTTCATCAGCAATCCTGATGAGTCGACGTACGTGTATGGAGACATGTTGTTCCGGCTGCTGAAACTGACGAGCAGCGAGTACGGTTTCCTTGGTGAAGTGCGGTGTCAGCCGGATGGAAATCTGTATTTGCCGGAATTCTCGCTCGCCGGTCTGTCGTGGAGTCAGGAGACTCGGAAACGCTATGAGAAGTCGTATGGCTTCGGATTGGAGTTTCGTCATCTTGCGACTCTGTTTGGCTCCGCACTGCATATGGAAAGACCTCTCATTGCCAACGCCCCGTCACCAGATGAGCAGCGTGGCGGTCTGCCGGCGGGACATCCGCCGCTCAGGCGATTTCTGGGACTACCGATTCAGGTCGATGGAGCAACGGTTGGCATGGTCGGTTTGTCCAACTCGCCGGAGCCGTATACGGATGGGCTTGTTCGATATCTTGAGCCGGCTCTCGCATGCCTCGGGCAGCTCATTCTGGCCCGGCGAAGGGAGTCCCTGCGACGTCAGACGGAGGCGTCGCTGGCAGAGGCGGAGGAGATGCTGAATGAAACCGGTGAGATCGCATCGATCGGAGCATGGCAGCTTGACCTTGAGACGAACACTTTGAAGTGGTCGAAACAGACGTGTCGACTTCATGAGGTTGCTGACGATTACCAGCCGGAGCTGGAGGCGGCCATCAATTTTTATCAGGAGGAGGCTCGTCTAGTGATTTCCGAAGCCATTCGGAACGCGATCGAGAACGGGCGACCGTGGGATATTGAACTTCCGTTTGTGACAGCACGAGGGCAACATCGCTGGGCCCGCGTGATCGGACATATCAGGATGCTGTCGGGCAGGCCCAGGGGTCTTTACGGAAGTTTTCAGGATGTCACTCAGCGGCGCATGGCCGACGCGGAGCGTGACAGGCTTCAGGCTCAGTTCATTCAGTCACAGAAGCTGGAATCCGTTGGTCGACTGGCCGGTGGTATTGCACATGACTTCAACAATATGCTGGCCGTCATTGCCGGGCACGCTGAAATGATGCTGATGGACTCGTCCCTGACTTCGATGCAGCGGACTCACCTGAAGGCCATTCAGGCTGCCAGTCAGCGATCTGCGGAAATGACTCGTCAGTTGCTGACTTTTGCGAGACGCCAATCGGCTGCTCCGCAGAAGCTGGACCTGAACAAGACGGTTCGGCAACTCCTGGAGTTCCTCCGGAAATCCGTTGGAGAAAACATTCGCATCGACTTGATCCAGGAGCCGGACCTTTGGACAGTGAATATCGATCCCGTTCAGGTCGATCAACTGCTGGCCCAACTGTGCATGAACGCACGCGACGCTATGCCGTCTGGTGGCCGAATCATGATTTCAACCCGTAACCTGCGAGTTGAAGAGCTCCGCAGTCCAAATGCCAGTCGGAGGATTTCCGGAGACTGCGTCGTTCTGACGATTTCCGATAACGGACCGGGCATCAGTCACGATGTGATTTCAAGACTTTATGAACCGTTTACCACAACAAAGCCTGTCGGTCAGGGTCCAGGCCTTGGTCTTGCGACCGTCTATGGCATTGTTCAACAGAACGAAGGTGCGATCGAGATTGAAAGTGATCATGGCTCCGGCAGTATCTTTCGGATTGACCTGCCCCGAATTGTCGTGTCCTCCAAAGCAAGTCGCGAAAACGGCGGCAGTCCGTCTGGACAGCGGCCGCTGCAGATCCTCCTTATTGAAGATGAACCCGCTCTGAAGAAGCTGGGGAGAATGTATCTGCAGCAACTTGGGCATAAGGTTCAGACTGCTGATTGCGGCGAAGAAGGACTGAGGATTCTTCAAGCTTCCCGAAGGCCAATCCAGTTGATCATCACCGACATGATTCTTGAAGGAATCAGCGGAGAAGACCTTGTCCGAAAAGCTCTGGAGATCCAGAGCGACCTGCGATTTGTGTTCATGTCTGGACACTCAACAAGCGAACAGCAGCGAAAATGGTCTGGGCACTGGCCGTTGCTGGCAAAGCCTTTTGAATTGCATCAGCTTGTTGGTGCCATTCAGGAGGCTGTTTCGATGCCTCGCGATGCTGTGTCATCGGAGACCGATGCGATTCCGGCGTGTCAGGAGGCAGCAGTGGACCACGGGCGTTGACAATGACTCCCGGACTCGACAATCCCGACGTGGCGTGAGACGGCCGAGGCATGCGTCCGGGATTGTCTCGGGGCGGAATAGAAAGCTGCTGGAGTTCCATTTCACTCGCGGATGGAGTTCCGGAGTACAGGAATTCCGGTCGCGGCGCCACCCATGTTTCAGTTCGCTGTGTCGCATCGGTAGACTGGGACATCCCAGAATTCTCACGTCGCATGTGTTTCAACACTTTCAGGAAGTTCGCTTTTTTCGGGAAGAATTCACAACTGCCATGCACACATCAAAGCTCGTCAATGCTCTGAAGCCCTCTGAAACGCTAGCTGCCGCCGCCAAGGCCCGCGAACTGCGGGGACAGGGGATTGATGTGATGGAATTCACGGTCGGTGAGCCCGACTTTATCACTCCTCAGCATATTCGCGAGGCAGCCAGGGTGGCGATGGATGCCGGACAGACTCGCTATACGGCTGCGACGGGTATCATCGAGCTGAAACAGGCGATTTGCGATGCGTTCAAGCGTGATCACGGTGTGGTTTACAAACCGTCTGAAGTGACCGTCTCCAATGGAGCGAAGCATTGTCTGCATAACGTCCTGGTCGCATGTTGCGAACCGGGTGATGAAGTCATTATTCCCACCCCCTTCTGGGTCAGTTACTCGGCGCTGGTTGAACTGGTTGGAGCCAGACCCGTGTTCGTGGAAACCCATGAAAAGGATGGATTCTGCCTGTCTCCGGAAGCGTTTCGAAAAGCCATTACGCCGAAGACCCGCCTCATGATGCTCAACAGCCCGAGCAATCCGACGGGTGGAGTTTATCCGGTCGAACAACTCGAAGCCCTTGCCAGAGTTGCTGTGGAAAAAGACGTGAATGTGTTGTCCGATGAGATCTATGACAAGCTGATCTACAGCGGGCATACATTCCGGTCATTCGCCTCTTTCGGTGATGACGTGAAGAAGCGAACCATCATCGTGAACGGTGTGAGCAAAGCATATGCAATGACGGGCTGGCGAATAGGCTGGACGCTGGCACCGGAAAATGTCAGCGCGGCGATCAATAAACTGCAGAGTCAGCAGACATCCAACCCGTGCAGCGTCAGTCAATATGCAGCGCTGGCTGCACTGCAGGGACCACAGGACTGCGTTGCGGAAATGTGCAGGGAATTTTCAAAGCGTCGAGACTACGTTGTTGACCGGCTCCGATCCATTCCTGGATTGACATTCGCCGATCCCGGCGGAGCGTTTTATGTGTTCTTCAACGTCAGCAGTTACTTCGGAAAGCCCGTCGGTGGTGGTACGCCCGTGTCTGACTCCACGGAATTCTGCACGGCCCTGCTCGAACGGGCTCATGTGGCCCTTGTCAGCGGAGACGCCTTCGGTGCTCCGGGATATGTGAGACTCAGTTTCGCTGCATCGATGGATCTGCTGGTTCGCGGGCTCGATGCGATCGAAGCGTTCCTGACGAAGGGATGAAGATGCCCGACACCTTGGCACGTCCCGCTGTTCCCAGAACAACTTCAGGAGGCTGTCAGTATTGCCGAGGATCGGTCGTTCTACTCAGAAGCCGATCGTCACTGGCCGATCAGGGAGTGCTGAGTGCATTCCCTGGAACGAGTCATGCTTCGTCAAAGTGTTCATCCTGAGGATCAAACTCGGGGAGCACGATGATCAATACCCGCATTCGACCCACCGCGCGATGTCGAACCTCCGGCGGGATGACAATGGCCATCAGAGGCTGGACGGGGATGAATTCTCCGTCCAGTTCCATCTGTGCATCAGGGCCACACTCCAGAAACACGTATGTTTCCGTGAGGCGACGATGGTAGTGTCGCCTGGCGGTCTCGTTGATCTCTGTGATGTGAAGCGTGCCGGGAAACTCAGCAACCCCTTGAAACGCCCTTTTTGCCTGCCCACACGGACAGGCTACAGGGGCGATATCAGCGAAGTTGGCCAGTTTCCAACGCCGCGGAGAATTCGTCGAGGACATCATCATGCGTCCTTATGCGGAGCAATTCAGTGACGCAGCAGGCTGCGACGGAAATTCGGGACGATGATGACAGCAACTCCGCGGATATGCATTCTGAAACGTCCCGATCGGCAGATTACGCTCCGAGCAGTTCTGGAAGTTTTGCTGCCACTTTGGCGAACAGATCATCTCCAAGTCGGGATTTCAGGAAGTTAATCAGCAGAGCAAGGTATTGGGGAATTTTTTCGACGCTGAGTCCGTGTTTGGTCAGGATGGCGGAGATCTCAGCAATTGTCTTTGCTTTCCCACCCAGCAACGAGCCGGCGAGGGATGTCAGTGAATCAAGCATCCCACCGGCACTCCCTGCAGCGCCACCAGCCCCGGACAGTCCCTGAATACCTGGAAGCCTCGAACTGATCTGAGCAAATGTCTGATCGTCTAATTGCTCCCTGATCAGATTCAGAATACCGCCCGTGGCAGCTTTGGCCTTCTCCGGATCCAATCCCAATTGCGCCGAAATCAATTGAATAAACTCATCCACTGTATTCACCCCCTGGTTTGTACACTTCAGTCCGCAAGCTTCATCAACACCCAGCCGAGCGATTCGGGGACCACGTCTGACCAGCGGAACGCGGACCCGAAGTATCACGGGATTCATACGAGGCTCGCTCGCCAGCAGATGAATCCGGTTGCGCTCTTGAATGTCCGAACACGACGCCTGGGTTATAGGTATCCCCGGACAGAACGCAACGTTTCTGTCGGGGATTTGATCACGGAACATCGGAGTCGTTGATCCAAGCCGCTGTGTTCAGTTTTGTCACACCCTGAGTCGCTGCGGTTCAGCATGCACACTCAAAACCGACGAGGTGTGGCTTTCGGTGAAAAATAGGAAATCGCTTTTCAAGCGAAAAACCGGATGTCTGCATCTTGTTTTGAGAGGATTTGGCGTTTTGGGGACATTTGGCGTGGATTGTGCCCTCTTCTGCGGGAGTTCATCACGAGGTCACCACGAAGGAGTCGCTGAGGATGTTCTGCAATCAATGCGAGCAAACGCAAAATGGTCGAGGCTGCACGGAGACAGGAGTCTGCGGTAAAGACGAAGACGTGCAGTCCTTGCAGGAAATTTTGCTGTACGGACTCAAGGGCATGGCAGCCTACGCCAACCATGCGCGGCGACTGGGTAAGGTTGACGACCAAGTGAGTGCGTTTATTGAAGAGGCGTTGTTTGCCACGATGACCAACGTCAACTTTGACATTCCGACGCTTCTGGACCTCGTTCTGGAATGTGGACACAAAAACGTTCGAGTCATGCAGCTTCTTGATCAAGGCCATTCCGAGAGATTTGGAACTCCAACCCCGACAACTGTTTATGAAGGAACCAGGGAGGGGCCCGGGATTCTGGTGACGGGCCATGACATGCTGGATCTGTGGGAACTGCTGCAGCAGTCTGCTGGCCATGGAGTCAATGTTTACACACACGGTGAGATGCTTCCGGCTCACAGCTACCCCAAAATGCGAGCCTGCTCGCATCTGGCGGGGCACTACGGAGGACCATGGCAGAATCAACAGTGGGAGTTCCCGGCTTTCAGCGGTCCTATTGTTGCGACCACCAATTGTGTTCTGATTCCGCCAGACTCGTATAAGGATCGGCTTTATACAACTCGAGTCACGGCTGTCCCCGGCGGAACTCGATTGAAGTCCAACGACTTTTCTCAGGTGATTGCGGCAGCGAAAAGCGCGCAGCCATTGTCGGAGCGGAAGGTCAGGGAATCCACCATTGGATTCCATCACAGCGTGATTCTGAGTCTGGCGGATCGTGTGGTCGACGCCGTAAAATCCGGGGTCATCAAGCGTTTCTATCTGATCGGTGGCTGCGATGGGGCGGAAATTGGCCGGAACTACTACTCAAAACTGGCCCGGCAGACTCCGGCTGAATCGGTCATCCTGACTCTCGGCTGCGGCAAGTATCGGATTCGAAATTATGACTATGGAACGGTCGCTGGATTGCCTCGACTTCTGGATATGGGGCAATGCAACGATGCCTACGGTGCGTTACAGGTGGCACAGGGGCTGGCGAGGGCATTCCATTGTGAAATCAGTGATCTGCCACTTTCGATCGTATTGTCATGGTTTGAGCAGAAGGCCGTGGCTGTTCTGCTGAGTCTGCTGGCGCTGGGGGTCCGAGGGATCCGGATTGGCCCAGTGCCTCCCGCCTTCGTAACGCCCAATATTCTGAAAGTACTGCAGGACCGGTTCGATCTGAAACTGATCGAATCAGAACCTCCTGCGGAGCTTGTTCAGCTCTCGGTCTGAACTCGCATTCGACGAGGAATTCCACTCATGTCCGGAGGACCGCTGGATGTCATGGCAGCGCCTCGGACTTTTGCCCTCGAACCGACATCTTCGATGAAATACTCATGCAGCAGATTGATGAACAGAAACTCGAGTCCGATCCCGCGGCACGATTCCAATATCTTTCAGAATTCATCGGATTCACATCCGCAGACGCTGCGGCCATTCAGAGCGTCGCGATGTACCTCGGACCGATGATTCCTGATCTGGTCGATCGGACGTACCAGAAACTTCTCAGTTATGATGCCACGGCCCGGCATTTTATACCGCGTCAGACCGGCTATTTCGGACCTGCACCTCTCGATCTGACAGGCATCTCTGGAAGTCATCCGCAGATTCAGTTTCGGAAAGAACATCTGGCGAAGTATCTCAGCACGATTCTCGGGCGGACCTGTGACACAAAGCTGGTGCCGTATCTGGATATGGTGGGAAAGATTCACACACCGCAGGCGGGATGCAAGGATATCGACGTTCCTCTCGTTCAGATGAACGCGCTGATGGGCTATCTTTCTGACATGCTGATTGAAGTGGTTCTTCAACTGCCGCTGGATCAAACGTCCATGGCTGCAGCAATCCGCGCCTTCTCGAAGTTCCTCTGGATTCAGAACGATTTCATCACGCGTCACTATTATCACTCGACCGGCAGTACAAACGCAACACAGGCGACTCGGTGAAGTTGACGACCGTAACGTTCAATCGTGCGGGGTGGGACAGTACGCAATCGGCACGTGCAGCGGATCGCGTCGGAATCGCCGGCCACTGAAGTCCCCTGAACTGCGTTACACATCGAGTCCCAGCATCCGCATCAGAGCAATGGCGTTGCTGCGTTCAACGATACCATCCCTGAGTGTGTAATCGAACGACATTTTCCCATCGACAATCGTATCTTCAAAGTGTTTGTTGACGGCCTGATTTCCCATCGTGTCGGCGATTTGCGTCAGGGCGAGGTCATGGGTGGTGACAATGCCGAGGGCGTGTCGCGCGACCAGCGAACGGATCACGGCTTCGGCTCCTCGGCGACGATCGTGGGAATTTGTGCCGTGCAGGATTTCGTCCAGCAGAAACAGCACAATTCGAGGTTTCTCAGTGAGATCGACGACGGTCTTCAGTCGTCGTACAACGCTGTAGAACAATGAGCGGCCCTCCTGCAGTGAGTCGCTGACTCGCATCGCTGTTCCCAGCTGAAATGGGTAAGTCCTGAATCGAGTGGCTCTGACCACGGATCCACACAGCGTCAGCACAACGCTGCTTCCGATACTTCGCAGGAATGTGCTTTTTCCCGACATGTTGGAGCCACTGACCAGCATCAGCGGGTGTGTGCGAGTCAATGCCAGACTGTTACGAACACAGGATTCCGGCTTCAGGAGCGGATGTCCGAGTTGGTCCGCTTCCAGCAGGGGTTCGTCACCCACAATTTCCGGAAGGCAATCCTCCGGATGATCAAAAGAGTATCCTGCCACAGAAACAGAGGCTTCAAGACACGCGACGGTTTCAAGCCAGTCGGCAACATCCGGTCCGTGTCGACGACGCCAGACCTCCAGAAGATGTGTCACCAGAACAAACAGCCCGCACGCCCAGGCAAGCGGTGCGAAGAACTGATTCCGCATGGAATTGTTCAGCCATTGCGTCAGGCGACTGAGGCCATCAATTGCTCTCGATGCCGTTCCTTCAGCACAGTGAAAACGGTTCAGCAGATCCCGAACGGCAGGCTCGTCAACGGACGATTTTTCGAAAACCTCGATGACCTGTGCAAACTGACGCAGGGCAGAATCGACGTTGTCCATCTGTGAGGCCGTAGATCGAATCTGCTGACGCGTGAGCAGAACGGCGGGTGTCTGGAGGATCACCGTCAGCAGAAGCCAGCGGATGGACATCATGTCGAGCATGACCAGTGCAATGATCGGTACCGAAATGATGCCGATCAGCCCTGACCAGATGAGAAGTCCCATCGGGATCGGCACGGAGGGTTCCTGGACCCACTGTCGCAGAAGGTTCTCAGCGTTCTTCCAGTTTGGTGAGTCCGGAATGCACGCCAGTCGCTCTCGCAATTCGACATGCGGCTTCAACCCCTGCGCTCGTGTCTGACGGAGGCGAATGTCGTCAGCATCAGCGAGGCTGGTCATCCACGTTGCCAGCATCTGGCGACCAGGTTGTGTGCGACATTCATTCAGCATCTGAAACAGCGAGCCGCGGCCGAAAACGTCGAGATCGGAAGTCCATGGATGATCTTCGCTGCCAAACTCGGCTCCGTCCGCGACGTCGGGGCCGAACACACGATCAAGTCGACGAATGCGACTTGTGTAAAACTGCACCCTCGAACGAGCAAGCTGCAGTTGTCGGAGGCAACGCTGGTGGAATGGAAGAATGGTCAGAAAGATCCCTGTCGGTACCAGCATCCACAGCCACGAAACGTGTTCCGACTCGCCAACGCACAGGATCCCGAGCAGAACGGATCCGATGAAAATGCCTGTACGGATGCGAACAAATCTGTGGTCACGTTCCTGTTCAGACGCTTCTTCGGCCTGAGTCTCTGTCAGTCGCCGTTCGTAAGTCTGACGAGGAATGGTCGCCAGCAACTCGGGGTTTGCCGGAAGATTCGAGGCGGGTGCGGACGGCATCGGCGGGTACGGTCCCAAAATCCATTGAGTGAAGACGTGTTTCGAAGAGCGTCTGAACAGAATTGCGATTCTGCTTGACGGCGGGCCGCGGAGTATGGTGGATGAAACATCCGTCGCCAACTGTCAGCGGGGGCCATTTGGTCGACCGATTTCAGACTTTCGTTTGCCTCAATTCGGAATTTTCGGGACACTTCCGCAGCGTCATGGTCCATGCTCGGCCCGCCGGAAGAGTTTCATGGAAATCTGCCACGTGCCACTCTTCGATGGATCCTTGTGACGCTCGGCGAACTGATCTGCAAACCTGCCTTGTTCCCAACACTGAAGACCCCGCGATGGCCCGCGTAACGTTGTCGATCCTGGAAGGACTGGAACGAGGAAAAGTCCTGCGCAATCTTCAGACACCCGTGACAATCGGCCGGGAAGAAATCAACGATGTTCAGCTGAACGATGAACGTGTGAGCCGTCTGCATGCCAAACTGCAGGAAGATCAGGGACATGTGATCTTTACCGATCTGAACAGCACCAACGGAAGCCGAATCAACGGACACCCGGTTCAACTGCGAATTCTTCGGCCCGGCGATCATCTGCAACTGGGACGCTGTACACTACTGTTCGGGAGTGAATCCGAGATTGCCGATCGAGCGAAGTCTCTTGGTCTCACGATCGCATCGCTGTTGCCTTTGCAGGGACCTGCCGGTCATTCGATCCCGGCCGGCGGTGATCAGGATGCGGAATTCAGCGTCGCTGATCATCTCACCGGGGAGCACCTGCTGGCGCCCCTGTTTTACTCTGAACGTCCGCCACTGCCCGACGATCTTTCAACCGTTCAGAAGGCCAAACTTGCAGACGTGCTGAGTTCCATTCACGAACAACTGCAGTATGTTGTGCTGCAATCTTCCGAAGCTGATGAAGCCGACGGTCAGATGAAGGTCTCGTGGGACCGTTTCCAGAATCTGCTTCTGCTTGAGCGGAACCTTGCGATATGGTTGAAGGACGTGGCTGATCCGGATTAGGCAGTTGCATGCATCTTGCGGATCACCATGTTGGCCGCGGATTGTCCGATCCCACCGGGCCTTTGATCAGGATCGGACTTCGCCCGAGGCGACACGGAGATCTTCGTCGTCCGGTACTCCGATGTACGGCAAATGTCGGAACTCGTCGTTGTAATCAAGCCCGTACCCAACCACAAAAGCATCGGGAATCTTGAAGCCGTAGTAGTCTGGCTGAATTTCTACCAGAGTGCGTTCCGTCTTCCACAGAAGCACAGCAGACTTCACACTTGCGGGCGAAAAATTCTGCACAGCATCCATTAATCCGACCATCGTCTTCCCGGTGTCGAAGATGTCATCAAGAATGAGCACATGACGGCCCTTGAGGTCCGGCACAAGGCTGCTGTTGATGACCAGTTGTCCGGGTGAGGTTCGAGTTCCTCCGTAACTGGATGCAGAAATCAGCGCCACTCGCAGCGGAACGTTCATCGCGCGAATCAGGTCGGCCAGCAAAACGAGACTGCCCGTCAGCACACCCAGAATGGTGAGAGACTTGCCCTGATACGTTCGTGACAATTCTGCGCCCAGTTCCCTGACACGCTCTCGAATCTGATTTTCGCCGATAAGGGTTTTCATAAATTCACCCAGCGCAAACACACACAGGATCATATTTCCACGATGAAATGACTTGCCTCTTCGCGGCTGACAGTCGACCGTATCGAACATTCGGGCGGCAGAGCCGTTTGCACGTGTCGCTGCCACTGAGAGTGGCGTCGTCGTGAACAGGATTTCTGCCGTCCTGGATGCACCGGATGATTACCAGAGATCCTTACGTCTGACGAGTTTCGATCGGCTGCTCTGAGGAAAGTTCGCGAATCAGGGAGTCGATCTGCATCAGAAACTTCTGAGTCTCAGCTTTCTGGCGGATTTTTTCGAGGTATTCCAGTGCGGAGGCGACGTTCCGGCGTGCCATCGCCCGAGCCTTCTGAAGCCGCACATCCCAGATCGCGGCTTCCATCATCCGCTGTGCAGAAATCCGTTTTTGATCGTTGGATTCTGTGCCGAGTTTTGCTGAGAGAGAGTCGAGAAGGTCCTTCTTTTGAAGAGGCGGTAATTCCGATTCTTCGATCTCCTGAACGAGGTCGGTGTATTGGTCCAGCGTTCGGTGCAGATGATCAAAAACGATTTCGCAGCTTCGCACCATCGACGACTGCAGGGACGAGCGAAGCTCAGTCAGAGCTTGCTGGTTGGCGATACGTGCCGATTCTTTTTCCATCATGTACGTCGCCTGCATGCGAGCCGTGAGACGAGCTTTCTCCTCCTGAAGTGCGTGCTTTCTCTGCAGCAGCGTCATGGTCCGTTTCCGAGCCTTGCGAAGCAGGCGATGTTCGGACCAGATGGTGAGCGACCGTGGCCAGAGGATTCCGGCGATCTGGATCAGCCCGGAAATGAGCACGACTCCGGCCGCTACAAGCAGGCTGATGATGCCAAAAGTCAGCAGCCCCCCGCGGAGAACTCCGATGTTGAACGTTCGACCGGCGAGTCCGAAAGCGTACAGCATCGCCCCGGATGCTGCTCCCGCCAGAAACAGAAACACACCTGCTCCAAACAACCAGCGTGAATCCGGCTGGGATTCTTCAGAGTCGGGATTTTGTGAGGCAGTGTTGCCGGGCATAGGCGAAGAACTGAAACAGAAATCTGACTCGTCAGTCTCTGAAACCTGAGTCATCACGAACGAACAGCAAAAACGTCAGCCACTGAGACAAGACCAGTAAAGTCACTGACCGTTGAATTCAGTCGAGGTCATACTTCGAGACAATGGTGTCGTTCTGGATTCGTCCGAGTGTCCGATCAAAGTTGTCCAGAATGTCACGAATGAGTCGATCTTTAAGGACTTCAGGTAACTTTGAAGAGCGCGCTTTTTCCAAAGCCGCGGCGGCGACTTCATACGCTCGCTGCATATCCGTATTGCGCGAATCCAGGCGATCAATCTCCAGAGCGCGGACCGTGGCCTGGACGTAAGTTTTGATCGTTTCCGCCACCTCGACCGACTTCGCGTCCCAGAATGCACGACTCTCGCGAATGGCTGCGTCGGACTGGTGCGTGATCAGCTGCATCTCCGTCCGATAGGCCATCCGGGCCTTCTCAAGCTGATGAGCCGACTCGGCGTTTCTCAGTCGCAGCCTGTTGATCATCCCCATCTGATCTCGTTCAACATCCGTACTCACTGTCCCATTCGCAGGGGAATTCTGAGACACGGCGGACTGTGATGTCGGCTTTGGCGACGTGATCAATTCCGCATTGGATGTTGACAGTGGCTCTTGCTGACCACGATCACGACGCGAAAATTCTCGGGCCAATCGGCTGTTCAGGTCTTCGTTGTCTTCGGTCATGGCGTCTCTCAGATTTGGCCGGATGAAATCCTCGGAACGAATTCTACCGTGGTCGTCTGGCATCTACCACCACGAATCACTCCGGGCCTGCGTCAAGCGAGACTGTTGGCAGGTTGATGATGCGACTGAATCCGGAATCGGACCGTCGCTGCTGCAGATCACGAGGAGGCAAGGGAGACGTCACGCTCAGAATTTGTGAGGCGGATCAGTGGCGAAATTGCAGCAGCTTTGAGGCAATCTCGCTTTCGTGGGTTCTGTGACTGCTTCCGTCTGGTAAACTCAGGCGGTCCGCAGCGAAGATTCCGTCGCTTTTGATTCCAATCTGTTGTGAGTTCCAGACGTATGTTTCGCCTCGCCGTCATCGCGCTGATGTTTGTCGTCAGTCAGGATCCTGTCCACGCTGAAGATCATGATCCAAAAAAGTTTGAAGATTCGATTCAGGCGATTGAGCAGAAGATCGCGGAGGGAAAATCCCGGGCGGGACAGCCTCTGTTCATCGGCAGTTCCACGATTCGCCTGTGGGATGTCCGGAAATACTTTCCATCACGGGCTGCAAACAATCATGGATTCGGAGGCTCACATATCTCCGATTCTGTGCATTTCTTTGGTCGCGTTGTGACGCCTGTCCATCCCTCCGTCATTGTCTTTTACGCGGGAGACAATGACCTGGCCAACAAGAAGTCACCAGACACTGTCGTGCAGGACCTGCAGGCTTTTCTGAAACTCGTCGATGAACAATGTCCGAACTGTCGAGCGGTTCTGTTTATCGCAGTAAAACCGAGCCTGAAACGCTGGAAACTCAGAGAACTTCAGCAGCAAACGAATACTTCTGTCAGGAAACTGAGCGAGGGTCACAAGCATCTCCGATATGTGGACATCTGGGATGCAATGCTTGGCGAAGACGGAAAACCTCGGCCAGAGCTGTTCGTCAAAGATGGCCTCCATATGAGCGAAGACGGATACAAGCTCTGGAC
>JBKDRW010000685.1:0-2117 GCA_046341255.1 Planctomycetota bacterium
GTTGTGCTGTGCGTGGTTAAAAAAAAAGTGGGATCAATGTCCCACTTTTCGCGGCCGACAGATTCATTCTGCCGGTACCTGTTCCGACCCGAACTTCAATCCCCCCTCTACGGGGGAAGCGAAGGTGCGTGACGGAGAAATGGAGTAAGATCTACATCTTGTCCATTTCAGGTTCCTCGAACGCGGTTCCGTTTCATACAAACAACAAACTTCCGAAAAAATCCGACACTTCAACGGTAAGGTCCCCGCCGGTCGTCCAAAATCTCGGAGAATGCAAGGAAAAATACTGGCATTTCTGCCAGGTGTCAAGCATCGGAACTCCTCCGTGGCCGTGAGTTCCAGGATTACGGACAACTTATTCACGAAATGTGTCCCCCTGACCGTTCGCCATCCTCCTGCGATTGATGGAACCGCAAAACTCTTCTTCAGAACACGCGTTTCAGGGATCCGGGTCTCCTGCACTGCTAAGCCGGGCGTCTTCGGGCGATCACTTTCAAGCTGTGCTGCGAAACGAAGGTCAAGGTCGCTGCATGAACGACATGAACAGCCTGTCCACTGGTCTTGTGCTTCAATACTTCGTTCTCATCCCCGATTTTTTCTCGTCAACTCTTTCCATCGTCACAGGAATCTTCATGCTGATTCACGCAGAATGCCAGATTCCCGATTCCGTGCTTCAACACCATCCGACTCGGCCTCAATCCTCACACTTCAGTCACGAGTGGAGCATGCCCCGCGCAAAATTATCTCTTGCTGTCAGCCTGATGATGCTGATCCTTATGGTCGGCTGCAGTCCGGATCCCGACAGCAATTCCGCAACGTCTGCATCGTCCGCATCCGGTGGAATCGGGAAACAGCAGGCTGCGACCGTGGTGGTCACATCAGAATTTCTCGAGCAGGCGGGTCAACGGCTTGCCGGCGATGAATTCAACGTTCGCAAGATCGTCCCGGATTCAACAACTTCACCCAGATGGCGTCCGCGGCGATCCGATCTCGAGATGATGCGGTCGGCCGAATTGATCGTCATGAGCGGCGCAGGATATGAGCCGTGGAAAGACCGCGTCTCACTTCCGGATTCCAGAGTCGTCGACAGTTCATCAGGCTACCGCGACCAATTGATCCGAATCCCCGACGCTGTGACGCATCAGCACGGCCCGGAGGGAAAACATAGTCACGCCGGTTTTATCGCCGCATCATGGATGGATCCGGATCTTGCAGCCGCGCAATTGACTGCGATCGAAAAGGCGTTCACCGTCATCAAACCGGATCTCAAACCACAGTTTGCCCGAGAAGCGTCCCGTTTCCGCACCATGTTGGAATCCTTCAGTCGGGATCTCGATTCATTGAAGGCACGTTGCGATGCATCGAAGCTGATGGTCGCTTCTGACTCACCGGCAGTCTCCTATCTTGTCAGGCGACTTGGACTGGAGCTCAAGTATCTTCACTGGGAAACTCCGGAAACCCCGACGGACAATGACCGATCAGAGCTTCAGAACCTGGTTCGACAACTTCCTGATCGCCTGCCCCAACGCCTCTTTTTGCTCAATTCCAGATGCCCGGATTCAGCTGAGTCATGGGTCACAGACTCCGGGTTCACGGTCGCTCGCATCGACCTGCTGGATGCTCCCGGCATTGAATCGACACCTGCGGGTTCAGAATGGATGGATCGCTTCAGCCTGAATCTGTCACGACTCAAAAATGCGATCGAGTCCGCGTCGCGGTAGCAGCCTGAACGCTGCAGTCCTGCCGATCATGCCCAGTTATGCAGTTGCATCGAGGCCTCGCTGATCTTGGCGCGCTGCCTTTAGGTTTCGTCGTCAGTTTGATGGCATTCGCGTAGATCTGATGACATCCTCCGCGGTCTGAACGTCAACAGTGAGCGCGATTTCAGCGTCGAACTCAAATTCGGATGAATTGGCACGGAAGATGAGATTTCGTGGGGGTCGGGCACCACGGCTGGTGCAACTCAAACGTTACCCATTCCCGAGGAGACATTCAGTCATGACAACTGCAACGGGGCGTAAATTTCTGCTGGTGCTTATGCTGACCAATTCAGCCACATCTCAGGCAAATGATATTGTCGATTTTCTTCGCGCGGTCAACGGTGTGCCTGAGCGAAC
>JBKDRW010000686.1:0-4604 GCA_046341255.1 Planctomycetota bacterium
GATCTTCTGATCGGTTCATGTACCCTTGAGGACGATGAAGGAGAACGTGGCCTCGTGCGGCTGCGAGGAAGGATCGGTCCTCCACGCCGTGTTGGCAAGTGTTTCCTCGAAGGCAGACTTCCGACGGGTGAAGTTCTTTTCTCGATGCCAATTAAGTTTGAGTAAGGCAGTGGATGAAGCTGGTTCGTAAGCCGCGTCACTTCCGTCTCGAGCGCCCGGAACACGTGTTCATCCCGTGAGGTACCAGATCCAATCGTTGTCCGCGCCAATCATCTGTGTGATTAGCGGAGCTATCTCCGTATCATCTCCGATGTCATGAGATGTAGTCCAATTTCTCAATACCTATGGGCTTTTCCATGTTAGCAGCCCGTTGAAAAAGCGTGTTTTGGTGGGAGGGAAAAGAGGATTGTGGGTTGTGGAAATCGTGAGGCGGCGCGTTGGGGAGGTTGGTGGATCTGTGCGGCGACTAAGGTAAGCATTGAGAGCCTTGCTTTGATCTGGATGATGTGAAGACTGCAAAGACAAAGAAGCCCGGAGGCTGCTGAAAAGGCTCGAGGCTTGCCGAAGCCGAACAGGTGACGCATCACGATCCCGAGATCGTGAGCCGCGACGGCAATCAGGTGACGCTTGCGAACATTCTCAAGGCCTCGCAGCCATGTGCGACGAGCACCGCCGGTTTCGCAGATGTGAGCGAAGCCGCGTTCGACCACTTCAATGCGACGCTTCTGCAGGTTTCTTCCCTTCGAACGCTGCATCCGCTGACGTTGCCATGAAACGCGTCCTTCATGGCGTCCGGCTTATCGTCCCAAACGCGATCACCGCCTTCGCGTTCGGGGATGTAAGTGCGGACATGCAGATCTCGACATGATGCCAGCACTTCGTTCGCGTGATATTCTTTGTCTGCTGCCACCTCGGTGATCACCCCGATCGAATCATCAGTCGTTTCGACACCGTCAGAGCACGGATCGAGATTGAGCTGAGCATCCACAAGACTGCCGATCACGGTCTGCGAATCGGCCGAGTTGCCATGATGCACATCGGCCTGAACGACAATCTCAGAGTCCAGATCGACAACGTGTTGGGCCTTGTAGTTCAGATAAGTTCGCCCGTCTTTCATTTGTCCGATGCGAGCATCCGGATCAACGGGAGACTGCCATTCGTCATTGGAGACTTTCTTCTTTCCCTCCTTGCGACGCTTCTGATCAAAGCGACGAAGATCTTCGTCATTGTCAATCTCGACACCTTCCGCAGCAGCCAGCTTTCGAAGATACGTCTTCCAGTCATCGCCATTGTCTTTGCGAACAATCGATCGCATCGCAGCATTCGCTTCCAGCGTCGTGGAATCGACTCCGACCTGTTTTCCGCAGAGCACTTTCTTCTGCACGGCAATCTTCAGAACGAACTGAAACACCTGCTGACAGATGGTGGCCGGAAGTCGCTGACCGATCTTGGTCAGACTGGAATGATCAGGCGTTTCGTGGTCGAGCGGAATGCCCAGGAACTTTCGCAGCGACAGGCTGTCTGAACATCGCCACGCGATTCCTCGCTGCGACGAAAGATCCTCAAAGTCACCAATCAACAGCATGCGAAGATACACACCCGGAGCAATCGACGGACGCCCGCCTTCACGATAATGCGGCTCGCACAGCGACTCCACAAAACCATCAAAGCCGGACTCCGCCAGCAGCCCGTTGAGCTTATCGTAAAAGACATGTCGAGGTGCCTCCGCCAGCGACTCTGTCGCCACCCAAAACTCCCTGCCGCTTCTCCGCTCGCTTCGACATCCCCACGCTCGCCACTCCCAACAGCCACTCGCTCCACTCAAACCCGGACGAATCCGAACTCTAATGCTTTAGGTGTTCTTCACCAGGGCAGATCTGAGTTTTTCAACAGGCTGCTAAGGCTCAGGCTAATGACGCAGTCGGGCCCGTTCCTGCTCTGTGATGTCGTTCGTGAAACAGGCTTCGCGATTCACTGTTATCACGGACCCGGACATCTGGAAAAGATTTACGAGAACGCTCTCGTATACCGCCTGCGGAAGCAGAGACTTTGTGTGGAATAACAGTTGCCTCTGCAAGTGTCCGACGAAGACGATACTTTACTCGGCGACTTTCTCGCCGATGCTGTTGCGGAAGGTGCGATACTGCTCGAATGGAACGCTGTGCAAAGTGCTCTCCCCGAACACATCGCTCAACTTCTCGGTTACCTGAAGCCGGCCCGTCTGGAGCATGGCGTTCCGATCAACTTCGAAGCACAGAAATCCCATCTAAAGATGGACGACATGTCAAAGGCGCGGGATGCTGCCGATTCGTGACTCTCGATGAGAACAACGCTGCCGAGGCAAAAGAAATGGAAGAACGCGAGAAGAGAACGATCAAGAACGCAGATTTGCCTTTGCTTCTTTTCTCCCTCTTTCGTTTCTCTCGTCCCACCCAGCAACTGTGCCTCCGTTGACGGTGCCATGCCGGGACGACACACTTCGAGGCTTGCCGTTGTTTCTTCCATCCTCAAAGGACCGTCATCGTGACGAAGTGGATTTCTTCTCTGCTGTTTGCTGCTGCTGTCAGTTGTTCTCTGGAAAGCGGTCGAGCCGAAAACTGGCCGAACTGGCGTGGACCGCATGGCAACGGAATCAGTTCCGAAAAAAATATTCCTGGCGAATGGGGACCGGAGAAGAACGTCGCGTGGAAGGTGGCTCTGCCGGGTCCCGCCGGAGCGACTCCGGTGGTCTGGGGGGAACAGATCTTTCTGACATCAGTGAACGAAGCGGGTGAGCTGCTGCTGATGGCGTTTGACACTGCCGGCAAGCAACAGTGGAAGCAGATCGTAGCGACCGGCAACCAGACAGCTCGCGGTGACGAAGGCAACTCCGCGTCTCCATCACCGGTCACTGATGGAAAGCACGTCTGGACCTTTATGGGTGAAGGCACGATGGGCTGCTACACCGTCGCAGGCAAAGAAGTCTGGAAATTCAATCTTCAGGATCGATATGGCAAGTTCAGCATTCAGTTCGGAATGAGTTCCACTCCGGTGCTCGACAGCGGTGTGTTGTATCTCCAGCTCATTCATGGCGAAGGTGATCCGAAAACTCGCGAAGCCGTCGTCGTGGCTCTGGATGGACTCACCGGCAAAGAAGTCTGGAAGGTCGATCGCCCCAGCGATGCGGAAGCGGAGAACGAACACTCTTATGCGTCCGCCACGATGTACGACGATGGCAAGACAAAGATGCTGTTGAGCCACGGTGCGGACTTCATTGTCGCACACAACCTGAAAGATGGTCATGAAATCTGGCGCTGCGGCGGATTGAATCGTCGAGATGACACCGTTCTGCCTTACGACCCGACATTGCGATTTGTCGCGTCTCCGGTTTCTGCGCCGGGCATCATTGTCGTACCCACGGCGAAGCAGCATCCGATCCTCGCACTTCGTCCCGACGGCAAAGGCGACATCACAAGCGATGCGAAGCAGCATCTGTGGACATGGAAGCGAACTCCCGACGTCCCAACGCCGGTGATCGTTGATGATCTCGTTTATTTGTGTATGGAGAACGGCAACCTGACTGTTCTGGAAGCCATGTCAGGCAAAGAAGTCTATTCAGAAGCCACTCACCGCCAGCGCCATCGCGCGTCACCGGTCTATGCCGATGGAAAGCTCTATCTGACGGCTCGTGATGGTCGCATCACCGTCGTTCAGGCCGGACGAGAATTTAAAGTTCTATCGGTAAATGAGTTGGGTGAAGACCAGTCGGCATCTCCCGCGATCTCCAACGGAACGATCTACCTTCGAACGTTCCGGCATATCTGGGCGATCAAACAGTAAGCCTCAGGCCACCGACTTCCTCTCCCGAAGCGGCATCACGTATACGCCGACAGACAGCAAAAAAATGGCCCATTCTCCAACCGCAAGTTGCCATGTCATGGGCTGAATATTGCTGTAAAGCACGAAGCCAACGGATCGAAAGGCGACAAGGCTGGCGTGTATCAGAAGGCAGCACAGCAGCGAGTAACGGGTGGTCTCTGGACGCACAAAGGGCATCAGAAAAAACAACGCCATGCCGAATTCCAGTCCGCCATATACGGTGAGAAACTCCGACTGGCCAGATCCCGGCAGAAGTTCAAATCCGACCAGCCTCGATGTCGAATCCGGCCTGACAGAACACCAGATCGCAAGGTAGAGATACAAGCCCCCGACAATCGTCAGAAAAACTCTCGGCACCCACATACTGCCTGCCTCATTACGCATGGGAACAATGGCTCCGGAACTGGCATTCAAACGACGGGCATCCTGACCTTGTCGAGACACCGCGTCATCGGTCATTACTGTTCGCAATATTCGAATCGCTGGATCAGATCAGACTCGCACATAGTCGCCGCGAAGTCCATTACGCCCAGTGAAAGCAATCTGAACTCCCCGACTTTTTCTCATTGCGGAGCGAATCTGCCAGGCCAACTCTGGAAAGTCCGCCTAGGCACTGTTTGACAAATGGAAATTGGTGTTGTCGGGAGTGAATGACAAATGGCATCCTCCGAGAGCTACTAACCACAGTACTCAAGGAGGAGCCAGATGTCACGACACAGTTTGACGGATCGCGAGTGGAACACAAT
>JBKDRW010000687.1:0-5852 GCA_046341255.1 Planctomycetota bacterium
TGCGGACGTCTCCGCGCAGACTGCGGGCGCAGGCTCAATCGATCCCAACTCTAGGACTCACTTCGGCACAATTTCGGGACCGCGCAATCTGCGAGGTCGGAAACCTCGATGAATCCGGCAAGCCGGGGGCTCAGCAGGAGATTCAACGATTGAGCAGATTCTTTCGGATCTGCGGATAAGACACTTTGCAACGATCGTGTGGCCTGTGCCTGAATTCTGTGCTGAGGGGCAGATCGCTCCGTGATGCGTCCGATGGGATCGCTCGGAACGGTCTGCGTCCCGCTTTGTGTGCACCCTTTTTGGCACGGACGATTTGGAGAGGTTCCGTGTTACGATGCAGGCGGTTTCTTTGATCGCAAGGCGTGAAGATCCTGCCGAGCCCGTGTTTCGAGGCTCGTTGGGAACCTCGTTGATGCAATTCCGCCGAATTCAGGGAACTCGACTCATACGCGGGAAGTCCGCGTTGAGGTACTCGACAGAGCGTGTCTGGAAGGTGACAATAGCGGGCGAGGAAGGGACTTGTGGTGGTCGTCTTTCGCCATGGAATCGTTCGGGCCCGAGCGATTCTCTTCTCTGATATTTGTCTGGACAAGGTCTCGCCATGAGCATGACAAACGTTCTGACTCGCCTGTTGCTGGTTCTTGCGGTTTTTGCGATGTCCGGTGTGGCCAGCGCGAACCTGTGTCCGTTTTGCGATGCTCCGACGCTGGTGCTGGCGGAGCAGATCAAGATGTGCGACCACATGCTGCTTGGTAAGTGGCTGGGCGGTGAAAAGGCCACGGAGACTCGGGGCGGGACTTCGAAATTCGAGGTCATGGCAGTGGGCTTTTCCAAAGCGGATCGCTTCAAGGTAGGCGATGTCATCGAGCTCTTTCAGTACATCGAGGGTGCCGAAAATCGGGTTTACTCACTGATGGGCCCTGATGAGCGTCTGGAGGACTGGCATTCGCCGGCGGAGGTTTCTGAAGAGGGATGGAAATATCTGGCCAACATGCCTCCGATGGAGACGGATCCAGCGGCCCAGCAGAAGCGACTTCTGTATTTTATTCCGTACTTTGAACATCCGGATCAGATGATTTCCAACGATGCGTTTGCGGAATTCGCGGCCGCTCCGTACAGCGTGATTGTTCCGCTGAAGGACTCGTTGCCTCGCGAGAAGATTCTGACCTGGCTGATGGATCCGAAGGTTTCGGTGACTCGAACGGGTTTCTACGGTCTGATGGCGGGACTTTGCGGCCGGCCGGAGGATGCCGAGTTGCTTGAGAAAAAAATTCTCGTTCTGGACTCTGATTTTCGTCTGGGGATCGAAGGCGTTATGGCCGGATATCTGCTGCTTCGCGGCGAACCTGGTCTGAAAGCTCTCGAAGACGCCAAGATGCGATCAAAGGTGGCGAAGGACGTGAACGGCAAGGAGGTGCAATTGCCGTTCAGCGAAACGTACGCCGTCATGCAGGCGCTGCGGTTCATGTGGACGTATGAGCCCGATCGCATTCCGAAAGAGCGACTGAAAGAATCCATGCGAGTGCTGCTGGATCGACCGGAGCTGGCTGACCTCGTCATCACCGACCTCGCGCGATGGAAGGATTGGAGTCTGCAGGACCGTCTGATGGATATGTATCAGGACGAGAAGTTCTCGATTCCTGCGATTCGCCGAGCGATCGTTCGGTATCTCTATTATTGCAGTCAGGATAAGGGTGAGCCTGCGGCGGACGGGACAACAACGCGTCCAGACCATGCGGTCAAGGCTGATGAACTGCTCCGGAAGCTGGAAGAGATTGACCCGAAAACCGTTGGCGATGCGAAACGATATCTGATTCGCTGAGACGCACTCATCCGCAGACGCAGGAGCCCTGAGTCGGCCCCGCGGCCAGCGCCTGTTGGCGCTGGTGGTGGCTGGGCGAGCAGCATCGTAATCGCGGGTACTGAGACGTCATCGTGGCTCTCGACACAACCGGAATGACCGTAAAAAACGAGCACATCGATTGTTCCGAAGAGTCTGCTGCGGTGAATTTTCGCCTCATGCGTGATTTGACGACCTAGCTTTCTCGCGTGAGCTGTTCCGGGAAAGGAACCCGTTCACTCGCTGCTCCGCAGAGAATGCCTTGTTCACGGCGTGACGCGCTGCTGTCGTGAGCGGACAAGCGGGCGGGGTTTTCGAGGATGCTCGCAGCCCTGCATCCAGCCTGACGGTCGCCTTCTCCGGTGAGGAGGAGCGGGTCGGTCTGATCGATGCGGCGGTGTACGATGGGCTGCCTGTTGTTGCTGTTCACGGGTCGTTCGAAGGTCGCGCATGTCTGGTTTGTGTTCACGTCTCAACTGCACTGCGGCGCGCGGCCGTGACGTCATGCACTGGATGCTGGCGATATCGCTGGGACTTGCGTGTTGCAGTTCACGCGTGGCTGATCCTGACCTCTGGGGCCATATTCAATATGGCCGCGAGGTGCTGCAGTCCGGGGCTCTGCCGGAGACGGCGACGTGGACGTATCTGGCCGAGAACGCCCGCTGGGTCAACCATGAAAACATCGCGGAACTGCTCCTTGCGTTCTCGTTCGATCAGTTTGGAACACCAGGACTGATCGGGCTCAAACTGCTGGCTGGATGTCTGCTGTTTGGTCTGCTGATTTTTTCCGCTCGCCGATCCGGAGTGGGATGGTTTGTGATCTGTCTGACGTGCGCGGTCGTGGGATCGAACATTCAGTTCCACTGGCATTATCGACCTCAGATCCTGACCTATGTGTCGCTCGCTGCCCTGCTGACTCTTTGGCAGTGGATTTTTCGTGACCAGGGAAGTGCTCAGTTCTTTGAAAGCCCCGACGCGTGCCGTCGGCTGGGGGCTCTGTTCCGGGCTGTGCCGCTGATGTGCATCTGGACGAACTCACACGGAGGCTTTGCGGCGGGGCTGGCCATCATGGTCGCGTATCATGGCATGATCACATTCCAATGTGTGACGGCAACGGGTCTGAAATCCTGGAAGCCTCTTGTCTGTCTGTGGGGCATGACGCTCGTCATCACTGCATCCAGTGTCGTGAACCCCTACGGTTTTGAACACTGGGCCTTTATGTACGACGCGCTTACGCTGCCGCGTCCTGAAATCTCGGATTGGCAACCGTTGCCTCTGGCAGATCGTGACGCCATTCGATTCTGGAGTCTGATCGGTCTGACCATCGTCGGGATCTGGTCCGTGGTTCAGCCACATCAGCGGAGTTCGGTTCGGGATACGGTGCGAGACGTGGTCAACACGGGGCAGAATCTGCCGCAATGGATCCTTCTCGCGCTGCTGCTCTGGCAGGGCATGAGCCATTGTCGGCACATGGCGATTGTGGCGGTCGTCTTCGGATTCTGGATGCCGCGTCATCTTCAGGTCCTGATCGATCGCTGGCAGCAGATATTTGCTGCACGTCTTCAGTCCATACAGCGTTCAGACCGACCGCGTCTGAATCCTCGCGGAATGATGGCAGGATCCGCCGTGATGGTCGGGCTGTGTCTGTTTCGAATTGGTGATGATGCATCCGACATTGTCGTTGACCGATCGGAGTTTCCCGTCGCGGCCATGGAGTATCTCAGCGAACACCGACTGCAGGGCAGGATGCTGGTGACATTCAACTGGGCTCAGTATGCCATCGGATGTTTCGGAGCTCCTGGATCGCATCTGTCGGATTCGCGTGTCGCCGTCGACGGACGCTTCGAAACGTGTTATCCGCGTGATGTGACGGATCGTTGTTTCGACTTCTGGTTTGGCGTTCCGAATCCGAAGCAGCGTTATCGAAGTCCTTTGTCACCGGCTTATCAGCCTGAGGCGGCCCTGGATCTCGGACGTCCCGATCTTGTGCTGATCTCCCGTGATCAGCAGCCATCCGTCCGTGTGATGCGCCAGCGTTCGGATTTCGCATTGGTCTACGAGGATTCCATCGCGGAACTCTGGGTGCGTCGGTCCGTATTGTCGACCATTGCCGGCGGAGGGCCGTTGACAGGCTCTGAGATGCCGATGCGTGGCGGAGAACAGGTCGGGTCAGTCTCTTTCCCGGCCCTGCCGATCGGAACCATGGCTCCGCTGCGATTGACACGGGCGGATCGCTGAATTGTGCCCCTCGGACTGCAGGTCGGAACGTGTCAACCAGCGATTCTGAGACCACTTCGAGACCTCAGACAACAGACAGCCCGCGAGCCGAATCCTGACGGACCATCAGCCGCGTTTCGATCGTGCGTCTGTCGGAGTTCGATCGGAGCGGTCGTTGTTGTGAGAACGTCCGGCATCGGGCGTCGGATTGCCCGTCGGGTCTTGTCTGCCGTGCTGGTCGAGTGACTCAGGGGTCAGTCGTCCGCCGCATCCGAGAGCTTCAGAAATTCGATTCGAGGGGACGTTCGGGCGAACGCGCCTGCGGAGTATCCTGACCGTTGCCGATTGCTGGCTTCCTTGGTTCACGGCGTTCGAAGCCGTCTCTGCCCCGAACCCCCTGAGGTGCTGGCCCAGTCGCTGGTCCACGATTGGAACCGTTCAGGGAATCGCCCGGGTTCATTGGCAACTTCATGAGTTTTCTTCGCTGCGAGGCAAACTGCTGATACTGAGACAGCAGTCGCTGCATCGGTGATTCTGATCCGCCCGACTGTGCCAGTAGCTCCAGGCGGGAGCGTGCTTCATCCGCCCGCATCTTCATCAGTTCAAACTGAGCGTCCTTGTCCTGCATGGATGCGAAAGCATTCAGAATCTGATCTTCGGTGACAGGGAACTCTTTCTGAAGTGAATTGCCAAGGGCCAGTGTGGCACCATCAATCACCATCAGGCTCATCATGCGGAGCCATGTTTCACCAAACGGACGTGCTGCGAGTTCCTTGCGGCGAACCTCGAATTTTTCTGCCCACGCGCGATCCTGCAGCCTCTTTTCAAGCACTTCGGGGCAGCGATCTGCGATCACCCGCAGCGGCTCGAGATTTTTGGCTTCCCGAAGATGTTCGACAAAGAACCACATGGTCAACCGAAGAGACTTCTGATCGGCTCGCGGCAGTTGCTCGAGGTCCGTCAGGAGAGTCGTGGGTTTTTCAAAGGGTTCCAGCGTTTCAGATATGATGGTCCAGTACTCATCAAATGACATATTCAGCGTATCGAACTGACGTGTCCGCGTTCCCGGGAACTCGACGACAATGTCCGCTCTGAGCTGGGAACCATCGGAGGCGTGTGCCTCGACGAAGGCGAGTTTCTGTTCCACGGACAGTTCACGAAACTGGTTTCTGTCCGATTGTGGCAATGCGGTCCACCAGTGATAGAAATCTTCAAGCGTGCGCTTCAGTTCCGGGTTGTTCTCGCATTCGGCATGGATCTTTTCGAATTCCCGTCGTTGATCCGGAGACTGATTTCCAAGGTCATCAAAGCTTCGTCGAATCGCAGACTGCCTGTCGGGGGACATGGCTGTGAACTGCGCGGAATGACGCTGCAGATTCTGCTTTTCTTCACTGGTGCGTCCCCAGACCGCGAGGGCCACGAGGCATCCCGCTGCCGCAGCGAAGACAGCGAATCCGGAAGGCATACGGGCGATCATGGTTTGGGTTCCCCTGAAACGTCCGTGGGAGTTTTCAGCTCTGAGACCCGGCGCAGAAACTCGAGCGATGGAACCGGAAAGTACTTTTCGTAGTTTTCGAGCAGGCTCAGATGCTGCAGCAGTTCAATATCCTTCGCATTCGGAGCCGACACCCGGTCAGCACGTGAAAGGAAGAGACCGCAGGACGTTCCGAGAAACGCGACGGCAAACCAGACGGACATCTTCAGAAACGGAACCTGGTGAACCCAGTTCAGACCGCCTGCAGCGCGAGCAGGGGCTGATTCATGCGCGATGGATGCGATGGATGCCAGTGTCTTC
>JBKDRW010000688.1:0-7293 GCA_046341255.1 Planctomycetota bacterium
ATGCTGAATCCCGCCGGACCGCCGCCGAGTTTACTGCCTTTCATCATAATCAGTTCGGTTGCGAACTGATCCATCGGCTTATTGTCAAGGAACGATTCGTGGATCCACCAGCGAAACGGTCCGCTGTTGTTCAGCTCAGGCTTCAGGATGCCGGGATTCTCTGCGAGCACATCCTGCCAGTATGAAACCCAGTGATCGGCCCATCGAGCGTCACTCAGGTATCGTTCGACAGCAGCGGCCCGGCGTAAAGATTCCGGTTGCTCAAGGAACCAATCGATTTCCGATCGTGAAGGAATGATCCCGACTGTGTTCAGGCTCAGGCGTCTCAGGAACGTCATGTCGTCCACAATCGCCGCCGGTGGCATCTGCTGGCGAGCCAGTTCCTCTTCGATCAGGCGATCAATAGTCTGGCTGGTCAGCGCGTTCTCGGAGCCTGCTGATAATCCCGTCAATTGGCGAGCGATCTCATGTCTCCCGTTCCAGTAGTCTGCAACCACCGCACTCTTAGCCGCGCGTTCCTGCCTGTTCAGCCGAGTGAGGAATGCGAGATGCTGTTCGCGAAACTGTTTCCACGCGAATTCATTCAGGCTGTATGACGCGTCCGTCGGAGAAATCACTTCGAAGCCGCGTTCCGGCGATCCCATCGCGACCAGCGTCTCACTGGCCTCCACCCGCATGCTTCTCCCGCCCACCAGAGTTTCGAACTCGATGAGGTGTGATCCCGCGGTAAGCTTCACCGGCACAACCGACTCCTGGTCCCCGGCGGGAACAGGATGCATGTCCGGATACAGGGGCTGCGGCGTGGGCGGCACTTCCTGATGGCCGTCAGAGGCGTAGGCCGCCTGCTTCAGTGAGGCGACTTCCTGACCGTCGATCAGCAGTCTCGATGAAGAACGGGATCGAATCAGAAACTGCGTACTGACTTCGGGCAGATTCAACTGAACCCGCATTCGAAGAACGGATGGGTTGGTGCGGTCTGCGATCAAGCCACCGTCCATATATTTTCGGGGCAGTCCTGTCACTGCGGCGGCTGGTTGAGTCCACCTTGTTGTGACACGCGTGCGGTCTCGATTCCATGGGTCGCTCAGACGAACATTTTCGCGAACTTCCAGCAGGACTGCGCCGACCGGAATGTCGACATCGCCAACTTCCGGAAGAGAATGGCTCCTGCGAGTTGTTCTGAAACGACTCTGAATCTCAGAGTCTGCGAGCTCGCGGCGAAAGACCGAGATTTCATCCATCGAACCTCGAAATGATGCCCCGGGATTTCCGCCCATGGACGAACCAATCCAGATCTGGTCATTGTCTGCGATCGGAGGATTTGAAAACGTTTTTCCTCCAAGATCCCACGAACCTTCCGAGGGTTGTCCATCTACCCATGCAACCGGTGCCGCCTTACCACCAAAACGAAATGCAACGGCAATGTGGTGCCATTGATCATCCGGCTCAATCCCGAGATCGGCATTCCATCGATGCAGCTCGCCAGGAATCATCCTCGGTTGTTCGTCGGGTTTCGATGCTGCTTCAACACGGTCCGCCGATCGAAACAGAAAGCTGGGCCTTGCTGTCCCCGAAATGCCCCGAAGTCGAAGCGCCCAGCTTTGGTTTTCTTTTGTCGTGTCTGGATTGCCCGTTCGTCCCTTCCCGATAATGTAGACCTGTTGTGCGTCTTCGATGGATGTGATTCGTACCCATGCTTCGATGGCGATGTTGTCGTTCGATGAAAAGTCAACAGGGCTCGCATCACCGGGGTCATCAAATGCGATCCACGAACGCCCATCGAGGGTGGCTGCCTCGTTTGTTGAGGGGAAGTGTGGAAACTCGGGCGCAGCCGGCCCGTCGGTCGTTCGCACCGGCTGTCCGAAGATCTTCGTCGCGCTGAGTGACGTCGCACCGCGTTCAGTGTCCGATGAGAAGTCTTCGCGGGAAAAACTCCAGTGCAGCACCGGCTTCGTCTGTAATAAAGGATCATCCGCCAGCGTCGGTATGCACAAGGCAAACCCAAACGTCACACAGATTACGATTCGTGAGATCATTTGAATCGGCATCTCGGACCTCCGTGGAAGTGCGTGGAATCGAGCCGCATGGGGGTGGGAGGGCATCAGGAGGGGCAATATCTTTGTCACCAGAATAACCATGAACAGTGAGCCGGGCTACGCTGGAACCTGATATCAGCGGCGAAGGAACCCGAAAAGAGTCGCCGGGCGCGGGAACCGGGGGGGGTGAATGGAATCGATCCTGACGTCGCCCAGCCAAAGCTGAGCAGTTCATGGGGCAGAACGTTGGATGCTGTTCCTGCATCGAGCCAAAATTGCAGGCCCACGATTTCTTCCCTGTTCATTCCGCGTGAGCAGCCAATAATCCGACGCAGGCGCCGTTCCGAGGACAAAGTCCTGAATCCATCACAGCCCCCGGTTCAGGCGTCGAAAAGGCTCTCGGTGTCTGCTCACCAGACACGAGTGCACTATGTGTCACGATTTTGTCAGATCTGAAACCTCCAGCGAAATTCCGGTATGAGCCTAACGCAGCAGCCATCAAATCTTGCCGAACTCAGAGCCAGCGGCTGGACATCGAAGTCGGTCAAGGAAGAAATCCGCCAGAACTTTCAAAGGATGCTGGCAACGGGGAAAGAATTGTTTCCCGGCATCGTGGGTTACGAGAATACCGTCATTCCCGAGATCAGCCTCGCCCTACTGGCCGGTCATGACATGTTATTTCTTGGCGAGAAAGGGCAGGGGAAGAGTCGCATCATGAGGTCGCTTCCCCGATTCCTCGACGAAGCCGTCCCGTATCTCGACCTGCCCGGATGTCCGGTGCATGAGGATCCGTATCGACCGATCACGGCTCAGGGCCGCGAGTGTCTCAGGACGCATCCCCCGGAGCAGATCCCGATCCGCTGGTGGAAGCGAGCAGATCGCTACGCCGAGCGGTTGGCACCCGGAACGAAGTTTGCCGACATCATCGGGGAAATTGATCCTGCAAAACTCGCAGGTGGCACCAGCATGTCGGCTGAAGACGCATTGCACTTTGGTCTGATTCCTCGAATGCATCGTGGACTCTTTGCGATGAATGAACTTCCGGAACTTGACGAACTTGTTCAGGTCGGACTGTTCAACATTCTGGAAGAGCGCGATGTGCAGATTCGCGGATATCCCGTCCAGTTTGATCTCGACGTGATGATCCTGTTCTCCGCGAATCCGTCTACCTATAACCGCAGCGGCAAAGTGATTCCGCAGCTGAAGGATCGCATCGGCAGTCTGATACACACACATTACCCTGCTGAGCGCGAAATGGGGATTCAGATTATGGAGCAGGAATGCGACGTGCCGCTCGACGGAGACTTCCCGGTCGTTGTGCCGTTCTTTATGAAGCAGATCGTTGAAGAAGCCAGTCGCGCTGCGCGAAAGAGTCGCTACATTGACCAGAGTTCCGGTGTCAGTGCACGCTTCAGTATCGCCAATTATCAGACCATGATTGCCAGCGCGAGACGGCGAGGGGCGGTGCTGGGTGAGAAGCCAGCCGTGCCTCGGATCAGTGATCTTGGCCATTTGTACTCATCATCCCTCGGTAAGCTCGAGGTCGATCTGATGAGCAGTCATCAGATGAACGAGCGGCAGGTGCTGGATGCTGTCATTGCGGAAGCTATTAAGAGGGTATTTGATGAGTACGTCGAGCAGCATGGACTGGAAGAGATCTCTCAGATCTTCTCCAGAGGTGTGAAGATTGAAGTGGGCGACATGCTTCCGAGTGCTCACTATGAGTCGCTGCTGAAGCGTGTGCCTCCGGTATGGGACAAAGCGTTCGAGATCAATGCCAGCGAAAGTGCTGCGGTACGAGCATCCTGCGTCGAGTTTGTGCTCGCTGGACTGTATGCCACCGACCGAATCAGTCGGGCTCAACGGCATGGCGTCGTCACGTACGAGATGGGCTGAATGGCGTCTGCTGAGTCGTCTTAAGGTGATCTATGATCACCTCGACAGCCCATCAGCCGGCTGAAAGCGGGAATGATTCGATGATCTGATAACGATGCCCGTCTTCGCTCGGGATGGATGCGAACAAACAAAACTCAACCACCGGCATGCTCTGGTGAAAGTCTGCATTCGCTTGAATGAATGTCTGTGCAGTCTCGGGAGAAGATTTTCGTGTGCGAGCGATTGTCAGATGTGGTGAATACGGTCGAGCTTCGACCGCCATGTCCAGCGAGTGAAGGCAGTCGCCGATTCGGGCTTGCAGTTCAGTCAGTTTCGGATGTTGATCGACACCAACCCAGAGAATCTCTTGTCGGCCATCGCCACCAAATCGTCCGGCTCCTGAAAAACGCAAGGTAAACCTCACAGCGCGGAGGTGTCGAAGTGTCTGTCGCAGGATCCGAAGTGCGGGCTCCGGGACTTCACCGAGGAAATGCAGCGTCATGTGCAGATTGTCCGTGTGAATTGGTCGAAGGCCGTCTTTGCACGGAATCGTCACGGAAGTCATTGCAGATCGAGTGACATGGTCGAGTGGAATGGCGAGAAATACTCGAGGCATGGGAATGACCGTTCAAGACAGGATTCATTCAGACTTCCATCCGATGAAAAAATGCGGTTGCTCCCGTTTGTCGGATGAATCGCATTCAGCACCTCGAATGACCCTCGGGTCGACTTCGTCAACCATGCAGCTCACGCGGCGTTCACGCGGACGCGTTTGCAGACATTTTCTGATGCTTTTCAGCTTAGTCACTCAGAATTAACACGGTCTCGAACCAGACTCGAAGGCCTCGCAGTCCAAAGATTTTTCGGGACCGATGAACATGCGGGTCAGTTGGCCCCCGCCAGTGGTGCCGATCAGTTCTTCGCCCAGATTCAGGTGGGACCGCAGTCGCAGATGCCGATCGATCTCCGAGTTGCTGCAGGAACCATGTTCTGCAGACTCAGGTCGGACGGCTGCCGGAGGTGTTCAGGGTTTGAGCAATGATCAGAAACTCCGACGCTGACAAAGCAGCGTCGGAGTTGACACGTCTGATCGAGTTGGATCTTTACTGGTTCTGCATCCCCTGCATCACCTGACCGAATTTGATGAATCCCTGAATCGTGTCAATTGGAATCGTTCCGCGAGTTTCGAGCGAGTTCCTGCCGAGAATCATGGAGAAACCTGAATAGCTGGGAGGAAGTTTCAGACTCTCAAATCGCTCGGCTGGCAACGGGACAGGGAGCGCATTCGTGCTGGCGACGGTACGAAGCAACTGGATTGTCGTATTTGGCATATCGACCAGAATAACGGTGTTCGCCTGCTCGTGCAGTTCGGCTCTGGCCGTCAGCAGCACACTGTTCTGCCATGAAGAGGAAGCAGAGACCAGACTCTTCAACGTTTCAAGGTCGCCACCGAGTGTCTGATACATCCGGCCGTTCTTCATCAGAATTCGCTGCACGATGCCGTCCGGACCGTACATCTTTTTCTGAATCGCTTCCTGCATTCCGGTCGGATCAAGCTCCTCGGGATAGGTTTGCTGTGTCTTGAAGATGTCGACGGGTGTCCCATCGAGTTCCTCGGCCCCTTTTTCAAAAGTCTGACTGACCTTGATGCCCGCAGTCTCGTACTCAAGACCTGTGCCCAGCGATTCCATCGCCGCTCGAACGGCCGATTCCGGACTGACCTCACTGATCACAAGATAACGCAGGGCGACGTCTTCTTCCGGCAGCACATTGATGGCCCCGGTCATCTCGCCGAAATCGGCATCCTTCATGGAATCCATGGCTTCGATCATTCTTGATTTCGCATCGTCATTCTCAATCAGATTCTCGAGAAGTTCACGGGACGCGGTCAGTATCACGGAAGGATCACCGTGGAATCCGAAGTAACCCAGTTGCCCTTCGGGAAGAGAAGTCATCAGCCTGAGATCGCTGGCTGGATGGCTAGCGAAGAATTTTGATGTTTCGGTGGTTTCATCAGCGGTCATTCGAAAGTCGGCGACGAAGGCGTTGTCTGTGAATTCTACTGACAGGGCAATCGCTTCGCAGTCACGAACAGCCTGGAGAACCGCCTGGCCCATTTTTCGGTAAATCATGCTCACGGCTTCGAGATTTGCGCCGTCATTCAGTTGCTGAGCCTGTGCAACAATCTGCTCGATGACATTCTCCAGTTCTTCGTCCGCTGAAGCGAGTTCTTCAGCGAAGTCTTCCCTGAGTTGCTCGCCGTTGATGAACAGACCGATGTGTCCGGAAGAGATACGAGCAACAGACGAGTCGTCCATGATCGCGGAAATCCCAGAAACCTCTTTGCTGGCGAAGTCCTGGAGGAATGCTGCATCCTGAGCGCAGATCAGCCAGTCATCGTTTTCTGCAGTCTCAAAGACCGATTCGACAGACTCCCTCGCATCATCCATCGCAGTGGTTGGAAGGATAAGAACAGGCTGAGGCTCGTTGTCATCATTCAGTACGAACGCCACGTACCAGTCTCGTTCCAGATCGAGTCCATCGAGAGTCGGGTTCTGCGAAAGCTGCTGAAGGACTGTCGCAAAGTTTGCTTCGACAAATCCGCCAAAGCCCGGCTGGACCTGATTGATGAACGCCGACAGATCGGACTTGATGGTCTCCGGTGCATCAAATCGTACGACTCCGACGGACGTCTCCGGGATCATGTCGAGGGGCGATTTGTCCTGGGGATACGCAATTCCGCTCAGCAGCAACGCTGCTGACAGCGATATCAAAACGTTCTTCATCATGAGCCAATCCTTACGTGATATGTCTGGATACAGCGGGTTTCGGCGTGTCTGAAACTCAAGCATACTGATTCACACATGGAAACGCGAAGGAAGGGGAAAATTCATGGGGTGGAACTCATTCACTCAGCGCGACGGGCATCGAATCAGAACACGAAACCAGACTTCACTGCGTGTCAGCAGATGTCCTGTTTGAGATTCCGGATTCCGGAAGCAGAGGCTTGTAGCGATAGTAGACTTCCAGAGTCAGCGTGGCGAGGGAAGTGGCCAGCAATCGTCCACCGGCTCTGCTGTAATCGTCTCGTTCGCGAGGCGTCCTGCTTCCCCGAGCCGGGTTGTTATTTCTGCCATCGACCAGCAATTCTTTTTCCTGCCACGCAATCAGGTCATCGCGGAGACGTCCGTTCCAGCGTTCCCACTCCGCACCACCCCAGTTCTTCATCACCTGGGTTGCGAAGTAGTTGTGATAAAGGTTGTCGTATGGACCACGATAGTCGATCAAGCCGACTCCGGCCCGCATGTCACCGTCATCACGTCCCCAGCCAAGATACATTCGACTCAACAATGCCATTGACGTGACGGAGACACCATAGGCC
>JBKDRW010000689.1:0-2469 GCA_046341255.1 Planctomycetota bacterium
TCCGCATAGAGACGAATTTACCGGAGCCTCGGTCTTCCTGTCATGGTGGAATCCGCCATTTAACAGCAAGACCACGCCTGCCTGCTTGAATGGTGGTGTCGGTTGAACTCCTGCATCTCTCAAGAAACCATGAACGAAACAGCCTGACGCCGGAGTGTTGAGCGGGCGTGTCGACTCCTGATTCACCCGGACGATACATCCTCAACGACTGGGCCAACAGATCTGGTATGCCGCCGATTTGATGATGGTCAATTCACGACTCAAGAACCAGCGAAACGCTCGTGAATGGCCTCGCCAACGTCATTCACGAGGACACGTCTTCTGACTCAACGCCCCTTGAAGTCTCACAGGCCAGGGCCTCGGTCATTCGGGATTTTTGAACAGGTCCAGAAAACGATCTTCATAGAGGCGGAACACCCCCAGACGATCCAGTTCGCGCTGCAGCAGGTAGGCTGTGGTGCGGTCTTTCATCGCCTGCTCAAACAACTGCTCAATGTGCTGCTGATCGGCGCGGCTGAGTCCCGCTTCTCCCGGTGGTTCCCAGGCAGGTTTCTCTTCATTGCCGGTTGAGGACTGTTCTTCCAGTTCCTGCTCAACTTGCGTCAGAATCTCACCAAGCTTCTGTTTCATGGCTCGAGCCTGTTCCGCCAGTTCGGCCGTATCAAGATCCATATCAGCGATCATCGTGAAGACCTTCAGCACCGCCAGTGACGCGGCCGGAAACGGAAACTGCGCGAAGATATGAGGCATCTCACCCAGCAGACAGGTTCCCCGGATCCCGAGTTCCGCAGCAGCGGCCGGCAACACCCCATTCAGTCCGCTGATGCGGCCATCTTCGAGGAGATCGAGCTCAAGGCGCTTCAGTTCGCCGAGGATGTCCAGATCGGTTGTTGCACCAAAGACCCTCGACTCATGCTCCGGATGCATCTGCGTTGCCATCGCCGCAAATGTGTAAACGCGCTCCACTCCCAGATCACGAGCGTACTCCATCAGTCGGCGACAGAATGAGTAGCGGCCTGACGGAGGCTGAGCTTCCCCGATAAAGACGATCAGATCATGCTGCTGACGCGGATCCTTCCAGACAAACAGCCGACTCCGCGGCTGATGCCCCGTGCGAAGCAGTCCTCCGCTCACTTCCACATGTTCGATATCAAACAGCTCGGCTGCAGAAAACTCCGTCAGCAGACTCATCTCCAGCTTGGCAATCAGATAGTAACCCGCGCTGATGGCAACGTGTCCCATCCCGGGCCAGACCGCCACAAGCCACGGACGGCAGAGTTTCGAATTTTCGGACATGATCAGTCTCCTGAAGACGGGTGATCAGAAACAGTGAGCAGCATTTTTTCTGCCGAGTACCACGGGGCATCAAGACCATCTCCTGTTTGTTCCTCTCTTCTGATCAGCAGATGTCGGATGCATCATTCGTTCCGCAAGCACGAAAAAGAACGCGGGATTGAAGCACAATCGGAATCGACATCGACGCGAAAGCTCGCTCGTTTGTCCGACGATTTCAGCACCTCACTCGCAACATGGCGGGGCGTCCTGGCTGCCGTAGACCATCCTGACCGAAGACAAGGTGAGCACGATCTCTCGGCTGCGGAAGTGACGATCGTCTGCAACACACTCTTCGCCCGATTTCCGTTACGGCATTTCTTCTGGGTCAATCATTCACGAAATTGCCGGCCTGCCGGTCCTGCGCGTGCGGCATTGTCTCAGCATGCGTCAAAGCGGCGCGCGTCCGGATTGCTGTCCGCAGTCGGCAGCATCTCCGCGCCTGACCTGCTTCCGAACCTGCAGAACCGGATTCCGCTGGATCACGAGCGAGAAATGGATGTGAATCGGGCCGAGAACAGACAGCACCTGCCGATGATGCCCCCATTCCGGACAGCGCGGGAAAATCTGTCGATGTCGACGAGTGAAATTTGGTACGAACGCTGCCATAGTAGACGTCGAAGACCATTCATTGCACCAAACTCAGGGCTGACTATGCACAACTCGTCCGCAGCGGACGCTCCGGTGTTTTCCACCCGTGATATCACCAAGGTCTATCGTATGGGTGAAGTCGATGTCTACGCGCTGCGGGGCGTGACCATGGAGCTCTACAAAGGCGAATTTGTGGTCCTGCTGGGGCCGTCCGGAAGTGGAAAATCCACCCTGTTGAATATTCTCGGCGGCCTCGATGTCCCCACCACAGGAGACGTCCATTTTCTGGATCACAACCTGACGCAGTCCAACGACTGGGAGTTGACTCAGTTTCGACGTGATCACGTGGGCTTCGTTTTTCAATTCTACAATCTGATTCCCAGTCTGACGGCCCGGGAAAATGTCGCGCTGGTCACAGAAATCGCCAGCCATCCCATGGATCCCGCAGAGGCTCTGAAACTTGTCGGACTTGGTGCGAGGATTGACCATTTTCCGGCTCAGATGTCTGGAGGAGAACAACAACGTGTGGCCATTGCGCGAGCTGTT
>JBKDRW010000690.1:0-4666 GCA_046341255.1 Planctomycetota bacterium
TGCAGATTGCCATGGAGGCAGGTTGTTGATGAATGTCTCGGTGGCGGGGCGGATGTGATTCAACTGCGTGAGAAACAGTTCAACGACCGCGAGATTCTTGATCGGGCTCGATGGATTCGGGCAGCTTGCCATGAGGCAGGAGCTTTGTTTGTCATAAACGACCGCGCGGATCTGGCGGTTGCATCCGATGCGGATGGAGTTCACATCGGACAGGAAGAATTGTCGGTCGCGCAGTGTCGGCAACTGCTTCAGCCGTGGCAGTTGGTCGGCGTTTCTACTCACGATAGGGGCCAGATTCAGAATGCCATGGATGACGGCGTTGACTACATTGGAGTTGGTCCCGTATTTCCGTCGAGTACCAAGTCGTTCGATCAGTTTCCAGGCCTTGAATTCGTTGCTGAGGCGGAGGCGACAGCGACTTGCCCGTGGTTTGCCATCGGCGGGATCTCACCGGAGAACGTCAGCGATGTGCAGGCTCGAGGGTGTTGCCGTATTGCCGTGACGTCTGCGGTGCTGAGTTCATTGAACCCTCGTCAGGTTGTCGAACAACTTCGCAGAGCCATGACCTCTGCTGCTGATATTGTTTTGCCGTGACCTCTACGGAAGGAATGTCGCTGATACACTTCTTCGGGTTGATCGCCTGAACGGGTCGCTGCTCTTGGGTCGGTGGAGTCGGCAAATGCAGAAATAAGCACCGTTATCGAGATTTCCAGCCGCGAAACTGCCGATGTGAAGACAGGGGCTTGACGGTGTCAACGATGTGTCGCCACACTGTGTCAAATCCCTTCGTTTCATCCCACCTGTTTCATCGATATGTCGCCGATGAATGAGCCGCATCTGTCATTGCGATGTTCCTGCCATGCGTTGTCGCATCGCTTCAGCGGAAGAGGATTCAGGCTCGTGTTGATGATTGTCCGGTGCGTCACTCTGGTTCTCGCCTCCGTGGCGTTAACCGCTGCAGCGGAGAGTGATGAGAGTGACCGAAGGACGCTTGGGGAAGCCTTCTTTGAAAAGAATATCCGGCCGGTGTTTGCCCAGCGATGCCAGTCGTGTCACTCAGAAAAGTCTGGCAAACGCGAAGGCGGTCTGGTTGTTGACTCACGCGAGTCTTTGTTGAAGGGCGGTGATCAGGGCCCCGCAATTATCCCGGGTGATATCGACCAAAGTTTACTGCTTCGAGCTGTTAGGCATAATGATCCGAATCTTTTGATGCCACCGACGGAGCGTCTGAATGACGAAACCATCGGTCTGCTTGAAACATGGATTCGCATGGGTGCGCCGTTTCCATCGGTGTCGAGCAAGCCGACCGTTGTGAATCCATCTGATCCGGAGGAAGGCAAAGCTCACTGGGCATTTCAGCCTCTTGCCGAGGGGAATATTCCGCAGTCTTCCAATACCACGTGGGCGAGAAACGATATCGATCGATTCGTTCTTGGACGACTCGAGGCTGAGAAGTTGATACCGGTTCCGGATGCTGATGATGTTGCATTGGTTCGTCGTCTGACGTTTCAGCTGGTCGGACTGCCGCCAACATCTGCGCAGCTGCGGAAGTTCGAAAGTCTTCCGCGATATCAGGCGGTCACAGAGCTGGTCGAAGAGCTCCTCGCATCGCCTCAGTTTGGTCAGCGCTGGGGACGGCATTGGCTTGACCTTGCCCGTTACGCGGATTCAAACGGGCTCGATGAGAACTTTTTGTTTCGCGAGGCTTGGAGATATCGAAATTGGGTAATCGATGCCGTCAATGCGGATCTGCCGTTTGATCGATTCCTGCTCGAGCAGATTGCGGGTGATCTGCTTCCATACGAATCTATTGAGCAGCGTGACCGTCAGCGAATTGCGTCTGGGTTTCTGGAAGTTGGACCGAAGGTGTTGCTGGGAGTCGATCCGAATCGACAGAAGATGGACATCGCCGATGAACAGCTTGAAACGATCGGCCGAACGGTGCTTGGTCAGACGATCGGATGTGCACGTTGCCATGATCACAAGTTCGATCCGATTCCCACGGCTGACTACTATGCACTGGCCGGGATCTTCACGTCCACGACGGTGATGGAGCAGCGCTTCATGCTGAACGAGCAGCGAGTCATGGAGCGACTCGTTGGACTTGGGGAAAATGGGCCACAGCTGGATGACGATTACGAAAAGTATTATCGCGAGCTGAGTAGTCTGAAGCTGCATTTCGAAAAGGCGAAGGCCACACTGGAACTTCTCAAGTCAGGCACAGACGAAGCGATTGCCGCAAAGCTTGCTTCTGACGCCGATGGATTTGCTGATGTCGCAAAAGATGCCAATCAGCCTCGAGACATGCGGACGGCTTCTCAGGAAGCTTATCTGAAGACGTTTGAGGATGCGCTGGCAAACCCTCCGAAGATCCCGCCACGTGCCATGATTCCCTGCGACTCGGATGCTCCGGCGGATGAGCACATCCGGCTGGCCGGGAAATTCGACGCAAGGGGCGATCAGGTGTCACGGGGATTTCTGCGAGTGCTCAGTGATGGCCTGCCGACTTCGTTACCCGAAAATCAAAGTGGCCGAATTCAGCTCAGTCAGTGGCTGACCAATCCATCGACTCGAACAGGTGCCTTGACGGCTCGCGTTCTCGCAAATCGAATCTGGCATCACATGATTGGCCGTGGTCTCGTTCGTACTGTGGACAACTTCGGTCGAACGGGAGAAGTGCCGAGCCATCCTGAATTGCTCGACTACCTCGCCGGAGAGTTGATCCGACACAAGTGGTCTGTGAAATCTCTGATTCGCCAGATCGCCCTCAGTCGCACCTTCGGGCTGGCTGCCAGTTTTGATTCACGCAACCATGATATCGACCCGGACAATATTCTGCTCTGGCGCGCTCATCGGCGTCGACTGGATCCGGAATCGTTGCGAGATGCAATGCTCACGGCTGCCGGGACGCTGGATCTGAGGCCCATGGATTCGACTGTCGATTATCTGGGCGATCAGGCCACCGCGGTGGGTAGTAATCCCGTGCGAAGGCGGACAGATTACAACTGTCGCAGCGTCTATCTACCGGTGATTCGTAATGATCTTCCAGAGTTGTTCGAAGCGTTTGATTTTGCAAATGTTCATCAGACGACCGGGGCTCGGCCGAAGACGACCGTGCCGACTCAGGGTCTGTTCATGCTGAACGACACGATGGTGATGGCTGCTGCAGACACGACGGCCGGACGAGTCATCACAGAACTTCCGGACAGTCCGCTGGAAGAGCGGATCGAACGCATGTTTCAGATCACACTGAGCCGCGGTGCGTCAGCCGAAGAGCGGCGTCTTGTTGGCGGATGGTTTCGTTCGGCGGAGGATCGACTGCAGACAGGCGGTGATGCCGAGTCATACCTGAAAGCATTGTCCCTCGCTTGTCATGCGGTGTTCGCCTCGAGTCATTTTCAGTACCTGGAGTGATGGCATCATGCGGTGCTTTCGATTCGAAAACGCGTGGACACGTCGAGACCTGTTGCGGTCAGCAGCTTGCGGCTTCGGACAGATCGGGTTTGCCGCACTGGCCAGTCAAACGTCTCTGGGCATTGGACCGAATGATGCGTTCAGCCAGTTGCCTCATGCAACACCAAAAGCAAAGCGAGTCATTTTTCTGTTCATGTGGGGCGGACCCAGTCACGTCGACACGTTTGACTACAAGCCGCTGCTGAATGACTTTGATGGAAAGTCGGCAACTTCTGATGCGATTGGAGGTCGCACGCCGCCGGGCGGTACTATCATGGGGTCACCTTTCAGATTTCGGCAATATGGTGAAGGGGGAGTCTGGATCAGCGAACTGTTCCCTCATCTCAGTCGTCATGCGGACAAGCTCTGTATGCTGCGATCGCTGCACACGGATGGATCGGCTCACGGTGAGGCATTGCTGACACTGCACACCGGCAAGTCGAATCTGGTTCGTCCCAGCGTTGGTGCGTGGGTGAGCTATGGGCTTGGTGCCGACAGTCAGAACCTGCCGGCCTTCATGACAATCTCGCCTCCACGTGGTCACGGCGGAGTTCAGAACTACGGCAGCGCGTTTTTGCCAGCGATGCATCAGGGAACTGCGATTGGTGCAGCAGAGATTCCGGTGACGAAAGCAAAGATCGCAAATATTTCAAATTCCCGACTGGATAAAGTGACTCAGCACAATCAGCTTGACCTGATACAGATGCTCAATCGTCACCATCTTCAATCGGCCGGCGCAGATCAGGGAATCGAGGGTCTGATCGCCAGTTACGAGCTTGCATTTCGGATGCAATCGGAAGTGCCTCAGATTCTGGGGCTCGAGGGCGAGACCAGGAAGACTCTGGATCTTTATGGTATTGGTTCGGAAGTCACCGACAACTTCGGTCGGCAGTGTCTGCTGGCTCGTAAGTTCGCCGAAGAGGGTGTTCGCTACATCCAGGTTTCTACTGATTATACCTGGGACCATCACACGAAGAACAACGAATTGCTCCCAAAGGAATGTGCTCGCGTCGATCTTCCGATCAGTGGTCTGCTGACTGATCTCGAGCATCGCGGAATGCTGGATGAAACACTGGTTGTCTGGGGGTCAGAGTTTGGTCGAACGCCGACAATGGAGAACGCGGATGGTCGCAATCATCATCCTGCTGGATTCACAATGTGGATGGCGGGCGGTGGCGTCAAAGGAGGTTTCACGTATGGTGCGACGGATGAC
>JBKDRW010000691.1:0-9387 GCA_046341255.1 Planctomycetota bacterium
GGCTTCGGAGATCTGTATCTCCGAAGCCCGCTTGCTGAGACTCCTGATCGGAATCGTATTACTTATGATCCGTTGCTGCTTCGCGACGAATCGCGTCGTAGATTTCCTGTCGGTGCACAGCCACATCACGAGGAGCATCGATGCCGATTCGCACCTTGTCTCCTCGAACCTCCACAATGGTGACTCGAATGTTGTCACCGATAATGATCGTCTCGTCGCTCTGACGTGAAAGAACCAGCATAAAGACCTCCTTCACGGAGAGAATCGACGGCGGGGTATCCGAAATTGACCGGAATTCGTCGCGCCAGCACAGGTCGGGACATCGTTGTTCGTCGCAGTTCTGCGACGCAATGCGCATTCGGTACAGATGGACGTCTGCGTTGGCAGCAGACGACATTTTTGTCTGCGGATTTGGGTCATCATCCTCTTTGGTGGATCGGATGATCGATTTATTCGTGCGAACAACACGCAGATATTGTCGAACAGCGTTCAATTCGGCTGCAGGATGAATTTTCCTCATGACGTATGGAGTTGAAAGAAACTCGCCTCGATCTGACGGAGTCTCATGGTTCCGAGGGTTGCATTTCCAGATCTCATGGTCTCTTTGAGACAATGGGTAAGATTGAGATCTGTCAATTCGCCTGCCATAGGCATGCCGCTGGCTCTGGACGGGGAGATGATCTGGCAGTTAACCTGCCGACAGAGATGTCTGATGCTGAACGTGGTTGACCGCAGCGGATCACGTGGGCAGATCCTGAACCCGAAACTGCGGGTAGCTCGGAATCAGGTCGCTGGCGACCTGTTTATCAGGCAGGGAACACGGTTGTTTCAGCTTTGCATGGACGTTTTTTTAACGGTTGTTAGATATGCAGTTTCGGATTCCAGCAACGGGCAGTGTCGGTGACTGGCTGCAATTCTTGTCCAGCCTGTCGACTCCCATCATCGCGATGCTTGCCGTCCTGCATCTGCTCTTCTTCTTTTTTCTCAGGCTGTGGTACCGGCGAGATCTGCGGGCGATCGCCTCGCTGCTCGAAGATTACACTCGAGGCCTGCGATTTCGGAGCGTGCTGGATCGATCCAGCTCACTGACGACGCAGATCGATGCATTCGTTCAGGATGTCAATGAAGTGCTTTCGGACGTCAGTCGAATTGATGATCGCGCGGCGTGTCTGCAGCGAATGCACATTCTGGATGAGAAGCGACGGTACCTTGAATCGGTCTCTTTTGACACAGCATCGCATGCCGCGAGAACCATGATTGAAGCGTATCCTCTGGCCGGTGTTCTTGGGACGGTACTGGCAATCGGATCGGCGCTTCATGCCGATGCAACGGCCAAATCCGCATCCGCGGTGAATCTGGTGATGGAACGCTTCGGAGATTCGATCTGGTCCACATTCACGGGGCTGTTTGCTGCGATTGTACTGATGTTTTTGAACAGTCTGCTTGAGGTTCGATTCAGTCGTCTGACGGACTGTCGGGCGCAGGTTCGCGAGATGGTCGCTCGGGCCAAACGGGAGCTGGGGATTGCCGCTCAGCCGGGGGGCAATCGGTCATGATGACGCGCCGGCTGACGCTGCAGTTGACACCACTTCTGGATTTGCTGCTGATCGTCATGTTCTCGCAGTACATTGAGAATCGTCATCGTCATCAGATGGCTCAGCAGGAGCTGGAATCCGCTCAAACATCCCTGAAGGCGGAGCTTCAGAAGGCACAGGATGAGACTCGGCAGCGGCGCATGGAGCTGGATGATCGCTTCAATTCGATCATCGAACAGCACCATCAGGTAGGGTCGTTGCTGACCGAATCGCTCAATCTTCCCGGTGCAGCCATGGCTGAGGTTCTGAAACTTCGAGCTGCCGGAGCTCATGAAGATGCAGCCCGTCTGGAGCAGGCTGCCGGTCGACTGACGTCCATGATGAACGGGCGGGGCGACGAGGTCTTTCGTTTTTTCCTCAAGGTCGACGAAATGCAGAAGCATGTTTCGATCTGGGAGATTCACATTCAGCAGAACGGACAGGCTCTGATCAGTGATGGTGATCAGTTCTTTACGGCTGATTATGCCACGGAACCAGAGTTTGCGTCTCGTATGTTTGAACAGAGCAAGTCATTTGCGGATCCTCGCACCCTGGTGATTCTGCTACTGACGTGGGGTGACGCAGAAGGTGGTCAGCGTGCTCGTGCGACGGATGGGATGTCAACGTTCGTCGAGCTGCTGCGAAAGGACGCGCAGGGCATACGCTGGTTCGACTTTTCAATCGTCGGATTCCGTGCGAATGGCCCGATCTTCAGTGGGAAGATGGCTCCGAAATAGTCTGATCCGGCGGTGGTGATGGAGTTGATCTCAGCGTCCTGTCGAGCCATGATGGTCGAAACACCGTTCGCGGCTGAAGAGTGTGCTCCGACGTCCATTCGGCAAGAGCCAGCAAAGAATCTGAGGGTTCATGGATAAGGGCAACGGGGCGTTGTCTGGCTGTGCGGCATCGATCAGCATCCTTGGCTGGCGGACGAATGACTCGTCCATGACGAAGCTCAAAGAGATCCGCATCGCTGCAGGGATATCGTTCAAAGTCGCGAACGAGATCAATTGCCGGACACATCAGGGATGCGATGCCATCTCGGGTGAGATCCTCGACACTGACGGCCTTGCTGACCGAGAAGGATCCGATTCGAGTTCGCTCGAGACGACTCATCAGTCCGCCGCATCCAAGAACAGTGCCAAGGTCTCTGGCAATCGAACGGATGTACGTCCCGGAGCCACAATCAATTTCCAGTTCCAGCCGTGGCCATTCAAAAGAGAGCACTCGGATCGAGTGAATCTGGACAATCCGAGGAGTCAGATCGAATGACTCTCCCTGCCGAGCCAGCTTGTAGGCTCGCTGTCCGTTGACATGAACCGCTGAGTATGCGGGTGGTGTCTGCAGAATTGGGCCCGTCATCTGTGACAGTGCACGCTGAATCTCGTCGACAGTGAGACGGAAAGAAGGATGGGCCTGGGAAAGAATCATCCCGGTAGAATCATCGGTGCTGCTGGTTAGCCCGAGTGTGAACTCCGACACGTACGTCTTGGAACTTTCCTGTACCAGAGTCGTGAGCCTTGTTGCCGGTCCGATACAGACCAGCAGGACACCAGTGGCCATCGGATCAAGCGTCCCAGCGTGGCCGCACTTGACAGGGCGAACGAGTTTCTGAATTGTGTTGACGACATCGCGCGACGTGCAGCCGGCAGCTTTATTGATGTTCAGGACCCCGAATAAGTCCGACATGTCTTCAGTATTCGTCATGGAGAGGGCTTCAGTGCAATGATAGTTTGACCAACGAGAACGCGATGACGGGCTGCATTGATGATGATGTCAGGTGCAGGATCGTGGTTCAGCGAGACACTGGCGTCACTTCTGATCCTGAGCATTCGGCTTTGTTGATAAGGTCATCTCGCACGATTTGAGGTTGTTTGACCGCGTTGATCGAGCTGGTGTTCCATGCACCACAGCGTCTGAGTGATGGCATCGTCAAATGCTGTCTGAAGTCCGCGCGTAAAAAAACGGCTGGTAGATGAACCACCAGCCGCCGGAAGATTCTCCGAAGAAGCGAGAAGATTACTTCTTCTTCTTGGCAGCCTTCTTAGCAGCCTTCTTAGCGGCTGGCTTAGCGGTTGCAGCTTTCTTCGCGGCCTTCTTTGCAGCTTTCTTTGCCACAGTACGTTCCTCCAAAAAGATTTGAACTTGTGTGGCCGTCCTGCCGAAGCTTACCGGGCTTAAAAACAGACAGAACAACCACGGACCAAAACATCAGATCATCAATGTCCCCATGACAAAGATGATGCAGATTCCTTTCTTTGATGATGTCCGTCTTGAAGACCGCTGTTAGGCGTTGTCCTTCGCCACGTGCATCCAGTTCACAAGCAACAGAATCTGCTGTTGGTGATCGGAATGGTAGGTGATCGGATGAATAACGCAAGACTGTTCCGCCTGTTTCCCGGCCTCTCGCAAACTTTTTTTTGACATCGTTGGAAGAGTTTTTCAGCGTCACTCAGAGTCACTTTCTGAGTCTCATCATGATCATCTGGCAGACTCATGATGATGTCTTCAATACCGGCTTCAGCATGCATGCGGAATGCTCGTTCGTGAGTCAAAATGTTCGATGTGCAGACTCGTCATCATGAGGATCCGGCGGACCCCGATGATTGCATTCAATACGAGTCATTGAATTGTCTGCACTTCAGAAAACTCAATGTTTTATCGAGTGAAATGGCATTTTGATCATCGTGCCTTCAATCGTGAATGCCTCGGCTGTGCAGGTCATCAAGGACAGCTTTCATATACCTCAGGCTTGTTGTCGCGATGTGTTGTGAGCCGGGTTGATAGTCGAACACTTCGACAGAGACCCACCCCGTGTATTGCGCTCTGATCAACGCTTCGAAGATGGGATGAAAGTCGGTTTCGCCCATACCCGGACCAAGCAGGTTGGAGTCGTTCACGTGAAAATGTTTTGTAAATTTTTTATGACGGTCGATCAGTGTCGGGATGTCTTCAGATTCTCCGCCAAGCATGGCTTTAACGTCCTGGTGGAGCATGACAGAAGGAGCATCAACGCGTGCGATGATCTCCATGGCCTCGTGACAGGTGTTCATGAAATTCGTTTCTTTGGGTGTCAATGGTTCGAGGCACAGAGTCACGTTTTGAGCCTGAAATTCCGGCACAGACTGCCGAAGCACATCCACGGCGTATTCGACCGCCTCGGTCTTTGAAACTCCCGGAAGCAGACTGCGTTGAAATGGCGAGCCGAGTACCATCAGGTGTCCTCCGAGCCGTCTGCAGACTCGTGCCAGAAGGCCAAGGTAATCGGCCGTTTTTGTTCGGATCTTCTCATCCGGACTGGTGAGATACAGGCCCGTCGTTTTGGCCAGCAGCCAATGGAGACCGATAATCTCGAGTCCATGCCGTTCGGCTTCCTCTTTCATTTCGGCCAATACGGAATCCGGGACCGCGGCGAGTTCCGATGAAATCGTGAATGGGGCGACTTCAATTCCTGTGTAACCAGCCTCTGCGATCAGGCGACATTGAGTGGACCAGTTGGTGTTCTCGTAGAGTTCCTGGCAAATGGCGAACTTCATTTTGATTTCCTTTTCGAGCTTCTGCACGTCTGTGTCGGGAAAGTGGCGGGCGACCCTTTCCGGGGAGGACATCAAATGCGCTGCAAGGCCGCAGTGACTATTTTGTCGACCTTGACGTTTGTAACGGATTGTTGCGATGAGGACGCAGAAGTCACACGACCGGACCTGACGCACAATGGAATTCCGTTGAAATGTTGCAGAGCTGCAACAGTGATTGACCGTCGAGTTGCCATGACCTAAATCCACAAAGATGTTGTCCACCGGTTTGTTCAGAGGTCTGCCCGTGTCGATTACACCTCCCGTCAAAAAAGAGTCGTCCAGTGAGGGACTCGATGAGCTTTTCAATCGAGTCAACATGCTCCTCGGTGAGCCGACTGCTGAACGAAAAGACCTGAAGAAGACTGATGGTTTCGTTCCTCGGCAGCCACGCACCATGCGAGAGACGGGTGTCCCTCCGGTGATGATCGAGAAGATCATCATGAGATATCTCTTCCAGGTTGGTATGGAAACCAGTCGCAGGATCGCTCAGCAGATTCGACTGCCCTTCAAAATCATTGAGCCGATGCTGAAGCAGCTTCGGCACGATAAACATATTGATCTTGCCGGTACGACCTCGACCGGCGATTCCGAGTATGTCATCACCGAAGCCGGCCGGGATCGAGCCAGGCGGTACACGGAAGACTGTACGTACTTCGGAGCTGTGCCGGTCTCTCTGGAAGACTATCAGGCCTCTGTCTCAGCTCAGACGATCGCCGGCCAGATTGTCACGAAGCAGGACCTGCAGCGAGCGTTCAAAGGGTTGATTATCAACGAGACGATGATGAATCGACTCGGGCCGGCGATCAATTCCGGTCGCGGAATGTTTCTGTTTGGCGAGCCCGGGAACGGGAAGACCAGTATCGCTGAACGCGTGACCGGCGCGTTCGGGACTACTGTCTGGATTCCTCGTGCGATCACGATTGAAGGCGAGATCATGCGGATTTTTGATCCCGCGGTCCACGATGAAGTCGTCGAAAACGCAACAACCGGGAGCCTGCTCGACTCGCTCGATATTGACGGGCGATGGATTCAGATCAAGCGTCCAACTGTCATCGCCGGTGGTGAGCTTACCATGGACGAGCTTGAAGTTTCGCTGAATCCCACGTCGCGAATCTGCGAATCACCACTGCAGGTGAAGAGTAATTGTGGAACACTGGTCATCGACGACTTCGGGCGTCAAAAAATGCCAGTGGATATGTTACTGAATCGCTGGATCGTGCCACTCGAAAAGCGATACGACTTCCTGAACCTGCCGAACGGAAAAAAAATTCAGATGCCGTTTGACCAGCTCATCGTGTTCTCCACGAACCTTGAGCCGCGGGATCTGGTCGATGGTGCGTTTCTCCGCCGAATTCCATATAAGATCGAGGTGCCCGATCCATCAGAGTCGGAATTTCGCGAGCTTTGCAAAATCATGTGTGAAAAGCTCGGCTTCGCTTATCACGCTTCCGTGGTCAATTACCTCATTGAAACACATTACAAGACGGTTGGTCGACCGTTTCGATTGTGTCAGCCTCGCGATCTGCTGCTGCAGGTTCGCAACTATTGCCAGTATCATTCAGTTCCACTTCAGTTGAGCAACGAAGCGTTCGATGCAGCCGTTCTGAACTATTTCTCCGTAACCGGGTAATCGGATTGCGAGTGACAAGGCATGGCGGGTCGTGGCAACTCGGGACAGCCTTTCGCTTGCTGAGCGAGCGCGAAGCGGATTTACGCAAGGATGTCCCGAATCACTTCGCCATGGACGTCCGTGAGTCGATAATCTCGCCCCTGAAAGCGATATGTCAGTTGCTCGTGGTTGAAGCCAAGCAGATGCATGATCGTGGCCTGCAGATCGTGCGGCGTGACCTTGTTTTCGACAACCTTGAAGCCCAGATCGTCGGTCTGACCATAGTTGAATCCGCCTCTGACGCCCCCTCCGGCCAACCACATCGTGAAGCAGTCCGGATAATGATCCCGGCCAAGAATCGTGCTTCCTGCCGTGCGACCTTCGCGGAACGGAGTTCTGCCAAACTCTCCGCCGCAGATAATCAGGGTATCGTCAAACAGACCACGTTCTTTCAGATCCTCGATTAATGCCGCGATCGGCTTGTCAGTCTTCGCCCATTTATTGGTCAGACCATCCGTCAGGCCTTCTCCTGCACCGGTGCCATGGAAATCCCAGCCCCAGTCAAAGAGCTGCACGAATCGAACTCCCTGTTCCACGAGACGACGAGCCAGCAGACAGTTATTGGCAAAACTGGATTCTCCGGGAACCGCCCCGTAGGCTTCCTGTGTCTCCTTTGTTTCTCGGGTGATATCCATGACCTCCGGCACCGATGCCTGCATGCGATAGGCGAGTTCATACTGGGCGATGCGTGTCGTTGTCTCAGGGTGACCCATTTCGACCGCCTGCAGTTCATTCAGTTGCTTCAGAGCATCGAGCGATCGGCGACGGATCGAACGATTCATGCCCGGTGGGTCGGATACGTACAACACCGGGTCACCTTTCGATCGGCATTGCACGCCCTGAAACACCGACGGAAGAAAACCGCTGCCGTATGAGTTGGCTCCCCCATTGGGTTGAACACCGCTGCTGATCAGAACGACAAATCCTGGAAGATTCTGGTTTTCGGTTCCGAGACCATAGGTGACCCATGATCCCATGGATGGTCGACCCGAACGCGGTGATCCGGTGTAAAGCAGCAGTTCCGCAGGAGCGTGATTGAACTGATCCGTGTTCATCGAATGAATGAAACACATGTCATCGACGACCCGATGCAGATTGGGCACTGCGTCAGACAGGTAGGTTCCGCTTTGTCCATACCGTTCAAAGCGACGCGGCGTTCCAAGCAGTTTTGGCACACCGGAAGTGAATGCAAACGTCCGTCCTTTCAGAAACTCATCGGGGCAGTTCTCACCCGTTCTCTTCACCAGCTCGGGTTTGTAATCGTAAATGTCGAGGTTTGGTGGCGACCCGGTGAGGTGAAGATAGATCACCCGCTTTGCAGTCGGCGAAAAGTGAGGCTGCCGCTGCTCCAGCGGTCGCCCCGCGTTGATATCAAGATCACCGCGAACCGAGCTGCCCGCCAGCTGTGACAGAGCGATGGCGCCGAGTCCAAGACCAGAGCTGGACAGGAAATGCCGACGAGTCTTCTGTTGGATCAGGATGTTGCGAATCACTGGAGAGTCAGAGGACATCGCGATTGTCCTTTCGGAAATGACACAGTCTGATCCGTCTCAGATGTGACATTGACAGGTGTGAGAAGAAATGTCTGCTTCCGGATCGCCGGTCCGAGAATTCAATGTCATGTTCACTCCATCGGCGAAGGAGTGAACAATCAGGGCTGCAGCAGTAAAAGACACCGCTTGCCGTCGCAGATCAAAAGTGTTCATGAGCCAGCCGTTGACTGCGATCGCTCAGGCAACATGCCGCCTGGTGGATCGTCAGGAATCTGTTTGAGTGATATGTTCAAAGATTGCATCGAGATCCGTCACTCGAAAGAAGAAATCCCCAACATCCGAACCGGACGCTTCCCCTGAAAAAGTGCAATGGCTGAAATGATCGCAGCCGCGCACCGAATACTTCCCGAACAGACCGTTGATCTGAATCTGTCATCATGACGTTATTCGACCGTTGATTCAATCATGCTTTGGTCCTTCAGGGCTGCGTGACCATGAGGGAGTGCTCGGGAGCCCGGGTATTCCTCGTCGCAGTCATGGCCGATGCAGGCCGATCCTTCCGGAATACTCGGCATTCTCTACCACATTCGGGGAATCCTGCCCACGATGTCTGTGGGGCTTTCTAATGGCCCGCCCGCCGACCGATCACGCGGCCCGGTTGCCCGCATGGCAACGTGCGAAAAAGGTTCGCACAGCAGATTCTGATTTGGAATCCAGAGCCGCTTTCCGCTCATTGCAGCATTCCGAAACCACCGTTCGATGCGACCGGACGCCCGTCTGCGGGAACCTGAACTCCCTCTCCTTATCGTCAGCAACAGCCCGGATTCTGATTCGACTGATGCTCACCGAGGACGTTGAAAGAATGCAGGGACGTCCGATGTCGTCGAAGCCTTCAGATGCCCTCGCAACGTTGTTCAATTGTGGCTGTAAGATCTGGACCGAGCAGGCAACGTCTGCAGCCACGGATTCGATATCCTTCTCCGAGGAAACCAATCACTGAACATGCGACTGTGACTCGCGGAATGAGACGTCAGTGGGACCACAATCTGCTGCAGTCTGTTCGCGCTCTTTCGAAT
>JBKDRW010000692.1:0-10460 GCA_046341255.1 Planctomycetota bacterium
ACCACCTGATACGACAGTTCCGGCAAACAGAAATGTGGTCGCCCAATACGCCGATTCGGGCATCAAGGATCGACTGTTTCCGGCATCTCGCGATGGATCGGGGCATACGGAGTGGGCGAACGGGCATTCTCATCATAGTGGTTTTACGACGACTTTGAGTCCGAACACTGATGTGGTTTATTCGTTCAGCGGCGTCGAGTACCACAACATTGATTATGCGTCTAGGCAGGAAGGCAGCCATCTCACAAGTGTCAGCTATTCATCCGTCACGTCGAGAAGCCATCATACAGGGTTTGTGCAGAGTGCATTGATGGATGGTTCCGTGCGAGCATTCAGTTCCCAGATCGATCTGGGTGTCTGGCGGGCCCTCGGGACTCGGGACGGTGGTGAAGTCATGGGAGAGTTTTGAGGACTGCAAGTCCGAATCGTTCGCTCAATCACGGATGCCTGTCGTAGAACAGACCTGTGTTTCGAGGCCATGGATGAAGCGAAGGTTCATCTGACGCACCGCGTTTCCGTGACTGACGTGGAGCGTCTCTGGCTGTGCTGTCTGCGGTCACCGATTTCATTGATTCGGGATGATTTCGGTTCTGCAGGCATTCTCCGATAACCCAGGCGATCACAGATCCAGATCATCTGCAAAACTGGCATCTTCCATAATGATCCGATAACGCTCGCTGGCGTCCTTTCCGAGCAATTGGTGAAATGTGGAATCTGCCTCCAGCTGGCTCTCGATATTCACCTTCAGAAGGACTCGAGCTCGCGGATTCAGCGTTGTATCCCGCAGCTGCGCCGCGTTCATTTCGCCGAGGCCTTTGAAGCGGAGTACAGTTGCGGTTCGGTTGGCCGGGAGTGATGCCAGCAGTTCTTCTTTCTCCGCATCATTCCTGGAATAGTGCACTTCTTTGCCGATTTCGATGCGATACAGCGGTGGCTGAGCAATGAACAGCCTGCCCTGACGAATCAGTTCGGGCATGTGGCGGAAGAAGAATGTCAGAAGCAGTGTCGAAATATGGTATCCGTCGCTGTCGGCATCCATCAGCAGAATGATCTTTGAATAACGCAGCTGGTGGACATCGAAGTTTGGGCCGATGCCAGCGCCGAGCGTTTCGACGATGTCACGGATCTCGTTGCTTTCCATGATTTTTGACATCGTGAGTGCTTCGGTGTTCAGGATCTTTCCTCGCAGCGGAAGCACCGCCTGAGTCGCCGCATTCCGTCCCATCACGGCGGTGCCGCCGGCCGAATCCCCTTCGACAATAAACAGTTCAGTTTCTGAGTTATCCTTCTGCTGACAGTCCACGAGTTTCCCGGGCAGATTGGTTTTTTTTCCGCCCACCGTCTTGCGGCGAACTTCCGAAACCGCCTCACGACTGGCCTGACGCGCTCGGGCAGCCAGCACCATTCGACCGAGAATAAGGTCCGCGAGCGATGGATTGTTGTTCAGCCAGTTTTCCAGTGCCGGACGCACCACACCATCCACAATTGACGTCGTCTCCGGGTTGTTGAGGCGTTCTTTGGTCTGCCCCTGAAACATCGGGTCACCGATGAATACGCTGAGAATGCAGACAATTCCTTCGCGGATGTCGTCGGCGGTAATCGTGACGCCGCGGGGCTTGTAATCATGCACGTCCATGTAGTTTCGAACGGCTTTGACGAGGCCGGATTTGAGACCGTTTTCATGAGTCCCGCCCGCATGCGTTCGAATGCCGTTGACATAACTGCGAATGTTTTCCTCCGTCGAGTCCGTCCATCGCAGAACGACATCCACCTTGGCATCCTTGTCGTCTTTCATCACCGCAAAAAGCTGTTCATGGGCAGGTTTTCGGCCAGTGTCCTTTGTCAGTTTCTCGATGTACGCTGCAATGCCGTCCGGGTGGCTTAACTCGTGAGTTTCCTTTTTCATTTCATCATGGAAGATGATGGTCAGCCCGCCATGGATAAATGAGATGTCCTCCAGATGCTGGCGGATGGTTTCACCGTTAAACAACGTCCGGCGAAAAATCTCTTCGTCAGGCCTGAAGAAAATCGTCGTTCCCCGGCCTCGAAACGGTTTCACCTTCTGCACGGGGGCCAGCGGTTTGCCTCGTCGAAAAGTCTGCATCCATTCAAAGCCGTCGCGATGAACGGTCGCAATCATTTCCGACGATAATGCGTTGACGACGGACGAACCGACGCCATGGAGTCCCCCACTGCGTGCGTAGTTTTTGTCGCTGAATTTCCCGCCTGCATGAAGTGTGGTCAGGATGACCTCCAGCGTTGATTTCTTCATTTTCGGATGTTTGTCGACAGGAATGCCTCGGCCATTGTCAGAGACGCTGCAGGACGTTCCGTCCTTATGCAGGGTGACGTGGATGCGATCACACTCACCGGCCAGAAATTCGTCGACTGAATTGTCCACAATCTCCCAAAGCAAGTGGTGAAGACCTCGCGAATCGACTCCACCGATGTACATCGAAGGACGACGACGCACCGGTTCAAGCCCCTCAAGGACTTCGATGTCATCGCCTGTATAGGTGGATTTGGTGGCACTTGCCATAATGTGCGTCCTGCGCTGGTTTCGCATTGATTTGGGGTCACCGGGTCAAACGCGGAAGCAGGGTCAGTCCGCTCCAGCCGCTGACAAGGCGCCTCGGTGGAGTTTAGCCGAATTTGATCGTTCGAAACAGAGACGATGCCGTCATGTTTCGGTCGAAAAACGCGTTGTAGCTTTGAGCGAATTCGCCTGACCGTGGAATCCATTGAGGACAGGTCGTTCGGCAGAAATGCCGATCCGAGGATATGCAGAAAACTGCGGATCTGCCAAGACTTTCAAGGCTTTCCCCGCCTCAACGCACGCGAAGAATCCGGGCGGTTTCGCTGATCGAACTATTGCAAAGTTCCTGCGGTGGGCCGGAATGGACGACGGTGCCACCGGAGTCGGCCGAGTCGGGGCCCACGTCGATGACCCAGTCGCATGACATCAGCACGTCCATGTTGTGTTCAATGACGATCACGCTGTGGCCCCGATTCACCAGTTGCTGAAGGTGATCAATAAGGCGCCGCACGTCGGCCGGGTGAAGCCCGCGAGTCGGTTCGTCCAGAATATACAACGTGTGGTCGGTGGAGGGTTCTGCCAGTTCCGAAGCCAGTCGTGCTCGCTGCAATTCGCCGACCGAAAATGTTGAGGCTGGCTGACCAAGCGTCAGGTATCCAAGGCCAACGTCTTTAAACGTCTGCAGCGTTGCTCGAAGCGACTGGAATTCACAAAAGAACTCAACCGCCTCGTCGACTCGCATCTCCAGAATATCGGCAACAGACTTGTCTCGAAACTGTACTGAACAGATGGCTTCAGAGAATCTTCGCCCGTGACAGACCGGACAGGGAGTGATGGCATCGGGAAGAAAATTCATGCGGAGATTTCGGATGCCGGTACCGCGGCATTCCGGACATCGTCCTTCACCCGAATTGAAGCTGAAATGCTCAGATCTGAGGCCATTGACGCGCGCCTCCCGGGTCTTCGTATAAAGTCGTCGGATTTCATTCCAGATGCCACAGAGTGTCGCAATGCAGGAGCGAGATGAACGTCCTGCCGGTACCTGATCCAGTGCTACAAGTCGTCTGATCTGATCCATCCCGTCGATGCCATCACATCGAACGTCTGCGGCGATCATCGGAGTGGTATGTCTTTGATTTAATGCGGCCGACAGCACGGGTAACAGAGTTCCCATGATCAGGGAACTTTTCCCGGAACCACTGACTCCCGACACACATACCATCAGGTTGAGAGGGATCCGGACAGTCACCTGTTTCAGGTTATGCAGGCGTGCATTTCGAATTGTCAGTGCTGCGGAAGTGTCAGTGTGATTGACCGGTGTCCTGGTGAAAAACTGCTGCTGTGATCGGGACGTCAGCGAACGGAGATAGTCGCCGGTCGGGGAATTCGCATTCCGCTCAACATCTTCAGGTGTTCCGGATCGCAGCAACTGACCACCATCTGTTCCGGCGCCGGGTCCAAGGTCCACAATCCAGTCTGCGGATTTCATCACATCGGGATCATGTTCCACAACGATGACTGTGCCGCCGGCATCACGCAGCTCAGATAGTGCCCGAAGAAGTCGCTGCGTATCTCGTGGATGCAAACCGGATGTCGGTTCGTCAAGGATAAAATGAGCTCCGAAAAGTTGTGAGGACAGAGATGATGCTAGGCGTGCGCGTTGAAATTCTCCGCCAGACAGTGTGCGAGTCATCCGATCGAGGGTCAGGTATCCGACTCCGACGTCATCCAGGCACTTCAGCCGCGATAGGATGTCGGGTAAGGTTCGTTCCGCAACCAGTCTGATTTCCTGTGTGCGAAGACTGTCTGGGTTGGCCGTGATATCAGAAAGCCAGGTCTGGACACAACGCCTTGCTTCCGTGACGCTTTGCCGCGAAAATTCTCCGAGTGTTAAGCCAAAAAAAGTGATGCTCCTCGGAAAAGGCTGCAGACGGCTCCCTTGACATTCCGGGCAGAGTTTCTGATGAAATGTGATCAGGCCAGTCTCAGACTCCACTGCACCCTGAATTCCGAGACCACTGCAGGCTGAACAGGCTCCAGACGGAGAACCAAAGCTGAACAAACGCGGCTCCGGAGTCGGAAAACTTAAATCACAATCCGGACAATTGAACAGCGTGCTGTAAAGCTTTTCTGCCCACTGTCCGTCGGTCTCATGACAGATGATGCAGGTGCCATCACTTTCGCGACATGCCAGTTCGATGGATTCACGCAGACGCGTCTCAATGCCTTCTTTCAGCACGATTCGATCAACAACCGCATCAATCGTATGGACCTTTGATGGGTCAAGCTGAATTGAGTCGGCCACGTCCACGATGGTTCCGTTGATTCTGGCACGAACAAAGCCATTTCGGGAAATTCGTTCCAGCGTTTCCCGATGTGCTCCGCGTCGGCCTCGGATCATGGGTGAGAGAATCATCAAACGCGTTCTCTCCGGGAGCCGCAGGGCAAGCCGAAGAATCTGATCAATGGACTGACGCTGCACTTCCCGTCCGCAGCCCGTGCAGTGCGCCATGCCGGCTCGAGAATAGAGAAGTCGCAGGAAATCATGGATCTCAGTCGTCGTTGCCAGAGTCGCGCGGACGGGAACTGACGACACTCTCTGATCAACGCTGACCGTCGGTGCAAGCCCCGTAATTTCGTCGACGTCCGGGCGTGGCAATTGGCGAAGCAGTGAACGAGTCTGAACAGAAACGCTTTCGAGATACCTTCTTTGTCCTTCAGCAAACAAGGTGTCAAAGGCGAGTGAGCTCTTGCCGGATCCGCTCACTCCCGTCACCACCACAAGTTTCCCGACGGGCAGATCGACATCAATATTGCGGAGATTATGAGTCCTCGCACCTCGAATTCGGATCCATTCTGCGTCTTCCGTTGACACTCATCCTCCCCTTCGGCGACTGTCGACCGGTCGCTGTCTTCAATGCTCTTCTTTGATCACGGGCTGAGTGTAGTCATTCAACCGTCTGCGGACGAGCGAGCTGACGGAAACCTCTGAAGAACTGAAGCAGCCGCGCCGACACATTTTGACTGCGCGTGATGCTCGTCGGGATTCATGAGAATGCTGCCACGAATCGCGTGACGGCCAGGAGTTCACCGGATGTGGGGCAACAACTGAGTGTTCAGATTCGGAATCGCGGACGATTGCTCGATGGTCGAGTCCAGGCCCCGCAGCGCAGAATCACGGAATCAACACCACATTTCGTGCCATTGCTCTGCCACAGACCAGAAATCAGTCCATGTTGCTGAGAGCATCATGGCAGCCGCGTCATCGTCATGGACGATCTGTTGATGCTCAACGGTGCCCGGCGATTGGCATGCCGCTTCCTCGGTCGCAGATTCAATCGAATCACTGTGACCGTGCCGATCGACAATCACTGTCGCGTCGGAGATTGATTCCTCCCTGGCAGCGGTCATCGGCGAGAGGACTCGGATCGTTTCGTGGCTGTGGTTCTCCAGAAGCTGCAGAGACGCGAAGAGGGTTTCCGGACTACGACTTTCATCATCAGGGGCAACTGGCGGGTCCACGCCGACAATCGTGAATGAAATCATGGAGCTTGCCGCAGATCGCGCTCCACCGCCATCGATGGCTGTGATCCAGGCACGGTAGGAGCCTGCTGCAAGATCCGCTGCAGGGGTGTACGTTGTTTCCGTCAGACTGGATTCCGTTATGATGGGAGTGAGCAATGCATCGGCGATGACCAGTTCGTAGGTGACAGCACCACTGACCGGCGTCCATAAGAATACCGGTCGAGTCACTCCCGGGTTCGAGGATGGTGAGAGCAGTCGAGACGATCGCTGAAACTCAAAGTTGAACGCAGGGCTCCATGTGTATGCGAGTCCATTCACATCCTTCGCCCGAACCCACGCGCGGTACGAACCAGCCGTCAGTGTCGGCAGGGACAGGCTGTTGGTCGTAACCGACTGATTTCGTACAAACTGCGCTGTTCCAGTCGTGAGGTTATCGACCCAGACATCGTACGATGTCGCCCCTCCGGTGGCCGACCAGTTCAGTGTCGCGGTACTGTTCAACGCGGCGGCATTGACGGACAAACCACTGACCGGAGTATTCACCGTGATGATGGCCTGAGGACTCCAGTTCACAAGGTCACCACGGAGATTGCGACCACGAACCCAGATGCCATACCGACCGATGGCAAAGTTTGTGACGCTCAGGGTTGTTCCGATCACGTTGGTGTTTCTCAGGTACTGCGCCGTTCGTGACGTGAGTCGATCGACCCAGACGTCATAGGATGATGCACCGGGAATGGCATTCCACGAGATCGTGAATGACGACGATGCTTCAGTTCGGTTGGAATCATTGACGGTCGTTGTAGGACGTAATTTCCAGATTCCTGCCGGGCTCCAGATGCTCTGCAATCCGCCTGCCGTGACGCCGCGAACCCAGACGTTGTACGTTCCGATTCCCAGATGCTGCGTCGCCGTGTGGCTCGTCAGAGTGATGCCCGAGACGTTGAGAACCTTGTTCTCGGACGTCGTGACGTTGTTGACCCAGATTTCGTATGTCGCTGCATTTGAAATACTGGTCCACGAAAATGTCGGCAGAGAAGTTGCCACAACCTGCTCAGCAGAGGGCAACAGCGGCACCGTGCGATCTGCGACCGAAATTGAAATCGTGCCGGAACCATATCCCGGGGCTGCAGTGGTGATCTGTGAAGTCTGCGTTCCGTCAATGACCAGATCATTCACCGCTGTCACCACAAAGCTGGCTGCAGTCTGGCCTGCCGGAATCACCACCGTCGACGGAACCGTGGCTTCCGTCGTGTCCGACGAGGTGAGAGTCACTGTCAGTGCAGCGGATGTGTCGCCATTTCGCGTGACTGTGACGGTTGTGGTTGTTACCGCACCCGTTTCGTTGATCGAGGTGACGGTTGATGATGCTGTCAGATTGAGTGAACCTGGCGTGGTCGTGTCAAAGTCCAGTTTCACGTTGTCAGACCCGACAGTCACCAGTCGTGTTGACGATGATGCGACACCGTTGACGGAATAACTGGCCCGGACAGAGTAGACTCCGGCCGGAACGATGACACCATACGCCCCGGAATTGCCGATCGTATCCGTAAAGGTTGTTCCACTGTTGACGTTCGTGGCCGTCACCGAGCCCGAGCGAATGGATTCGCCGATGTCATAGAAGTCGTCAGAGTTCGCATCCGTGTAGACGATGCCGGTGATATATGGATTCACGGAGCGAATGCCAAAGTTCTCAGTGACCATGGCAGCGTTATAAGTTGTCCCGGATGAAGTAAACTGTCCGTAGCGAATCCCCGTGCCAGCCTCTTCGTAAGGAGGATGAAGCATGTTCTGGCGATGTCCCGCACTGCGAAACAATCCCTCATGCCGGGCGTAGACCTGTGCGTTATTGTCAATGGGTCCCGTGGAGCCGCCCCACGCAATGTTTTCGCCCACAGCAGTTGCCGGGGCAGGATAGCCGGCAGCAACGGCTCGTTCGCCGGATCCATTCGTGGTTCCCTGCGTTGTGTGATTGAAGTAATCGCGGTCCAGCATGTCCTGGGAATGAGCCCCGGCGATATTGATCAGAATCTGATGCGGCGCCAGCGGTTGCTTTGCGGATGTCGTGATTGTTCCGGCAGCCAACCCGTCATTGAGTCCGAGTCCATAACGATTCGCTTCGGCCGTCGGATTGGCACGTGCCCGATTGATCAGTTCCAGAAGCAGCTGCTCCTGATCGGTCATGTTCGCTGTCAGAAGCAGACGAGGCTCCAGTGAGGCCACTTCCGAGGCTGCCCTCACCGCACGCGGCATCCTTCGATTCTGTGACGCTGAGCGAAACCAGGAACGGAAGATCATGGCGAAACCTTTACTCATCAATCTGATGGTCTTCAGCGAACCCGGAAGCGCATTCCTCCATGCCCACTTCCCGTGTCAGCGTTGAAAGCTCCTGCGACCGGGGCAGCTTCACTCAGGACATTCGCCTGCTTTGCAGAGGACGACAAACCCAGCCGAACACAACATGCTCCTTGATGTTAAAAAGTGTAGCCTGCATCTTCACTGTGCCGAAGGTCATTTTAATCCGTGAATTTCAAGGTTCGATGGAGTCGTGTGGGCAGCCTGAGGGGACAGGTGTCCATTGCTTTTGTTCGAGCTCTCCGAATTCCGGTCCATGTCGCCTGCAAGAGAACACCGAACAATTGCACCGACCAGATTCAGTGACGACTGCCGGAAGCGGACTCGTTTTGTCTACAATTGCGAGGCGGTGGCGGCCTTCCGGAAACGATTCCCGTCGAGTCGTCTGCCAGCGCCTGCAGCGTACCACAAGACGCGTGGATCTTGTCGAACAATTTCCATGACCCGGCAATCTGATGATGACCTCGAATAGCATGCTCGATACGGCGTTTTCACATACTCTTTTCGAAGCCGCCAGTCAGGCGTGGCGAGATGACATGTCCGCGCATTTTTGTCGGATGTGTCGTGGTGAAACGAGCGTTCTGAACTGGCAGGATCCTTTGGAGCTGATCCGTCAGGCGGAGTCTTTTCTGATCGAATCTGTAATCGACAGGCCGTTCCTCGATCAAAGCATCTCGGCACATGCGGCGGAGCAGCTGGTTGTTGATCGAATCCGCAGCCTGCTGCGGAAGATGCTCAGCGCAGGGCAGAATCTTCACCATCCTCATTATATCGGACATCAGGTGGCCGCATCGGTTCCCATCGCCGGGCTGTTTGATGCGGTCGCATCGATCACGAATCAGGGGATGGCAATCTTTGAAATGGGACCGTGGGCGACGGCTGTGGATCACGCGATCGTCCGGGCATTGTGCGCGAAGGTGGGCTGGAATCCCGATGAAAGTTCGGGGCTCGTGACTCATGGTGGATCGATTGCCAATCTGACGGCGCTGCTGACTGCGAGGAATGTGGTCATGCCAGCGAGTTGGGAAGAGGGGGTCTCGCCAAATGCTGTGCTCATTGTTCATCCGGACGCACACTATTGTGTTGCGAGGTCGGCCGGGATTCTCGGTCTGGGTACGAAACAGGTCATCAGGGCCGAAATGGATTCTGAAGGGCGTCTGGATGCTGTGAGTCTGGACCAGAAGATGCAGGACCTGAAACAGCAGGGGAAAATCATCATCGCCGTCTCCGCCTGCGCATGCACCACCCCGACGGGTACATTTGATCGATTGCATGAACTTGCTGACGTTTGCCATCGAAACAGCGTCTGGCTGCACGTGGATGCGGCTCACGGCGGCGGACTGCTGATGAGTCGTTCGTATCGTCATCACCTGTCCGGAATCGAACGTGCCGACAGCGTTGTCTGGGATGCTCACAAAATGTTGTTCGTGCCGGCTCTGTGTGCTGCGGTGCTGTATCGGAACGCGGCACATCGGTTTGCCACATTTCAGCAGAACGCACCGTATCTGTTTGATCCCTCTGCTCCGGGAATGGCCGACATTGACAGCGGCATGCGAACTCTTGAGTGCACCAAACGCGCCGCAGGATTTGGCCTCTGGGGATTATGGTCTGTCTTTGGTGAAACCATTTTCGAGCAGCTGGTGGACCGCACGATCGGACTCGCCCGGACACTGCACACGATCCTGAAAAGTGCGGCGGACTTTGAGCCAGTCAATGATCCTGAATGCAATATCGTGGTCTTCCGATACATCCCGGATCGACTCAGGGGCGCTTCACTCGAGGATATCGATCGCCTGCAACGTGAACTGCGAACGGTGCTGATTCGATCGGGGCAGTTCTACATCGTACAGACCACGTTCCGCGGTCGAGCTGTTCTTCGCACCGTTGTGATGAACCCGATGACAACCGAAGACGATTTTCTGGAGCTTCTGGAGGCGATTCGAAACGTGGACCGTCAGCGCGGATGATCACGACAATTCATCCGCGACTGACGGGACCGAATTCTGCTCCGCAATCTGATGTGCATGTTACTCAGGGTTAATGG
>JBKDRW010000693.1:0-6775 GCA_046341255.1 Planctomycetota bacterium
GTGCCCGTTGATGATGCTGTTCGCCAGCAGATGAACAGTGACCCGTATCAGGTGCCCGGTAATGCCAGACGCACCGAAGGGGCAGCCGTGACTCCGGACGAGTCTGCCGGAAATCGCACATCGCTGCGTGGCGGAGTGGAGGATGTTCCGGCGATTGGTCCCAGTAGTCAGTTAGCCCATCTTCAGCAGAAAAATCTCGAACAGAGTCAATTGGCTGAAATTGATCGGCGATTCCGGGAGATGGTTCTTCAGGATGTGTCGACCTGGGATCTGGATGCGATTGAATCCGAGTATCGCAATCTCCAGCAGGTTGCGACGTGGAAGCCGATTTCCGGCCAGATTGACATGCGATATCCGGCCCTTGAACGGTATCGACGTCGCATGTCAAAGCTTCTTGAAATGAAACAATTGACATCGCAGACAGAAGCGATGGACGCACAACTTCTCGCACGAAATCCAGGTGCCATGATGTTGCAGCCATCGCTGTCGAGTCCGGGCCCTGAGTCGATGGTCGCACCGGGGCAGGCCCCGCAGCTTGCCGAAGCTTTTGAGCAGTTTCTGCAGCGTGATGTTTCAAACATCGCGGACGGTCAGCCGGATCCGAACGTCTCGGAGGCGATGCCTGTGACTGATCCGAGTCAGGCTTCGAATGTGCTGTTGCCTGGAAGTCCGCAGAATCAATTCATCGGGGCTGGTATTGTCCAGAGGGTCGCTGATGGCGGATCGGGTTACGTTCTGATGGCTCCGAGCGGGAGAATTCTGGCAGATCTGAAAGCGGCCGGAAACGTCGATCTGGACCGATTTGTCGGACAGCAGGTGGGCATTCAGGGGAGCCGCTGGTCAGAAAAAGAGAAACGGGATGTCATCGAAGTCAGCAACCTCGAGGCGGTCCGCCTTCGACAATAAGACTTGCTGACGATGCACGCTCCAGCATGACTGAGGAACACGCGATCGTGCGGGAGCTCCTCTGCCGAGTCTCTTGCGCCACGGCGTGCAGGAAGTTCCATCGACAGGGGCTGCCGCAGTTTGAAGCAGTGCCATTCCTCGTCCGACACCTGACGCAGAGGACGGCAGACCGCTACACTACGGAAGGAAGGACTCATTCTGGCGAATCTGTCCTTCAGTCCATGGATGCTGTTCATCTCGAAACTCGAGGCGGAATCGTGTCATGCGCCCAGGGCGCATAAGTTCCGGAGAAATCGTACTCGTTGCACAGATGACCAGTCAGGTCTCGTCATGTCAGGGGGCAGATGATGAATTCGAGTCTCAATCACATCTGCCAGCCATCTGAGCACTGTGGCCATTCGTTCGGAAGCTTTCATGGACGCGTTCGTGAAGGTCTGGTGTTTCAGTCGCGACGGTCGATGCTGAAAGCTGGTCTTGCGGGATTGGCGGGGCTGTCCCTCCCTCGTTTACTGGAGGTTCAGGCCAATGCAGTGGATGCCGGACAGTCCATGGCGACTGGAAAGAGCGTGATCCTGCTGTGGATGGCCGGAGGTCCGAGCCACATTGATACCTGGGACAGCAAACCGGATCGACCGTGGATCAACCGGGGGCCTTTCGGAGTCACTCAAACGAGACTGCCGGGCATCTCGATCTGTGATCGACTGCCGAGACAGGCCTCGATGCTCGATAAGTTCACGATCATTCGCTCGGTTGATGCACGCCACAGCAATCATGAGCCGAACTCAGTGTTTCAGACAGCCAATCTGAAGGCCGAACCGCGAGTCAATCCTGAGGCTGTCAAATACCCTTCACTGGCTTCCATCATCGCCCGGCATCATGGTCCAAATCATCCGGCAATGCCTGCGAACGCAGCGTTCATGAAGTCTCGCAGTCATCTGGCCTTTGCGGGATATCTCGGAAAGCAGTTTGATCCCTTCATCTGCGATCAGGCTGCGAGGCTGCCCATTTACACCGATGCAGGAATCGATACCGGAAGAACAACGGGTGGAGATCTGTTTCAGATGCCGACAGGGCTCACGGAGACACGATTGCAGGATCGGGTGAGTCTTTTGAAACAGTTCGATCTGATGAAGGCCGGTCTGGATCAGGACGGATCGATTGAAGCCTTGTCCAGCTATCAGCAAAAGGCGGTCGACATGTTGCTCGGAGATCGTGCTCGTGCTGCATTCGATCTGACGCAGGAAGATCCTGCTGTTCGGACACGATACGGACGTCATCTCTGGTGTCAGCAGGCCTTGATTGCTCGTCGACTGGTCGAAGCTGGAACGACGTTTGTCACGCTCGATCTCAGTTACCACACAGCGTCCGGAACGTGGGATACTCACGGTGACAATATTCCTCCATACGGCGGGATCTCCAAAGGCCTCGGACCTTTGCTCCCCTTGTTTGATCACCTGATCACGACGCTGGTGGGTGATCTCGAACAACGAGGGCTTCTGGACAAGACTCTGGTCATCGCGATGGGCGAATTTGGTCGCACCCCCTTGATGGGAACTCAGAACAGCACCGACGGCAGACACCACTGGCCTGACGTCATGTCGATGTGTCGTGCCGGCGGCGGACTTCGGCACGGTCAGGTCATCGGAGCAACGGAAGCTGATGGGGGCTCCATCAGGGAGCGACCGATCACACCGGCGGACCTTGCCGCGACGTTGTTTCGATATTTTGATGTGCCTCAGGATGTTCAATACCTCGATCATCAGGGGCGACCCAATTTCGTCGTTGATGGCGGTCAGCCGATCCGCGAACTGTTCTGAAGGGTGCGAGGATGCTTTTTTCCGTCTCCTGACTGAGCGGCAGACAAGGGGCGTCCGGCAATCCGCTGATGTTCTGCAGACAGCCTCGTCATTAACGAAGATTCTGCTTCCTGTTGCAGCCAACAGGTGCTCGAGCAGCACCAATTCGTCGGGGAGGTTCGCAACGACCTGGTCAGCCTGACGGCTTCAGGCAGGGGGCGAATCGTGCGAACTTCGACAGCGGGTCTCTGCTTCAGATCACCTCCTGCCACGAGGAGGGCCCGGACGGGTGGAATGTCATCTCATCGGAGCAGCAATTCGACTCAGTCACGACAATGTGAGTCGAGCCGATCTGTGGACCACCACCATCGGGGCACAGCGAGAGAGTATTTGTCGCATGCTGACATTCGAGATGAGCGATGCTTCATCTGAAGACTTGTCTGTGCATATTGTTTTCGCGAACCGAGGTGATCCGGGCGTTTGTGCGGTGGTTTCACGGCTTCCTGACGAAATGGTTTTTTCGGCGAACCTTGCAGGATCTGCTTGCTGAATGCACAATTCGCCGGTCCACTGTCGCGGCGTTAAAGTCTCTGCAGACGGCATGATACGTCTAACAGGAACTGAACAATCGTGACATTCGTCATGTCGGAGCAAATCAGAACCTCCTGCTTCGTCACACGGTGCGCATGACCGATGTGAAGATGACAGGCGGTTGTCTCAGCAACGTGTGTCGGCGCGGGATGAGGGTGGATCAGCATCCTCGAGTCGCGGTCGATTCAGAAATGCCGCGAGGGAAGTCCGTACGGACGTTTGGAGAAGAATGGATTCAGCATGAAGTCGTTTCTCGAGCGTCGGGATCGATGGGGCAATGGGTATTCACTCTGGCTGCTTGCCGGGGCCGTGTTTCTCATTCCGCTCTGTATTGGCGCGCTGCGACATTTAAAGATGGAGAATGATGTTGCGGGATGGCTTCCGAAAGACGACCCACAGTCAAAGATCCTCGCGTGGTATCAGGAGCTCTTCCCCGAAGCGGACCGAATTCTGATATCGTGGGACGACTGCAACCTGACCGACCACCGACTCGCCGAGATTGCCCGGCGACTGGAAGGAATCGAGAAGGATGGCACGCGAGAGGGCGGTTCGGTTTATGTCAGTGAGGTCAGCCTTCCGTCGGATCTTCTGAAACGGATGGTGTCTGAGGGAATTCCTTTTGAGACCGCGCTGCAGCGAGCTCACGGACTTCTGATTGGCGACGGTCCGCTTTGCATCGGGCTGACAGAGAATGCCAAAGCGAATCAGACGGAGACGATCGCTGAGATCATGAAAGTTGCGGAAAAAACGCTGGGACTGAAGCCAGTTCTGACGGAGACAAAGTTTTCCGATCCGTCTGAAAAGTATCTCACGCTTGATGATGAGGATGCGTATCAGCTGAACAGTGCCATTCGATCGTGGCTGTCTGTTCAGAAACCGGCCGACGTGCGGCTGGCATGGCCTCGCATGCACCTCGATTCTGCAAAGACCGATGCATTTCGACGTGCTCTCACAGAACTTCGGGTGCCATCAGCGAACGGTGAGTCGGTCCCCGCCATCCGAGAAACATGGCATATTCCAGGTGCCATGGCGGCTATGTCAGTACAACTCAGTCCCCTGGGCGAGATCGATCATTCCCGGGCTCTGAAGGAGATCCGCGCGGCTGTGATTGCCGGAGGGGTGCCCGAGTCATCGATGCATCTTGGCGGTCGCCCTGTTGCCGGAACCCTGATGAATGAGGCAGTCAAGCATGCTGCCTGGAATAAACAGGCACCAGTCTGGAATCTGATGAAACGATCTCCGCTGCTTCTTTCGGTTCTGATCAGCGTGTTTCTCAGTTATCTGATGCTGAAGAGTTTTCGATTGTGCGTTCTCGTTCAGGCGACTGCCATCTTTGCCACGGTCATTTCGGTGGCCCTCATTCCTGCGACCGGCGGCACCATGAACATGGTGTTGATTGTCATGCCGACACTGCTGCTGGTGATCACCATCTCCGGAACCATTCATATCTGCAATTACTGGAAAGCCTCCGGGATTGATGACACCTCGAAATCCGTGATGCATGCGGTTTCTATTGCGTGGCTCCCCTGTTTTCTGGCCAGCGCGACGACCGCGATCGGACTTGCGTCTTTGATTGTCAGCTCACTGGTTCCGGTTCGAGATTTTGGCATCTATGCGTCAATCGGGTGCATGATTTCGTTTGTCAGCATCACGTATCTGTTACCCAGCATGATGCTCTTCTGGCCGGAAAAACCTCCGAGGCCGGAGCACATCAACCATGCGGGCTGGCATCAGCTTGGTCGATGGCTGGCCCGTCACAGGACGCTGAACTACGGGTTGAATCTGGTTCTCACCGTCGCCTGCTGCTGGGGCTTCGCATGGTTCCGAACGGAAACAAAGGTCATCCGTTACTTCGCTGATGAATCCCGAGTTGTTCAGGACTATAACTTCCTGGAAGAGAATCTCTCCGGAATCGCTTCTGTTGATACGCTTGTCCGCTTCAACGCGAAGCAACAGGAAGAGATCTCGTTCCTTGACCGGGCGAGGCGGGTCTTTGCCGTGCAGGAAGCATTGCGAAAACATCCGGAAATCAGTGGCACCATGTCGCTGGCGTCGTTCCTGAAGCTGGAATCAGACGGGTCCGGAAACTCAACCTCAGCGGAGAAACGCAAGTCTCGCATGAGGGAGAAGATGATTGGCGAGAAGGTGCATGAGAAGATTCGCAGACATCGTGAGATGGCTCAGGGAGACAACGATGTGCCGACAGGTCAATCAATCACGTCCATGATCGTGATTGCGGAGACCGCCAGTGACTGGAAGACCTCGGGTGACGAGCTTCTCAATTCTGAAGGTGATGAAATCTGGCGAATCACCTGTCAGTCCAGCATCATGTCCGATTTTGATTACGCTCAACTCACAGCCGAACTGGATGCGATTGCGGAACAGGAATTGTCCGACCTGCATGACGGGAAACCTGCGCATGTTGTCACCGGACTGATTCCGATATTCCTGAGGACCCAGCAGGCACTGCTTGAGAGCCTCATCAACAGTTTCGGGATGGCATTTGTGCTGATTGGCATCGTCATGGTCATCCTGTTGAGAAACTTCAAGGCCGCCATGTATTCGATGATCCCCAATATTCAGCCGATTGCTCTGATTTTTGGTTTGCTTGGCTGGGGCGACGTGCGTGTCGATATCGGAACCATGATCACAGCGTCTGTGGCGCTTGGAATTGCCGTCGACGGAACCCTGCATCTGATGACATGGTTCCAGCAGTTGATCGGTCAGGGATATTCTCGTGAAGACGCCGTGGCAAAGTCACTGGAGCATTGCGGACCAGCGATCTGGCAGACGAGTGCGGCGATCGGAATTGGAATGCTGACCCTTTACCCGACCGAACTGCTGCTGATCAGTCGATTTGGCTGGATTATGAGTGGTTTGATTTTTGCTGCGTTGTGGGGCGATGTGGTGCTGCTGCCAAGTCTGCTGGCAGGACGGCTTGGGGCAATTCTGGAACAGATCGAAAAGAGGAAACAGAGTCAGGAGAAATCCGGAGGTGACGGTGATGGTTCGTCTGCTTTAATCGAAGTGACTCCGGCCGCACCGGCAATTGTTTCGATCCGAGAGGCAGAAAAAGAAGCGGCGGCATATGTCGAGCGTCGAGACCGAGAGTTTCCAATGCTTCGAAACCTCAGGCCTCGACCAGCGACCGATTATTAATCGCAGTTCGTTCCCGCCATGAGTGACGGCGGGTCATATCTGCAGGAGTCATTTGCCCGGCACACTCCGTTGCCTGTCGGGATTGCTGAAGCAAACATCGCCTGATGTGTGTCGCATTGGAGAAGATTGTGGCGGACTACGTTGAACCCCTGGGAATGCGAGTGCTGATCCGCAAGGACGAACCCCGTCATCAGACACGCGGAGGCATCGTGCTGCCGGCTAATTCTGAGATTCCGACAATCACAGGAAGAGTCGTTGAAATCAGCGTTCAGGTCGAGCGGAACGAGGATTTTCCAATCCGGAAGTATGATAAGGTCCTGTTT
>JBKDRW010000694.1:0-2743 GCA_046341255.1 Planctomycetota bacterium
GTGCACATCACGTTGATATCGCGGCATGGGCGTTCAATCTGGAAAACACGGGCCCGGTGAAAGTGGAGCCAGTGATGGCCGTGCATCCGGTGCCGCTCGAGAAGGGCATGCCAACGGATCCATCACAGTACAACACGGCAACAAAATTCCACGTGACGGCAACGTTTGAGAACGGAGCTGTTCTCCACATTCGCGATGAAGCAAAAGACCTCGGATTTGACAATGGGCTGCTTCTGGAAGGTTCCGAAGGTCGAATCTTTGTCAATCGCGGCAAACTCACCGGAGCAGCAGTCGAAGCCCTCGAGAAAAATCCAATCCAGGAAGAAACGATCAGGACACTCTATAAGGGAAAGACGCCGGGGGATCATATGCGGAACTTTTTCGAGTGCATCGTCGATCGCACTCAGCCGATCAGCGATGTCCACACTCACCATCGCGCCATGACCGTCTGCCATCTGGCGAATATCGCAATTCGGCTTGATCGCACGCTTCAGTGGGATCCGGTGAAAGAGGAGATTTCAGGTGATGCCGAGGCTGCCATGTGGCAGGCTCGCGAACAGCGAAAGGGTTACGAGATCAATGTGTGACGGACTGAGGCGAGGTGCGGCCTCTGTGCTCCCTCTCCAGGAAATCAGAGGCCTCACATATCGCCGCCCGGCTGTCCATGATGACCGGTTGAAGATCACCGGTTTATTTGTTTACTCAGGGAAGTTCCCATCATGACGATGGATCATTTCGAGGAAATCCAACCCGGGCTGAGTCACCTGACAGATCTCTACGATCGGACCGATCTGTTTGAGTTGCTCAACAACGATGATGTGGTACGACTGTCCGGTCTTCGAGACGGGCGGGGGTTCGCGTCACCGGAGAATGTCCTGCGTTCCACAGGAATTTCGACAAGACGAATTCTTCGAGAAGGTCTGTCGGCTATCGACCTGGCCGTGGAACTTTGTCGGCAACTCGAAGACCAGACAGGACTTGCACTGAACGACTTCACTGCCGTCCTGGTTTGCCATAGTCATACGAATGACGCTGAAGCCGAGCAACTGGTCGCATCGCTCACGCACCGGTTTTCGTTGCGGTCGGAAGCAATCAGCGGTTTCAATTTCGGGTGTTCAGGATTCCTCAAATTGCTTCAGGAAGGTCTGGTCGTACTCGCTGATCGCACGGAACGCGATGATTGTGTGGCGTTGCTGAGTGTCGAGACACCCGAAACATGGCATGACGCTGCCGATCGTCTGTTCTGCGGAATTGTTTCCGCCGGTGCCACAGCCGCTGTGTTGAGGCGTGGTGAGGGAATGCCTGTTTCCAGCGTTCGTGCGGATGATTTCCTGATCGCGCCGGAATTCCGCATGAACGCTGATCCACTGTTCAATCATGATCGATGCGATGGCTTTGATTTTCGTGGTCGACCTGTGAATCGCTGCGTGATGAGAATGAACGCAGAGCCCGTGTTTCTCAATGGCATTGAGTTGATGCTCCAGAATCTGAGAGTCGCCCTCACATTTGCCGAGGCCGGACCTGAGGAACGCGTCATCGTTGTCCCGCATCAACCGAGCGGCAAGCTGCTGAAAGCACTCATCGCCGCAACGCGAACCGAGTTTCCCCGATGTGAAATGCTGAACAATCTTTGGTCGTACGGAAACACGATCTCTTCGTCGGTCCCGACGATCCTCAGCCGACTTCCGCAGGTGCTGTCGGCCAACGGACTCCAGCCGCTCCAGACGGGTGACCATGTGATTCTGCTGGCGGCGGGGATCTGCATGACCCGAATTTCCGACCACATGTCGGCCGGCCACGCCTGTTTGCGGTGGGCAGAACCGTCCTTCGATAACACGGGATCCCAAGTCGGCTTCAGCATCGTGGGTACTGAGCCATGCCGAGCCAGTGTGGCAATCGACGAAGTTCAGACTTCGTCGAACTGAGCGGATGGAGCAGCAGAATTCCGGAGGTGCCCGGAACGACTTCCTGAGTGAAAACTCTGGTCACCAATTCTTTTGATCGCGACGAAATGCAGCCATGCAGCATACCGGCGAATGCCAGTTGTCGTTCGCTCTGCACATGTGACTGGCTGAGACCAGATTTAAAGAGAAACTTCCACTTTCGACTGACGAACAGATAACCCACGGGCCTCGTCTTTCGCGAATTTTCCAGTTTTGTCCTGCGAGGCGTTTCAACGCCATAATGTGAGAAGTTCTTCATGATTCAGTACGCCGGCGGATGATGCATATCGCTGCACAAGGATTGATCACAATCCGAAATAAACAGCGTATCATCCGCGCAGACGGGCAAATCCATTCGAACCAATGCCTGTGTTTTTCCTGCCGAGCATGGGCGATGAAGATCACTCGGTCTGAGATGATGCACAGCACAGATCGGTATCGAAAAAAAACGAACCCGAGGGATCGGGTCCATCGGGCTCGACGTTGACATCTGAATTCACATCAGTAGCAGGTGAGGGAGGTCCGATTAATGACACTGACGGCGGAAGCCACCATAGCCGCCATACCCACGGTAAATGGGTACCGAGTACGATGGGTACGTGCGATAGACCGGCGTTGCGTAAACGGGAACCGCGTAATGGTGTCCGTACCCATAACTGGCTCCGTAGGGATGTCCATAGAACCCGCCGGGATACCCCTCGCTGTAAGAAAAGCGGTTATATCCGTTCCCGACACTGATAGAAAAACCGGTCCGGCCTCCGTGCCAACGGTGATCCGCATGGGCGGTTGACACATCAGCC
>JBKDRW010000695.1:0-11528 GCA_046341255.1 Planctomycetota bacterium
CCCTGGACTTGGAAAAACATTGCTGGTCAATGTGTTGTCAAAAACGGTGTCGTGCCAGTTTCGTCGCGTCCAGTTTACTCCGGATCTGATGCCTTCGGATCTGACCGGGCACAGCATTTACGATATGAAACAGCAGGCGTTCACATTCAATCCTGGGCCGGTGTTCACAAACCTCCTGCTGACTGACGAAATCAATCGTTCGCCCCCACAGACGCAGTCGGCACTGCTGGAAGTCATGCAGGAACAGCAGGTCAGCGTCGATGGAAAAACACATCTGTTGCAGCGGCCCTTTCTCGTGATCGCGACTCAGAATCCGATTGAGCAGGAAGGAACCTATCCGCTCCCGGAGGCTCAGGTTGACCGGTTCATGTTCAAATTGCTGGTGGACTATCCTCAGCCGGAGCATGAAGTCGAGATTCTGGAACACTACGCTTTGGGGAAAGATCCTCGACGACTTTCAGATTTTGACCTGAGGCCGATGCTGAAGGCAGAAGACGTCCTCGAAATTCAGCAGGCCGTCAGAAAGGTGATCGTCGAGCCAAAGATTCTCAGGTATATCGTTGATATTCTTGACGCGTCGAGGAAGTGGGGCTCGGTCACGATCGGACCGAGTCCGCGAGCTGGCGTGAACATGTTGCTGGCGTCGAGAACTCTGGCGGCCAGTCGAGGTCGGGATTTTGTGACGCCGGATGACATCAAAGAGCTTGCTCCGTGGATTCTGAGACACAGGATTCGACTGCGTCCTGAAGCTGAGCTGGAGGGCACGACCAACGATGAGGCGATTCTCGCGATTATGGAAAGCGTGGAGGCTCCTCGTTCATGATTCCCTCCCGCCGGCTGATCATCCTCGCGGCGATTCTTGCGATTCCACTGCTGCTCAGTGGTGCCAATCAGGCGCTGGCAGATCTGGCGTTGCTGGTGAATCTGCTGCTTGCGGGTCTTGCATTTGTTGATCTGATGATCAGCCCGGGACCGTCGTCGCTTGAGATTCACCGAGAGATCTCAGAGGTGCTCAGCGTCGGAGCGTCTAACCCGGCACGGCTGCTCGTTCAGAACAAGGCGGCTTTGCCATTGAATGTCACACTGCACGATGATCCCGGTGAGCTGTGTGAGATCGATCGCCTGCCGCAGACAGTTCGTGTGGAGTCCGGGAAGGAGGTTGAGGTCAGCTATGCGGTTCGGCCTCGTCGCCGCGGAGCCTCAGAGATGCCTGCAGTCCATGTCCGGTTTCCGACGCGACTCGGCCTCTGGTATCGACAGCAGGTACGATCACTCAGAACGCCGATCCGCATCTACCCGGATATTCGTGCAGTGTATCGTTACGAACTCATGGCCCGTCAGAATCGTCTGGCTGAAATCGGAGTGCGTATGGTCCGCATGCCGGGGCAGGGACGAGAGTTTGAACGTCTTCGCGAGTTTCGTTACGGCGATGAGATTCGTCAGATCGACTGGAAGGCGACAGCTCGGCAGCGACAGCTGATCAGTCGGGAGTTCAACGTCGAACGCAATCAGAATATTGTGATCATGGTCGACTGTGGGCGATTCATGCGAAATGAAACAGATGGAATTTCCTATCTGGATCGGGCCCTGAATTCCGCGATTATGCTTAGTTACATCGCTCTTGGTCAGGGCGACAACGTATCGCTGCTGGCGTTCTCCAGTCGTATTGAGCGGTTTATCCGTCCTGTCCGAGGCAAGCCCGGGATTCAGGCAATTCTGCGGTCGACCTATGATATCCAGGCGTCGCCGAATGCGTCAGATTACAGTATGGCCCTCGAGTATCTGACTCGCGTTCAGAGAAAGCGTGCGCTGGTGGTGCTGATCACCTTTGTGACGGATGAACTTCAGCTTCGCGTCATTGGTGACAGCCTGAAATTGCGTTCGTTGCCATATCTTCCTCTCTGTGTTCTGCTGCAGGATGTCGGGCTTCGCTCTATGGCCGATCGAATTCCCGAGAGCGATCTCGATGCATTTCACTCTGCTGCGGCGGCCCAGATTCTGACGGGGCAGTTTCATGAAGCCGCGTCATTGCGTGAGTCTGGAGTCATGCTGATCGACACACCGCCTGATCTTCTGACGGAACGGCTCATTAATGAATATCTCAGCATTAAAGCTCGGAACCTGATGTGAGCACACGCGAGATTGTGGCACAAATCGTTCGGTCCATGGACATACCGGATGGACGCTTCGCGGTTACCCGCCGACGGGATGCAGCGTCCGCCGCGAGGCAACGTGGACTGCTGCTGTCGGTCCGGTCTTCTTGTCAGGTCTCCGGCAAGTGGAAAACCACCCACAGTTGAGTCTCGAGATTGCACTTCGAACACGATCTCCTGCTTTCGAGGGCTGATCGGCGTCGTGGATTGCGGACGCGGCGGGTGTGCAGGACTGACGAGGATCATGATCGCAACAGCACGCTTGTGTGCGTGTCGGAATGATTTCAGACCATCACAGCACGCAGAGTGGTGAATTGTGGGTTTGGAATGGCTTCGTGATGTCGCGTGACCGGATTGATCGAGCAAAAGCTGAACAAGGGAATGAGGTTTGCGTACTGCTTGAATAGAGTGTAAGCCAAAACAGTCCAGCAGGTTACATCGTTCGTCGGTATCGGAGTACGCGATGAATTTCGCAAGAGAAACCTATCGTTGTGTTCTGGCGGCGACCGATTTTTCTCCGTCAGCCGCCGCTGCCACAAGATTGGCTGCGTGGGTTGCAGAGAGGTCGGGATGCGAACTGACGCTGGTCCATGCCATTGAAAACCTTCACGAAGCCGTTCACCGATTATCCGGCAGGGCGAAACTGGATCTGGTTTCTGGCGAAGGGGAGTTGTTTGAAAAAGAAGTCCGATCTGTCGCTGATCAGAAATTGCGGGTGCTGGCATCACAATTAGAATCCGGAGTGGTGAGAATTCGGTGTGAAGTTCTTCTTGGGGAAGCATTTCTCGAGATTACTCACGTTGTTCAGTCGGAAAAGTTTGACCTTGTGATGACTGGTACCCGCGGGGTATCCGGGTGGAAGCAGTTTTTTGTGGGCAGTACCGCGAAGAAGTTGATCAGGAACTGTCCCTCGTCCGTCTGGATTGTCAAAGCAGAGCATGCAGTACCGCCAGAGGTCGTGATTGGCGCGGCCGATTTTTCTGAAGCGAGTCGGAAAGCCGTTCTGGAGGGATTGTGGATTGCACGCGAGGCAAACGCTGAATTCCATCTGGTACATGTCATCGACTCGAGGGATGTTCCTGAGGATCTTCTGGACAGTATCCCGCCGGGGAGTTCCGTGCGAGCCGAGATTAACAGGCAGGCGGAGGAGAGACTTGCCGAGTTCCTGCAGTCGCTGGGAGATGCAGCGCAGGGTGTGAACTCGCATCTGACATGGGGGTATCCCTGGCAGGAAATTGCTCGAATTGCTCAGAAGCATCAGGCGGACCTGATTGTGCTTGGCACTGTCGGTCGCAGTGGAATCAAAGGCATTCTGCTGGGCAACACGTGCGAGCGAGTGCTGGAAACCTGCGACTGCAGCGTGCTCACGGTGAAGCCAGACGATTATGTCTCTCCGATTGAGCCGGCCACCTGGCCACTGCATCCGTAAGCGAAAGTTCTGCTGAACGTGATGATGTCTCTGACGTTATTCTGTTTTGACGCCTGGTGACACGCGGTCGAAGAGTCGTCCACGTGTGGCGGGGAAAGGTGAACTGGATGTGAGTGCAGACCGATCAGAGCAAGTCTCGCTGAGGATCTCGGAAATTGCTCGTCAACTGGATCTCGACGATTCCATGCTGGAGCCGTACGGCTGGTATTGCGGCAAGTTGTCGATCGACTGTGTGGAGCGGTTGCAGGGGCGTCCCGAGGGACACTATATCGGTGTCACGGCAGTGAACCCGACTCCGTTTGGCGAAGGGAAAACGGTGATCTCCATCGGACTTGCCATGGGACTTGCCCGACGGGGAAAAAAATCGATCGTGACACTGCGCCAGCCATCATTGGCGCCGGTCTTCGGAATGAAAGGTGGCGGTGCAGGTGGCGGTCGAGCGAAGGTTGTTCCATCGGACGAGATCAATCTCCATTTTACGGGAGATCTGCATGCGGTTGCTGCGGCCAATAACCTGCTGGCTGCGATGATTGACAATCATTGCCGACGAGGTCTGAGTCCTGTGATACCAGCCACCGGCATCATGTGGCGACGTGTGGTGGACATCAACGATAAGGGGCTTGGTCTGATCGAAACGGGACTGGCCGATGTGCCGCAGGCGCCACGTCGGATGACAGGGTTCGATCTCACGGCTGCTTCCGAAGTCATGTCCATTCTGGCGCTGGCAACAGATATGCAGGATCTGAAGACGCGGCTGGCGCGGATTGTCGTGGCGAGGGGTGAGGCCGGCGAATGGATTACGGCCGGTCACATCGGTGCGGCTGGTGCGATGGCCGCGTTGTTGCGAAATGCGATCCGTCCTAATCTGGTTCAGACGTCGGAAGGGACTCCAGCCCTGGTTCATGCCGGACCGTTCGCCAATATTTCGCACGGCAACAGTTCAGTCGCTGCGGATCTTGCCGCGCTGCGATTGGCCGAATATGTCGTGACGGAAAGTGGTTTTGGCTCGGATCTGGGCGCTGAGAAACTGTTCAATCTGAAATGTGGAATGTCCGGACTTCGGCCTCGTGCAGAGGTGCTGGTTTGCACTGTGCGCGCACTGAAATATCAGAGTGGACGATTTGAAGTCCGTCCCGGAAGGCCGTTGCCGGATTCGATTGCTCATGAAGACCTGTCCGCGATTGAAGCCGGGGCCTGCAATCTTGCCGGGCATCTCGAGCATCTGAAACATTACGGGATTCCGGTGGTTGTTGCCATCAACCGATTCCCGGACGATACAGACAAAGAGATTGCTGTGCTGCGATCTCTGTCCCTGAGCTTCGGTGCGTCACGGGTGGCGGTCGCGGAAGCTTTTACAAAGGGAGGTGCTGGTTGTCTTGAACTTGCAGACGCGGTGATGGATGCTTGTTCAGAACCGTCTGTCTTTGAGCCTCTTTATCACACGGGGGATTCCCTGGAAAACAAGATTCATCGAATTGCGACTGCTGCCTACGGAGCTGATGGCGTTGATTTTGACGAAGGAGTGGGGCACAGACTGACGCAACTTTCGGAGGGCGGATTCGGTGTCCTGCCGGTCTGTATCGCCAAGACTCAGTATTCGCTTTCCCATGATTCGAAGCGGCTGGGGAGACCTGCAGGATTTCGCTTTCGGGTTCGCGATCTTCGGTTATCGTCCGGCGCCGGATTTGTTCTGGTCCTTGCAGAAGGGATCAGTCTGATGCCAGGACTGCCGCGTGAGCCTGCGGCCAGACGAATTGATGTCGACTCCAGTGGAAGGGTGACCGGGATATGAGTCACAAAGTAATGGAAGGAATGACTCCGGACGAAGCCGTTGCGGGGCTGCGATCAGGGATGAAGATCTTTGTTCACGGGGCTGCCGCAACGCCGACTCTGTTATTGCAAGCCATGTGCCGGCGAAAAGACCTGACGGACATCACTTTGTATCATATGCACACGGAGGGGCCGGCACCGTTTCTTGACGAGGATTGTCGCGATCGATTTCTGTCCGTATCGCTGTTCACGGGCCAGCCGCTTCGGCAGGCTGTTCAGGCCGGTCGTGCTGACTTCATGCCCATCTTTTTGTCGGACATTCCCTCGCTGTTTCGAGACGGACATATTTGCCTCGATGCTGCACTTCTGCAGGTTTCACCTCCGGACAAGCACGGCTTCTGCTCGCTGGGTACCTCCGTGGATACTGCACGCGCTGCTGCGGATACCGCTTCCCTGCTGATCGCCGAGGTGAATCGCCGGATGCCGAGGACCCATGGGCAGAGCTTTGTGCCGCTGCGCAGGTGATTCGCGTGGACTGCGTCCGATCGCCCGCTTTATGAACACGAGCATGCGGAGGAGACATCTGTTGAGGCCTCAATCGGGCAGTACATCGCGGATCTGATTGCGGACGGATCTGTGCTTCAGACGGGGATCGGAGCGATTCCAAATGCGGTGCTCTCACGGCTGACTGCAAAAAATGATCTCGGTGTGCATACGGAAATGTTCTCTGATGGAATTATTGATCTGGTGGAGTCCGGTGTCGTCAACAACCGCAGAAAATCCATCTATCCCGGGCAACTCGTGACAAGTTTTGTGGTCGGTTCGAGGCGGCTGTTTGATTTCGTTGACGACAATCCACAGGTGACTTTTCTTCCTTGCGATATCACAAACAATACCAATCTGCTGCGAAAAATTGATCGACTCGTCGCCGTGAACTCGGCATTGCAGATCGACCTGACCGGGCAGGTCTGTGCAGATTCACTGGGGCATCGGATCTATTCCGGGATCGGCGGTCAGATGGACTTTATTCGCGGCGCTGCCATATCCAGAGAAGGCCTGCCGATTATTGCGCTGCCTTCCACGGCGGGTGGCGGACAATATTCGCGAATCGTTGCTGAGTTGCTTCCGGGCTCCGGTGTGGTCACGACTCGCGGTCATGTTCACTGGGTGGTCACAGAGTACGGTGCTGTGAATCTTCACGGGTTATCTCTGCGGCAGCGCGGTGATCGATTGATCTCCATCGCCCATCCGGACTTTCGCAGTGAACTTCGGAAGCAGTTTGCTGCTCTTGGAAGGTATGGCAGCGCATGATTGATGAACAGAATGAGGTCAGGGATGTTGACAGGCGTTCAATATGACGCAGAACGAGCAGTCTCAGCGGGCTGAAAATCGGGTCTCAGGATCAACTCGTGAAGGGGATTTCCGGCCTGCTGCCTGTTCCACGTTGGAATCGGGACATTCAGAGCCAGGCCGCATGGACAAGGAGAATAGCGTTATGGTCGTTGATCAACCCAATCTGCTGAAGGTGATGTCGTCGACACGATTCGCTGAAGGACTGACGAATTCGCAGTTGCAGTGTCTTTGCCGCGCTGCGCGACTTGTTCGTGTTCCGCGTGGAACGAAATTGTTCTGCGAGGGCGAGATGGAAGACGAGATTTTTATTGTTTCGTCCGGTCACGTGCGACTCACGATGTTCGTCCCGGGGCGGGGAGACGTCACATTTCTGACAGCCGGTCCCGGTGACCTCGTTGGCTGGTCTGGCCTGATCAGCGATGGTCGAATGACGGCATCGGGAACGGTCACGGAAGATTCGACCCTGATTGCGTTATCAGGAAAGCGACTTCAGGAACTGTGCGCGTGTGAAAAGGAATTAGGGTACGTGCTGATGAAACGAGTGGCTCAGGTGCTTTCGCAGCGACTCCTTGCGACCCGAATTCAGATGCTGGACCTGTTTGCTCAGCAGTACCAGGGGGAACCCGTCCTATGAGCAGGATCTCGAACGAACGAGAAAGCGATGAACCTGCGGATCCAACAGTCGCGGTTGAGCGGTTCCTGCTGCGATGTGATCTCGACAAACTGATTCAGCTTCTGATAGCTGACGGATTCGACGTTGTCGGGCCGACGATTGATCAGGAGGCGATTGTTTACAGGGAGCTGCAGTCGGCGGACGATCTTCCGATTGGCTGGACTGACCTCCAGGAGCCGGGGAAGTATCGACTTCAGCGACGAGATGACAAGGCGGCATTTGGGTATGTGGTCGGTCCGCATTCGTGGAAGAAATTTCTGTTTCCGCCGGTCTCGATTGTGGCCAGCGCTGATCGGACTGAGTCCGGCTGGACGATGAACACGCCTGTTGCCGATCACCGTCGTTTCGCATTTCTTGGTGTCCGCGCCTGCGAACTTGCGGCGATGCGGATTCAGGATCAGGTCTTTGCAGGCGGACCGTTTGTGGATCCTGTCTACCATAAGCGACGCAGCGAAGCCTTCATCGTGGCGGTGAACTGTACCCAGGCTGCATCAACATGCTTCTGTACGTCGATGAATTCAGGCCCTGAGTGCCGTTCCGGCTTTGATCTGGCTCTGACGGAGATCTCGGAGGGCTTTCTGATCACAAGCGGCAGTCAGTCAGGGGTCGATCTGATGTTCCGACTTCCGCTCGTGGAGGCCACCGAGGCGCGCTGTCAGCAGGCGGCTTCAGCGCGGCGACGGGCGGAGGAGCAGGTGACAAAACGGATGGATACGAATCAGCTGCGTGAACTGCTGATGAACAATCTTCGCCATCCGCACTGGGACGATGTGGCAACTCGATGCCTGTCATGCTCGAATTGCACCATGGTGTGTCCCACATGTTTCTGTTCCTCCGTGTCTGAAGTGACGGATCTTGCGGGTGACCATGTGGATCGGCAGCGGACGTGGGATTCCTGCTTCAACATTGATTTCAGTTATCTGAACGGCGTCCCTGTGCGAAACAGCATCATGAGCCGCTATCGCCAGTGGATGACTCACAAGCTGTCGACCTGGCACGATCAGTTTGGAACATCCGGCTGTGTTGGCTGCGGACGCTGCGTGACCTGGTGCCCGGTGGGAATCGATCTGACTCAGGAAGTCGCGGCGATTCGATCAACCGATGGTCAGCAGAAACGAGAGCTCACGGAGGTTCTCTCTCATACAGACAATGAGGGAGCATAGAAGCTATGACCACGACCACGCATTCCTGTGATTCTTCAATCGATTCCCACAGCCCGTGGCGGACTCATACTGTGCGAATTCGCAACGTGATCCGCGAAATACCGGGTGTGGCCACTTACGATCTCGAATTTGCTGATGTGACTCTGGGCAACGCGTTCCGTTTTCGATCGGGGCAGTTCAACATGCTGTATCTGCCGGGAGTCGGTGAGTCAGCAATCTCAATCAGCAGCGATCCTCGTCAAGCGGGAGTTTTGTTGCACACGATTCGAGTTGCCGGCAATGTGACGAGGGCCCTGGAATCTCTGCCTGTGGGGGCGACTCTTGGGCTGCGAGGACCATTTGGATCCCATTGGCCGGTGGAGCTGAGTCGGGGGCGTCATGTGGTGCTTGTGACAGGTGGCATCGGTCTGGCTCCGTTGAGGCCCGTTATCCACGAGTTGCTGGCGGATCGGAATCATTATCGTGACGTGACGCTGTTGATTGGAGCAAGGGATCCTTCCGGTCTGCTCTACGCAGGAGAATATGATTCGTGGCGAGCCGGCGGAATGAGGATCGAGGTCACTGTGGATCGTGCTGATGAGACCTGGCATGGGCATGTCGGGATGGTGACAACGTTGCTTGACCGGCTACCGCTTTCAGGCCCGTCGGAAACTGTTCTGATGACATGCGGACCGGAAGTCATGATGTGGTACACGATTCAGCTGGCCTTGAAACGCGGTGTGCGTTCAGACTCCATTTACGTTTCGCTGGAGCGAAACATGAATTGTGCAATCGGCCTGTGCGGGCACTGCCAGTTTGGTCCGGAATTTCTGTGCAAGGATGGTCCCGTGTTTTCGTATGAACGAGTGGCGTCCCTTCTGAAAGTGGAGGACCTTTGATGTCACCACCAGCGTCTTCCGTCGTGGCGCAGAAAGCTTCCGCGTCGCCAGACCGTCCTCGACTGGCCGTCTTCAAATTCGCCTCCTGTGACGGATGTCAGTTGTCGCTGCTGGATTGTGAAGATGATCTGCTGGCGGTGGCTGGCGCGGTTGATATCGCATACTTTCCGGAAGCCAGCAGTCGAATGGAAGCGGGTCCTTACGATATCGCTCTGGTGGAGGGATCGATCACAACGCCTCACGATGCTGAACGCATTCAGGACGTCCGTCGGAATGCGAGAGTGGTAGTGACCATTGGAGCGTGCGCGACGGCTGGTGGTATCCAGTCTTTGAAGAACTGGGCGGATCATGAAGACTATCTGCGATGCGTGTACGCCCGGCCTGAGTCCATTTCCACCTTGTCGACATCGACTCCCATTGCCTATCACATTGCGGTCGATTACGAGCTTCGCGGGTGTCCGATCAGCAGGGCGCAGTTGCTGGAGGTGATCACGGCATTTGTGAATGGTCGCCGTCCTCGACTTCCTTCACATTCGGTATGTCTTGACTGCAAACGCCATGGCACGGTCTGTATCGAGGTGGCTCGCGGTGTTCCATGCCTTGGCCCGATCACACAGTCCGGATGCGGTGCCATCTGTCCGAGTTTTGATCGAGGATGCTATGGCTGTTTTGGTCCCGCTCCCCAGGGGAACTGTCAGGGACTGACGGATCACTATCTGAACACGGGAACGTCCCCGGGCAGTCTGTTACCGCTGCTGAGAAACTTCAACGCGGCGGCACCACCCTTCAAAGAGGCATCTGACAGGGTGGCGGGGATGGCGGTCGGGTATGGCAGTTTGCCTGCATCGGAGACGTGATCGTGAATGAAACGCGAAGTATTCAGGTCTCAGCGTTGACGCGTGTCGAGGGGGAAGGCGGTCTGCATGTCCGTTTGTGTGGCGATGTCGTCGAAGATGTCAGGCTGACGATCTACGAGCCGCCGCGATTCTTCGAAGGGTTTCTTCGGGGCCGGGCGCTGGAGGAGGTTCCCGACATCACAGCGCGTATTTGCGGCATCTGCCCGGTTGCCTATCAGATGTCAGCCGTTCATGCTCTCGAGAAAGCGCTGGGGGTCTCGGTCAGTCCCGACATGCGTCGACTGCGAAGATTGCTCTACTGCGGCGAATGGATTGAGAGTCATGGATTGCACATCCATCTGCTGCAGGCTCCCGACTTTTTTAATGCCGCCAGCGGAATTGAGCTTGCTCAGCGATTTCCGAAAGAAGTGACGCGGGGTCTGCAGCTGAAGAAGATCGGCAATGAACTTCTCGAAGTCATTGGTGGCCGCGCAATTCATCCTGTCAATGTGGCTGTCGGCGGATTTTATCGGGCTCCGGATGAAGACAAGGTTCGTGCGCTGATTCCTCGATTTGAATGGGGTCTGCAGGCCGCGATGGATGCGACTCGGTGGGTTGCTGCCTTTGAGTTTCCGGATTTCAATCGTGATTATGACATGGTGTGTCTGAGCCATCCTGACGAGTATCCGATGAATGAAGGCCGCGTGATCAGCACGTCCGGGCTCTCCATCGATGTGGAGGATTATGAGACACGATTTGCGGAACATCATGTGGCTCACAGCACGGCCCTGCATTCACTGAAAACGTCGGATCATTCCAGTTATCATGTCGGTCCACTGGCGCGGGTCAATCTGAATCGAGATCGGCTATGTGAAGAGGCTCGTCGTCTCGCTGATGAAGTCAGCCTCGAGACGGTCTGCAGAAATCCGTTCAAGGCCATCATTGCACGCGGGCTCGAAATGGTGCACGCATTTTCCGAGGGGCTCTCGATCCTGCGTGGCTATCGGGCATTCAAGCCGGCCCGCATCGTATTTGACAGCCGCGCCGGCGAAGGCTGTGCGGCGACGGAAGCTCCTCGCGGCCTGATCTATCATCGCTATCAGATCGACGATGGTGGAAAAATCATGCGGGCAAAGATTGTCCCGCCGACGTCGCAGAACCAGAGACAGATCGAATTGGATCTGATCGACTGGCTGCCTCGAATCCTTCATCTGAATGATCAGCAGGTGGCGGATGACTGTGAGCGACTGATTCGAAGTTACGACCCATGCAT
>JBKDRW010000696.1:0-6624 GCA_046341255.1 Planctomycetota bacterium
GAATGTGATCCTCAATCGGGCCAGCTTCGGCTTCTTCAGTCTGTCAGTTCGCTGCCCGATGATTTTGACGCCCTGCAGAATTCCACGGCCGAGTGTCTGCTGACGCACGATGGACGATTTCTCTACGTCGCCAATCGAGGACACAACAGTCTGGCTGGCTATACCGTTGACGGGGAGTCCGGAAAACTCACTCGGATCTCGTTGACTCCGACGGAAGCCGTCCCGCGGTCATTTGCAATCAGCAGCGACGACCGTTTTTTGTATTCGGCGGGGGAAGAGAGCGGAAACGTCGCTTGTTTTCGTATTGAATCGGACGGTCGATTGACTCGATTTGACACCGTCGAGTCTGGTCCCGTTTCGTGGTGCATCGCATGCGTTCGGTGAGGTTACCTGCCCCCCTGATTTCAGCGATGACGAGGGTTGGAGAATCGTCGGATCGGGTCACGTGAATGGAATGAAGACGATAAGTCAACGACTGACAGACCCCTCAGTGTCTTTCGGCAGCCATCAATCGCTTGCTGTCGTTTCTGCTGATCTGAATAGATCGGGTCGCGACCGCAGATGAGTGCACTCTTGCGATTCTCGCTGACTTGCAGCAGTTTTCCCTGATCCGGGGCATTCATCGCAGGCCTGCAGCGAGGTGCATGTCGATATTGCATTGCAGGACGGTTGGCCACAGTCTGATTGCTTTGTTGATCAATGCCCAATCCGGAGAAGCACTTTTGACGACGGATCGCAGTTGGTACCATTCGACCGGTGGTGAATTCGGCCTGCGCAGGCCAGCGGAAATTTGATTGTGTTCTGCAGGATGCCCGCTGTGAGAGGAAATATCCCGCGCGGCGGTTTCGATACAAGGCAATGTGAGTGAGTCAGCCGTCCCCGTCGTTGCAAATTATGAACAGTCGAATCCAGCAGCGTCGTGCGGCCATGGTGGCGATGCGGAACGGTGTGCGGGAGCGTCGTGCCTCCGGCATGTCAGGAATCGATTGCAGTCATTGGCTGTCGGATCAGATTGACGAGTTTCTGCGCGGGATTGTGGAAATACAGCAACATGCATTCGGAGTTTCTGATCATGCATTTGCCGTCGTGGCAATCGGGGGGACAGGTCGACGACGTCCCGCACCGTTCTCGGATATTGATCTGTTGTTTCTGATGGATGGTCGCAGTGAAGCCACGGTGAAGCCGTTCCTGTCGGCTGTGGTACGTGACTGCTGGGATGCTGGAGTTCAGCTTGGATCCAGCATACGAACACCGGCAGATGTCGTGAAATTCTCTGCGGAAGATGTGCAGTTCGCAACTTCACTTCTGGAAACTCGCACTCTGTACGGCAACGAGAAACTGACAGCGTCCACGGTGGCTCAGGTGCGATCGAAAGTGATTGCTCGGGATCCGGAGCGATTGATTCTCAAACTTGTTGCATCGCGTCGCGAGGAGTGGATTGCGCGTGGCAACTCGGTCAATCAGCTGGAACCCGATATTAAGCGATCCCCGGGTGGCCTGAGAGATCTGCATCTGCTGCGATGGGTCTCGTTCATTCGTCATGGCAATTCTGAGCCGGAATGTCTGCTGGCTAACCGCGAGATCGATGAAGACGAGCTGAAAGAACTGCGGATTTCCGATGAGTTCCTGACGGCATTGCGAACAGACCTGCACAGTCTGACGAATCTGAAGCAGGACGTGATGACTCGCGAGCTGCAGCTTCAGATTTCCTCACAGCGATCCATTCAGGCAACCGAGCTTTCGAAGCCCGTTGAAGTCTTCATGACGTCCTACTTTGGTCACACCTCGGAAGTGGCATCAGTGGCGCGTCGAGTTGCAGATATTCCGGAAAAGGCCTCACTGTTTCAGCGATTGAAAAATCGCTTCCTGCCGCAAAAGTCTACTCAGGGGTTCCTGATTGTCGACGGGATGATTCAGCTGGAGGAGCGAGAGTACAAATCTCTGCAGGACCCTTTGGTCATTCTGGATTTATTCGTGGCAGCAGCAGAAAGCAGGACACGATTATGCCCGGATCTTCGAAAGGAACTGGCGCGGATTGCTCCCACGCTGCCGGTAGAACCCAGCTTTGAGGTCACCAATCGCTTTCGTGACGTGCTTCGATTTTCCGCCGGACTTCCCGACACACTCCGTTCGATGTACGAAACCGGCGTCCTCGAATGGTTGATTCCTGCGTTTGCGGGAGTGCGGAATCTGCTGCAGTTCAACCAGTACCACAGTTTTACCGTGGATGAACATACGCTCAAAGCGATGGATGAGATCTGCTCATTTGCCCATGACGAGTCACCGGTCGGCTCGGCTTATCAGGGCGTTCGGCATCGGGCCACGCTGCATCTGGCACTGCTGATGCATGACGTCGGAAAAGGTCGGGGCGGTGATCACAGTGTTGTTGGAGAAACACTGGCTGATGAGGTCGCTGTGCGACTGCAGATGGCTGCCAACAAGAAATCCATGCTCATGTTCCTTGTGCGGTACCATCTGATCATGCCTGATCTCGCGTTTCGACGAGACATTTCAGATCCGGCAGTGCTCGTTGACTTTTGCCGTCTTGTCGGTGCACCGGAGCTGCTCCGTATGCTTTATGTGCTGACCGTTGCTGACATTAAGGCGGTTGGGCCGGATGTCTGGTCCGACTGGAAGGGGGAGTTGCTGGCGGATCTTTACAATCGTTCCATGCAGATTCTGAGCGGACGACCATATAATCATCTCGAGCGCGAGAGACTTCAGATGGTACGTCATGCCGTTCGAGGCTCGATTGTTCCGCTGGGAAGTCGTCATGATCCCGAGGCATGGGGCCGGTGGGCCGACGAGCAACTGGATGCGCTGCCGCCGTTTTATCTGATGACGGAGCAGCCCGATCGAATCGCCCGCGATCTCGATATGATTCATCAGCTGAGTGAAGCTGAGGTCAAGATTGAGGGTGTCTTTGACGCGGAAACCGAAACCGTCAGTTATCGAGTTTTCGCGCCGGGACGCTTCGGACACGGCAGCTTCCACTGCATCGCCGGTATTCTTTCAGGACTGCGCATGAACATTCTGGCGGCTCAGGTCTGTACGACGTCCAACGGCGTTGTGATTGCGTTCTTTCGAGTGACCGATAACGATTTTACAGGCCCTGTTCCGCAGTCTCGCATCGAAGATGTTGCTGTCGCAATCGGCGATGTTTTGACCGGACGAAAAACAGTGGAAAGCATCTTTCGGCGAAGCAGTCTGTATCGCATCAATCGGAAAAACCCGGTCATCATGCGGCAGGATCCAAAAGTTGGTTTCGACAATGACTGCTCCGAGCGATTCACCGTCATTGACGTGTTTGCCACCGATACTCAGGGACTCCTGTATACACTGGCCAGAACCCTCTTTGATCACGGACTGACCGTGCATCTTGCTCGAATTGCCACGAATATCGATCAGGTCGTCGACGTGTTTTATGTGCTGGATGACCACCAGAGGAAAGTTGAAGATCCGGAACGACTGCAGAAACTGAAGACATCGCTTCTTGATGAAATCAAGTTGCTGTCCGGATCATGACTTAGGACGTGACCTGTCGCGTTATGGCTCTGGCAATCTGAATCGGAGGCCCCGTTGCCATTTGCGGGCGCAGACCCGGCCCCGTCCGGGACATGCCGAAACTGTTGATCGGGATCAGCCTGGCCTCGGGGAGCGGGCGAGGGTGCAGACTTGCGGGGCGATGTGTCTACATCAATTCCTGTCAGCAAGGAACGATGGAAGTGGAGCGTCAAAATGCTGTGACGGTGTGTCGTTCGCCGTTGCTGAACTCTCATCCCCACGAGCTTCCTCATGCTTCAGCTGACGAGCCGCGTTGATCCGTCAGGGAGCAGCCCGCCGAAAGAAAATTCCTCCGACGGGCTGCGATCACTGTCCAGCCACATTTCACAGCGATGCACGACTTCAGGTCTGATGACGTGGGATCGCCCGCGAGCCGTTGCTGTGTGGTTTGGCACCCGTCATTTGCCCGATTCGCAACATGCGCCCGATGCGCAGCAGGAGCCAGTCTGGCAGCAATCTCCACTGCAGGCACACGGTCCCCCGACATCGCAGGCGCAGCCAGCTGCCTCACAGACGCACGTTTCGCACGTGCAGATCTCACAGCATCGGCACGGAGAACTGGCGGAAGGGCTGTCGGAAAAAGCGCCAATGGCCAGTGGGCACAACAGACAGACAAGAGCAGCAAAAACAGAAAACTTCTTCATGGAATAACTCCTGATGGAACAAAACTGAAAAGAAATGAACAGCGTTGTTTCCGAGGCGTTAATTCCTCCAGACCGAAAGTTGTGCCTGTTGGCGATTATGGGTCTTGTCAGAGCGGACCAGTGTCCATTCGCGGAGACGTGTGCATGACCCAACCAGAATTCGCTCGCGCGGGATCTGCATCAGGTCTGCACGGCACGTCGCGTCACCGCGCTGCTCATTCGGTGTACGAATTGAAGTTCGCTCTGCTTTGTCCGAGAGATCACATCGGCAAGGTTGCTTCTCTTCGGTCGTTCCCGGGCAGCAGCCTTTCTTCTCGGGCGAGCCTGAACAACAGGTTCTTGTTGATCCGCTTCTCGATTCGCAGCAGTGTTTGCCCGCTTCTGACGATGGAATTGCTCTCCTGCAACAGCAGTCACGCCCAGACATCATGGAGGCCAACAGGACAATTCCTGCCAGCAGCCAGTTGTTTGTCATCAGGCGTTGGAGAAGCCACATTTGCATGAAACGATCTCAAGGGGCAAACGATGTCTCTCAATCTTTACACGCCCCTGATCTTTCCGGCAAGTGCTTTTCCTTTTCCGGGGCAGAAATTTGCCCGCGATTCCCCGAAGGAATGTCTGTTTTGTTGGCCTCTTGTAAACCAGCCATATTTCCTATTCGGGCTGTCTTGCCGTCGCTCAACGGTGTCTCCACCGTCATGCTTATTCCCATTCAATCGTTGCCGGTGGTTTGGAGCTGATGTCATAGACGACGCGATTGATGCCACGGACTGAGTTGATAATTCGGGTTGAAATGCGGGCCAGCACGTCATGAGGAAACGGGTACCAATCGGCCGTCATGAAGTCTTCCGACTGGATGGCCCGGACCGCCGCAACATTTTCATACGTGCGATCATCACCCATAACGCCGACGGACTGAACGGGAAGAAGAACGACAAACGCCTGCTGAATCTCACGATAAAGTCCGGCCGAATAAAGTTCCTCGATCAGGATCGCGTCGGCCTCGCGGATAACGCTCAACCGTTCTTCGGTCACTTCGCCAAGGCATCGGACTGACAATCCAGGCCCGGGGAATGGATGTCGCCAGACCATTTGCTCGGGAAGGCCGAGTTCCACACCCATGCGACGAACTTCGTCCTTGAACAAATCTCGCAGAGGCTCAATCAGTTCAAAGCCCAGTTCCGCGGGCAGGCCGCCGACATTGTGGTGCGACTTGATGGTTGCTGCGGGCCCGTCAGGATTTGCTCCGGATTCGATCACATCCGGGTACAGGGTACCCTGTGCGAGGAACTTTGCGTTCGGAATCGATCTGGCTTCGTCGCGAAAGACGTCAATGAAGACCTTGCCGATGATCTTTCGCTTTTGTTGCGGGTCAGTAACACCCTTCAGTTCACCGAGGAATCTGGTCGATGCATCAACAACATGCAGGTCCGTGCGAAAGTGATCGGTAAACTGCTGCTCAACCGCCTCACGCTCCCCCTTCCGCAGAAGGCCATTGTCCACGAAGATACAGGACAGCTGGTCCCCGATTGTGTCGGCAATCAATGCTGCAACGACCGAAGAATCCACTCCACCTGACAAGCCGCAGATCACCCGATCGCTGCCCACACGAGTTCTGATCAGTTGCTTCTGCTGTTCAATCAGAGAGCTGATCCTCCAGGTCCCTTTGCAACCGCAGATGTTGCGAACAAAGTTTCCCAGCAACTGTCCGCCATATTCAGTATGGGTCACTTCCGGATGAAACTGCAGCCCGTAAATCGGACGCGATTTGTGCTGCACGGCTGCATTGGGGCATGTGGACGTTGATGCGATCGGTTCGAAATCACCTGTCAGCGTTTCGACCTGATCCCCGTGACTCATCCATGCGATGAATGTCTCAGGGATCCCGTCAAACAGAGGATTACTGCTGCCACCAGAGTGACCCGACGTTTGCGTGCATGGAGCCCGCCCAAACTCTCTTGAATGCGCCGGCAGGATTCGACCACCCAGCGTGTGGCATGTGATCTGCATCCCGTAGCAGATTCCAAGGATCGGGATGCCCAGTTCCAGAATTCTCGGGTCAATTTTCGGAGATCCCTTGCCATAAACACTCGCAGGACCACCGGACAGAATCAGCCCCCTGGGATTCAACTCACGCACTCGTTCTGCAGAAAGATCGTGTCTGACCAGTTGGCAGAAGACGTTCTGTTCCCGGACTCGTCGTGTGATCAATTGCGCGGTCTGGCTGCCGAAGTCCATCACCAGCACAAGTTCATCCTGTGCGGAGTTTGAAGAAGAGCTGGGTACGGTCGTTTCAGCGTGCGAGGATCCGGTCATGGGCGTTCAGGAGCTTCCAAATTGAACGATGCAAATTCCCACGCGCTGGTCGCGGGAAAGTGGCAGAGCTTAACAGCGAATTCAGGGCGCGAGTAGCCTG
>JBKDRW010000697.1:0-6549 GCA_046341255.1 Planctomycetota bacterium
AAGAGACGTTCTGCAGAACAATGGCCGTCATTCCGACACGCTTTCCCTGGCAATCTGCCGGTAGATTTCTGCCGCCTGATCGTAGGCTTTCTTTGCAGCCTCACGTTCCGACTCCCGGATATTATTTCGTTTGGATTCCCAACAGACGCGCACAGCCTCTTCACACCACTCCGCGCTTCTGCGGCTCGCACGAATGGGCTGGTCGGCTACGTGAACAAACACCGGATTGGTATGAACCGATGGCAGGATCCGAACGGCCACCCATGACGATTCTCGAATCACAACGGGAATCTTCATCGGCTCGATGTGTCCATCCGCCTGAAGTTCACGACTTGCCACGACCTGGCCATTCACAATGATCTCAATCGGAACATTTCGCGTCTTCGCAATTCGACATCGTTCCAGATGCCAGTACGGTTTATCGTCGAGCCTTCGGTTTCGGATCGATTCCGTCAGCTCAGTCGGCTTCTCCTCCAGCAACGCAGCCGCGTCAAACGAGACTTCCACCGTCTTCGGCTCCGAGATTTTCAATACACTCACTGAGCCATCGCTGGCTCTCTCTCCCACAGCCCTGTCGTCAACCCTGAAGTTCAGAATGTGACTGAGTCCATCTCCACAATAGCTGCGACCATCCCGCAGCCCTTCCACCCAGTTGTCATAGTTCAGTTCTTCGCCATCCCGAAGCCGGACATAGATTCGACCCAGTCCAACACGATCGCCGTAAATACATGGAAAGTCCGTTTCTCCGCTGATGCGTGATGTCATGCCGCAGTTCAACGTATGATACCAGACGTTCAGCTCCCAGATGGCGGGCGTATCGACTGCCGAAATAAAGTCACACACACCGTGAGCGGTTGTGATGACATACTCATTGGCCCCAATCCCGTCGAAACGGGGCATGGCGAAATCCGGCAGCTTCGAAGCGGCAACTCCGGTCCAGTCTTCGGGTGCTCCGCCCCAGCTTCGACCGGGAAACTGTCGACTGCCATCCGGCATGAGGTCCGGCAACGCGATGCCCCAGCCACTGTGACTGTATCCGACGACTCCGCCCTGCTGCCTGCCCCAGCTCAGAACTGGCAGCGTCCAGCTCGGCCATTCTTCCAGACGAGTCGTCCCGGGATAATCGTCTTCGGTCAGCTTGAGCAGACACAGGTGTCCGGCATGAGACGAAGGAAAACCACTGACCTCCACATCGTAGCGCATCAGATAGTCGCGAGTGGACAAGGCCGAGATCTGACCATTGAAGTTCTGTTTCTGCGTGTACCAGCACGGGCCCCAGCTGAGAACACAGCCGACATTCAAATCTTCTCCGATAATGTGACGCATCATGGCTTCAGGTCCGACTCCTTCTGTCGGACTGTCATAGTGCCCGCATCCCGCGGCGTGCACATGGTGATCACCGGAATACCACCCACGTTCAGCAATATGAATCCATCGCTTCAGCTTCACATCGACCGAAATCTCCCTGTCGTTCGGTACTGCAATCTGAAGTCGCTGCGGCAGATACTCCGGTCCGCGATTGACCACCACCGAGTATGCTCCGGGAGGAAGTCTCACATGTTCGCCACTGGCTCGATATACCTGATCGTGAAAGAAGAAGTCCGGTGACAGTCGCCGCGAAGCCAGCGGATAAAGTCGACCGAGCTGATCACGAATAATGAAGCTCGCCGTGGTCGGCTCCCCATCAACGTCGGAGATATTGAGGATGACTTTCGTGGCCGGCCTGCAGTCGAACAGCATGGCCACTGCACTGCGAAATCCCAGATCCTGAGTCCCGGCGCCGATGTGGAACGACAACGTGGCTTCTCGAGGCCCGACATCCCGCGAATACAGCTGAAGGACACAATACTCAACGAGCAGCCCCGAAAGTTTTTCCCTGAGCGGCTCACGTGTCAGCAACTGAAGATCAAGGAATCGATCCGGCACATCCTCAGGATTCACCAGATTTTCTTTCCTTCGAGGCTCCTCGCGCGCACCTTTTCCCTGCTGATAGACCGGAAGGGCATTCGGACTCTCAACCTGCAGGACCGGATTGATACCGGCTTCATTGTTCACTTTGACAAGAAACGTTCGCCAGCCCTGCTGCATCAATTCACGCTTCGCCGGACCTTCGTCGACCTTCACACGGCTTTCCGCATTGATCGTGACGACAGCCAGACACAGAGGATCCAGAATCTTCTGAATCTCGCGAACCGCAGTCCGATCATCGACATTCTTCATCGCAGCGTCGAGATTCTGTTTCGTTGCCGCCGACAATGGCTCACCGGCAAAATCCAGAGCTTCCACCAGTCGACGAGTCGCCGCCACCAGCGGTTGTCGCTCAACTCCTGCAACAATTCCTGGCACTTCGTCACTACGAACAGAACCCGGAAGGCTCATGAGGCCGAACACCAGGAACAGGTGCCTTACCACAAAGCGACCACTCATTCTGCACCTCAGACCAACTGCTCAATCACACGGAATTCTCGTTCGTTTTCGAACACGATTGTCCTCCAAAGAGTCGCCTTCAGACAACACGCGACTCTCCGGACGTTCAGTTCTGACAATCACGGGTCTGTTCGTCAATCAATGTAAGCAAACTCATTCAGGTTCATCACGGCGCGACAGAGGTCGGTCAGCGCCCTTTCCAAAGGGCAGTCGGACTTCGCCGAATGATGGACGTGATACTGCTTCGACAGAAACTCAACAGCCAGATCGGACTCCTGCGATGTCGCTGAGCGTCCCATCGTGATCGCGAACAGGCAATTCACGAGTGTTTTTGACGATTCACCATCAGACAACGACCAGTCCGAATTCTCCATCAGCAATCGTCGCGAAAGACCGTGGCAATACTCCGTCATTTCCGGGCTGTTCAGCAGCATTAATGCCTGAGGCGCGACGACGGTCGTATCGCGGCGAGCACAGGAAACGGTCGTATCAGGCAGATCAAAAGCCTGCAGAAACGGAATCGGCAGACATCGCTTCCGAATCAGATACAGACTTCTCACATGCACTTCGGAATCCGCATCTGCGTACCAACCCTGCTGCCGACCTTCATCTTTGCCCTCGAGGGCTTCAAGAATCGCAGGCTGAGCATGCAGCAGTTCCTCCGGAACAGAAGGCCATTTCGGCTTCCCGCTGTAATCCTGTCTCAGGAGACCAGACACGGCCAGCAGAGTGTCACGAAGAGTCTCCGCATCCAGCCGCCTCATGTTCTGTCGCCAGAGCAACTTGTTGCCGGGATCAATCCCTCGTCCGGGCTCGGTCACCCGGGACGCCTGACGATATGTGTGCGACAGGACAATCATGCGATGCAGACGCTTCAGGGACCAGCCATGATCCATCAGGTCGGCAGCCAGCCAGTCCAGTAGTTCCGGATGCGTCGGACTCGCGCCGCTGAAACCAAAATCGTTTGCGGTGGCAACCAGTCCGACACCAAAATGCTGCTGCCAGAGTCGATTCACAAGGACCCGCGCCGTCCACGGGTTTTCACGCGATGTGATCCACTCAGCCAGCGCGAGTCGCCGGCCAGTCTCGATCTTCGTCGCGCCGAGTATCGACGGAAATCCTGGAGTGACTTCGTCACGCGGCGACCCGAAATCGCCCTGGTAAAGAACGAAAATCGGATCGCACGATTCCTTCTCCCGAACACCCATGGCATGATCCATCTGGCGACGCGTCGATTCCAGTTCAGCGATCCGTGCTGTCAACTGCTCCCGCTCAGCGACCTCGTCCGAGGGTAGCTCTTCCAGGCGGGCTTTCAGCGGGGCGAGCTGTTGCTCCACCTGAACATTGAACGCCTCAATTTCGCCCTGCTCAGTCGCATTTGAAATGACCAGATCATCCACCGCCGCCATCCCGGCGAAAAATGCTCTCAGACGGTAGTGGTCAGCCTGACTCAGCGGATCATACTTATGGTCATGACACTGGCAGCAGGCGTAAGTGAGCCCGAGAAATGCGGAGGCCGTGGTGTTCGTGACATCGGCCATCACTTCAGACTGCAGTCGATCCGCTTCCTGAAATATCGCAGCCGTACTGTCCCACTGGCCCAGACGAAGATATCCGGTTGCAATCAGCGCATCAGCCTCAGCTCTGTCACGTGGCTGGCCGCTGACGAGCAGATCACCGGCAAGCTGTTCGCGAACAAACTGATCAAATGGCTTGTCCTGATTGAACGAGCGCACCACGTAGTCCCGATAACGCCAGATCAGCGGGCGAAATTCATCGCGTTCGTAGCCGTTGGTGTCCGCATAACGAACGACATCCAGCCACAAACGCGCCTGCCGTTCCCCATAACCGGGCGACGCGAGCAGGCGGTCCACTAGATGCTCATATGCGGCATCGGAGAAATCTTTTTCGAACGCTGCCACTTCTTCAGCACTTGGCGGCAGACCAGTCAGGTCAAATGTGACTCTGCGGACCAATGTTCCGGCATCGGCAGGTTCGGACCTCGCCAGATTCACCTCGGCCAGTGACTTCTCAACAAACGCATCAATCAAACCCGGTTGGTTCATCAGGGATCCTGAACCGGATGGCGCAACCGGCCGCAGCGACCACAGATCCAGCCGCTCCCCGGAAAACAGTCGCCGGATGGGATTCCGCGGATCGATCATCGCAGAGCCAAATGATTCCGAATCGACCGTCTCGCCATCGGCACCCATCCCCGGCCACTGCGATCCGGACCTGACCCAATGGGTCAGCAGGTCAATTTCCACATCCGCCAGTTTCTTCCCCGGCGGCATCTGCAGATCCGGGTCGTCGAATCGAATGGCTTGAATCAGCAGACTTGCGTCAGGGTCCCCCGGCGCAATCGCCACTCCCCTGTCACCGCCACGGACCAGTGCCTCGCTCGAATCCAGACGCAGGCCGCCTTCCTGTTTTTCAGGGCCATGGCATGAAATACACTTCGACTTGAGCACGATCCGCACATCAGCCAGGCTGTCCGAAGACTCGTCAGCATGTAGAACGCAGGCCAATCCACCAAACACGACAAAGACGTTCAGCCAGAATACCACAGAAGAACAGCGGCAGGGCTGATGAAATCGAACTCTGACGAGCGTACACGTTGCATCCATCGAGGATGGCCCGAACAAGTGTGAACGGATACCGGGTCACCGAAGACAAGACCGGGCACGAGTTTGGCAACGGCGGTTGAGGGAGTCAATTCACAAGGCACAGAAGGACGACACGAACCCGACGCAACTCGCGTACGCACATCTCTCGAGCGACCTTGCAGATTCCTGATCCGCAGGCCTCAGAAAGGCTCGCAAAGGCTCCCCGACCATGGGGCGCCAATTCCTCATTGCCGGCACGTCTCTCGGACTGCGAAGGCCCCCACGTGTTCTCGGCTCTCCCGCACCGGTGCTGAAATCCAGCCTGACACGTCAGAACACAACGGAACCGGCCTGAAGAATGCTCATTCCGTCTGACTCAGAAAGGTCAATCCTCAGCGTCAATTCGGCCCGACGCTGACAAAAAGCCTGACCCGATCGATCAGAGAGATCTTCATGGTCACGATAAACCGCAGAGATCAGGCCTTGGGTGTGAATTCGTACAGCGAAAACAAAAAGTGAATGAACAGCACGTACAACGTTGACCAGAGAATCGTACGCGTCACGCCCTGACTGATTTCTGAGCCGGACAGCTTTCTGCAACTGCCATGTTGCCACGAGATCAATGCGATCCCGACTCCGCAGCAGAGGAGTTTGGCAAACCACCATCCGGCACCTCGATAGAACCATGAACCGGGTTCCCGCAGCTCGTGGTGAAAGTGTCCATCCCAGAATGCAATTCCAAGATGACCGTGTGTCATCAGAAAGGCCACTGCGGCTGTTGCAGCAGCCACAAGATAACTGAAAAACGTCAGCAGCGGTGTGCCGATCAGAAAGGCATACAGGATCGGCGTCTTCAGGATCCGGGATGGATTCATTCCCATCGTGCGCATGGCATCCAACTGATTTCCATAAACCTTACTGCCTACATCGGATGCCACGGCAGCCCCCGACCGAGCTGCAACGAGGATGGTTGCCAGAATCGGCACCAGAAAGCGAAACAGCGAAAAACCTGTCCCGTGAAGCAGATTTTCCGTCAGCAGCGGCTCCGTAAACTGACGAAACGGCAGGTAGCGAAAGATGAAATCCTGTGACACATATCCAAGAATCATGCCCGCGATGGCAAGATACATGACCGCCGATGGCCCGGCCACCAGCCTCAGGTAATATCCAGAATAACGAAGTCCCCATTTCAGACTTCGCCACAGCGGAATGATTGTTGATGGCAGCAGGACCAGTTCCTCGACGAATCGTCCTGTTTCCGTAAACACCCCATCGCTGAATTCCCGCGCAGCACTTCGCACGGTTCGCAACGATGCTTCTGTCTCAAACGAAGGCGGGCTGAGCAGCAGCCCGGCAATCGCATCCCACTGCGGACGCGGAATATCGCGCAAATCGCACGTCTGATGATCGAGAAGAATGATGCGATCCGCAATCTGTATCAATGAGTGATAATCATGCGTCACAATGATCGATGTTCGCCGATGACGTTCGTGTGTTGAGCGGATCAGAGATGCAA
>JBKDRW010000698.1:0-13399 GCA_046341255.1 Planctomycetota bacterium
CTGACATCGTAACTGCGAATCAACGCGTGACGCGGGCTTTTCGCGACATCTTCGGTGGTGACAAGGATGATTTCATCTTTGACCACCCACGTCAGTTGGACGTCGATCACCCTGGAGAAGATGTGGTCCAGAGCACTGGCAATTGTCATAGTGTCTTGTTCGACAGAAAGCCCGGAGATCTGCGTTCTGTTGAGAAACTCGACATCGTCCGCGAAGGCCCAATCGGACGTATCCAGCATGAACCTGACTTTCTGTTCGGACTCGTTATTGATTGCCGTCTGCAGTTGATCAAGGGCTTCAGCCAGTGGGACATCTCCCGTGAAATGCAGAGTTGCTGGCAGCGGTCTCGAATAGATGACCTGATGCAGTTGCTGCTGAATGCCTCGACTGGTTCCCGTTGAAAACTCAGCCTTGCCTCCGTTTTGGGTTGGGTCCAACGGTTCGTCAGTCCCGCCCATACCCCCGGTTCCGCCCCCCGTGATGCCTTCAAGACTCGCGAGGTTTCCTCGGCGATCCTGTTCCCCAGACGGTTCTGGTTGTGATCCTTGTTCGTCCTGAATCGCAATTGCGGCCGCCGAATCTGGCGGCGCATCTCCGGTGGCATCGATTTCGCCGGTCAGCGGTTTGGTTTCTGATGGATCCTGCGGCGTGGTATCGATCGCTTCGGCCACGGATGATGCGTTCTGGGCTGTTCCGTCGGGCCTTGCCATCAGTTGTGAAATTCCCAATGCCCCGGTGAGCATCAGAAGTCCGGTTGCCAAAAATGTTCCTGCCTGGATTCCCATGACCTTGACTCCTGCTGAAGAGAGGACCTGCATCTGAGCGAGGTCGATACCATGGACACCTGCTATGCTGCCAAAACCAGAGCTGAGCTGTGCGAACTGCGTGGTGGAAGATATGAGTGCCGGTGAAATCGATGCCGATGCCGACTGCGTCAGGGACGTTGCAATTGCGAGGACACCAACTTGGACACCTCGACGAGCCAGTCGAACTCGCAGCATACGTTTGCCTTCCCGAATTCGCCCGTCGATTGTGCCTTTACTTTCGTTCAACTGATCGGCAATGTCCTGACTGCTTTGCTGCGCGAAGTAGTTCATCACCAGTACGTGGCGATATTTATCCGGCAGTTGATTCAGTTCCTCATCCAGCGCGGCGAGATCATTCGCCTCGGCAATTCTTTCGTAGGGATCCGAATGGCCGGACTGAACCTGATCGGGCAGGGTCTCCATCTTCGATCGTTTCCTGAGTCGCACGAGTCGAACCGATGTTCTCCACGCGACGCTGTAGAGCCAACCCGTCAGCGATCGACATTCGCGAATACTGTCGGGCCGTTGTGACAAGGCATAGAACGTCGCCTGAAAGGCATCGTCGCAGTCAGCCGACTGGCCGACGACGCGTCGACACACCGACATCACCAGTCCGGCATGTCGTTCGACGATGATTGCAAACGCATGTTCATTGGCATCCTGAACGAAACGACGCAGCAGCACTCCATCTGAGAGCGTCTGTGGATCTGCGATTGTCTCTGGGATTTGCGTCATGGCTATGATTAAAGTGTATTCCCTCGAACCATTGCTGCGCAGAATCCGGAAATTTTCCCCTGATGCGTGCAAACAGGGCGGGCCATGAGGCCGTTGTTCAGGATGAGGCGACCCCATTCGGCCTGATGTTGTGGCCGAGCAGAACCCGCAACTTCAGGCCAGCCTGCACTTCGAAGGGGGAAAGCGAGACCGCCAGTGGCTTAAGGCCGGGTGATCGGGTCTCTGTTTCGCTTGACGGCGAAAAAACGGGCGAAGGTGGAATCAAGCATGCCTGAGTCTGATGACGACTCGATCACCATAAGAAAAATCACCACTCTCGCTCTTTTTGCCCACTCCGAACCGGGGCATGCGATCCGGATTGTCCTTGTTGGACTTCGCCGCTCCGTGGGGAATAATGCCTCCTGCAGCCAGTGTTCGCGAAGAATTCGTCGTTCGCGCGGTGAACCTTCCCCGTCTGGAGCATATCATCCCGACTGCACTGCGGTGACGTCGCCGCAGTTTGGAATGGAACTGACAAAGATTTCAATCGAATGCCTGTTGATCTGCGAATTTCGCCGCGATGGAAGGCTGAGGACCTTGGACTTCCGATGCCTGATTCCCCTCACGCGGTGTCGGCATGTCTTCCGCTCTGGCAGCACAACATTCAGTACGAGGAGGGTGCGCCGGAAGTTGTCTCAAGACTTCAGGCTGCTTACCCGCGATTCTGTCTGCATCCGTACGTGCGAGAACTTTGTCGCAGGACATTTGGAAATGATCAGGGTGGTTTGATTTTCGGCAGCCACGCCGCTGCGACGCGGGCCTTCGATTACCTGGTTCAATATGACATCAGCGATGCGAAACTGATCCGGTTACCGAGTCAAGCCGCGACCGGTGTTGCAGTGGATCCAAAGCACTTCGGGAAGCTGAAAGAATACTGGCAGCACGCGGGCGAGATCATTTCTTCTCGAACGGCTGAGAGCATACTGGCCGGGAAATCCGTCTGCTGTACAGAAACATCGGCCCGTTCAGAAATTCGCAAGCGTCTGCTGGATCTGCGCGGAGGACGTCCGCACGATCTTTGGCTTCATCCCTGCGGGATGTCAGCGATCGCTGCGGTATGGCGAGCTATCCGCAGACAGGATGCCGTGAACCCCAGCGTGCAGTTTGGATTTCCGTACGTGGATACACTGAAAATTCAGCAGCGTTTCGGTTCGAGGGCGTATCGATTTTTGCCTCAGGGTGACTCGCAGGATCTGAATCAGCTTCGCAGGATACTGACCGCGGAATCGATTTCCGCTGTGTTCTGCGAAGCTCCGACGAATCCCTTGCTGACGACGCCTGACCTGAAGCAGCTTCGTGAACTGGCAGATGAGTCGGGATTTGTGCTGGTGATTGATGATACACTTCAGGCCTGCGTCAATCAGGATCTGCTGCCGTTGTCCGATGTGATCGTGACGAGTCTTACCAAATACTTCAGTGGGTATGGCGACGTGCTTGCGGGTTCGGTGGCACTGAATCCAGCCAGTCGACACGCTGCTTGGCTCAGGTCCGCACTGAATGACGGATTTGAGGAACTGCTGACGGATCCGGATACGGAGGTTCTTGAACAGAATTCACGTGATGTTCGAGAGCGTGTCGCGATCATCAATGACAATGCGTCGATTCTGGCATCACGATTTTTGCGGCATCCATGCGTCGACCGGGTCTTTCATCCGTCGGTGACACCATCTTCGAACGAAGGCCGCGATGGCGGTTTGATGTCCATTGTCCTGAAGAACCCCGAACAGACGACTGCGAAAATGTTCGACTCGCTGCGGGTCTGTAAAGGTCCCAATCTCGGAACAAATTTCACGCTATGCTGTCCTTACACGCTGCTGGCTCATTTTACGGAACTGGATTTCGTTGAACAATTCGGTGTCTCACGGTGGCTGCTGAGAATCAGTGTCGGAACGGAACCTGTCGAGGACTTGTGGGAGAGATTTGGCAGTGCGTTCGACATGATCTCCGGATTACAGAACTGAACAGTGACCATGAACGATCTGCCCGTCATCAGCGTCTTTGAACTGGTCAATGCCTTTAAAGAGGTGGTTGAAACGGCCTTGCCACCGTGTACGGTCGAAGCGGAGATATCGAATTGTCGCAAAAGCCCGGCTGGTCATTGGTATCTGACATTGAAAGATGACCAGGCTGAGATTGGTGCCGTTATCTGGCGCAGTGCGGCTCAAAGAATGCGGTTTGAGTTTCACGACGGAATGAAGGTGCTGGCGACGGGTTCGCTGCAGGTTTACGTGGCTCGCGGATCGTGTCAGTTTTCGATCAGCAAACTGATTCCGCAGGGGATCGGAGAACTGGAGCTCGCATTTCGTCAGCTGCGTGACAAACTGGCCGCCGAGGGGCTCTTTGACGCAGATCGCAAACGCCCCATACCGTCCATTCCCGGACGCATCGCCCTGATCACCAGCCCGACGGGGGCGGCGGTTCGTGATATGATCCAGGTGATGACCCGCCGCTGGCCTCCGGCAAACATTGTCATCGTTCCCGTTCGAGTTCAGGGAGATGCGGCAGCTGAAGAGATAGCCCGGGCACTGAGAACGGTGCACCTGATTCCGGATGTCGATGTTGTGATTACAGGTCGTGGTGGTGGGAGTCTGGAAGATCTGTGGTGCTTCAACACCGAAAAGGTGGCTCGCGCGATTGTGGCCTGCAGGATTCCCGTGATTTCAGCTGTGGGTCATGAAATTGATGTTTCGATAGCGGATCTCGTTGCTGACCGGCGAGCCCTGACGCCAAGTGAAGCGGGCGAACTTGTTGTGCCGTCGGCATTGGAACTTCGTGATTCACTGAATGCGACTGCGATGCGGATGCAACAGGTGCTGCGTCGTCAGATTCAAACGTCGCGAATGATGCTCACTTCTTTCGAAAATCGCGGAGTTCTTCAGCGTCCGATGGCGGTCATTGATCAACGAAGAATGATGTGTGACGACCTCGGCAACCGCTGCGTGGCGGCGACCGAACGACTGGTTGATAAGAATCGTCAGAAAATCGCGGCACTGGCGGCCTCAATGAACGCGTTGAGTCCTCTCAGCGTTTTGTCTCGCGGTTACTCTCTGACACAGTCTGCTAGCGGCGAAATTGTCAGAAGACCGTCGTCATTGCGGTCCGGAGATTCCATCCAGACCCGAGTCGCTGGCGGGATAATTCGGTCAACAGTTGACTGGACGGAAGATTTGGAGTCTGCTCCTGGAGCATGAATCAGCCGTCTTGAAAATCCGAGGTACGTCTGATCTCGGCTGCGTCAGGTCTCGTTTGAATGTTCGAGCCGTGAGGCTCACCGGGGTCAATGGGCTTTCAGCCCCTCGCGATTGTTGGCTGCGCTGAATCCAGGATCCTGCCGGTTTTCGATAAGCGAACATCGTGAGCGATTTTGAAAGATGGGGCCGTGAGGGTCGCCGGGGTCAATGGGCTTTCAGCCCCTCGCGATTGTTGTCTGCGCTGAATCCAGGATCCTGCCGGTTTTCGATAAGCGAACATCGTGAGCGATATTGAAAGATGGGGCCGTGAGGCTCACCGGGGTCAATGGGCTTTCAGCCCCTCGCGATTGTTGTCTGCGCTGAATCCAGTATCCTGCCGGTTTTCGATAAGCGAACATCGTGAGCGATTTTGAAAGTTCGAGCCGTGAGGCTCACCGGGGTCAAGGGGCTTTCAGCCCCTTGGAGGATGCTGATGAGTTCATCCGGGAATCGTCCTTCGCTGCTGATGCTGGAAGAATGCTATGTCGCGGAGGACGATCGATTTCTCCACGAGTTGAATCAGGTACGTTCGTCGAGAGTTCTGAAGACTTATCTGGAGAAGCTCACCTCGGATTCGCGGCCGTGGGCTCGTTCCATGGTGTTCCGATATCTGCAGGGAGACCTCAGTTGTCCGGGACATCAGACATTCTTCAAACAGTTGTTTCGACATGCCGAATCGACGCGTGATCATGAGCTGATGGCTGCATTCATGGTATCGCTCGATCGTCTGGTGCGTCGACGGCGTTCGACCGTCATCAGCCGTGACCGCAAGCAGCAGCAACTCGTGAAGGAGCGACTCTTCGCATCGTCCAATGCGACCTTACTGCCCGGGCAACCAGACCGTGGGCGGCGAAAGAGAGTACGAAAGCTCTTCACTCAGAAGACGCGAGCTTACCTTCGTCGACGTGTCTGGCGATACTTCCGCTGGTTAAGTTATCGGGATCCGAATGCCTGTCTGATCGCGATGTCGCAGGCTCTTGTTGCGTATCAGGATCATGACTTTGTGACTGGCGAGGGTATCCTCGACAACTGGTCGTTGATGCATTTGTGCTATTACAAAAGCGACGTGCTGCGTTTTACAGGATCCCATTGCAATCTGGTCCCCGGAAAATCACTTGGAAATCTGTTGGCTGCTCCCTATCGACCTCAAAACTGGGAGACACCGGAAGGCTTTGGCGTTCTCAGTACTGTTCTTGCGTCGTCGAGGAGTTTGCTCGTTCGAATCTGGGCGAAAGAGATGCTCGAGCACAAGCATCATGATCGACTGGCATCGATCAGTCCGGAGACCCTGCGAGTTTGGCTTCTGTCTGGTGATCCGACCATCCAGAAGTTCGGGCTTGAGGTATTTCAACGTCACGTCGAGCTTCCGATGCTGCCGATCCCGGAATGGCTTGAGTTCGTAAGAAAAGTGCCACCCGCTTGTATCGCAACTGTGTGCCGGGCCATGGAAAAGTACGTCGCACCCGATCGCTTGTCGAATGAAGATATTCTGCAATTGGCGACAGCGGCCGCGACTCCTGTGGCGGAACTTGGCCTCGAATTCCTGAAGAGGCGGCATGCGGAACAGGGGCTTACGCCGTCGGAACTTGTTCAGGCGGCCAGGGCGAGGTGCGAGGTGACCGGTGCGCGGCTGGCCGCATGGGCTCTGTTGCAGCTGGACACCCTCCGATCATGTTCGATTGACGTCGTCTGTGAATTCTTTGATTCGCGAAACGAATCTTGTCGCGAGGCGGCGATGGAGTGGATTTCGGATGTCTCATCGTCTGGTTATCAGGATCCTGCGCTCTGGGCTCGACTGACCGAAACGCCTTTTGATGACGTTCGCCTGCGGCTGATTCGGGCACTGCAGCAACGTACGGTCGGGATCGACAGATCTACGGCGAATCTGGATGCTGTCTGGTGTCGGGTGTTGCTTGGCGTCCATCGCGGCGGGCGAGAGAAACTGCTCGCCATGGACCAGATTAAACGTGCCATCGAGTTGAATCCGGGCTGTTGGGACTCGTTGATGCCGGTACTGGCCGTCGCTGCAAGATCTCTGCGAGCCCCGGAACGTCGGAGGGCGCTGTCCGTGTTTGCATCGCTCATGGCGGCTCAGCCAGCAGTTGGACCTTCGATCATTCAATGTCTTCCGGAGCTCAAGGTGTTGGACACATGATCGCGTGCTGCGGCGGCAAAGTGCGATCAGCGACGTCCACTGATAGCCCTGAGCAGGCATTACCTGCTGGCGAGACAGCGAGGGGCAGGAGCGGTTGTCAGCATCCAGTCGCTCCGGTTGCGGATCAGAATCCGAAGAAACGTCTGGCATTCGCCGTTGTCAGGTCGGCCATCTCATCGGGAGACATTCCGTGCACGGATGCGAGGCAATCGTTGGTCAGTCGTACCCACGCAGGTTCATTGCGTTTGCCGCGATTCGGATGCGGAGCCAGATAGGGCGCGTCGGTTTCAACCAGCAGCCGTTCAAGAGGAACCGTCTTTGCGGGGGCACGAAGGTCTTCGTTCTTTTTGTACGTCAGCATTCCGGCAAACGAAATCATCATTCCCAGGCGGACACAGATCACGGCGGTCTCTGTTGAGCCACAGAATGAGTGCATCACTCCATGCAGAGGTGCATGTGCACCGGCGCGGAGGAGTACTTCCAGAGTCTCATCCTCGGCCTCGCGACAATGCACGATGAATGGCTTGTGGATCCGACGTGCGAGTTCTATGTGACGTTCAAAATATTCACGCTGAAGGTCGATCGGCGCGAAATCCCAGTAGCGATCGAGTCCTGTCTCGCCAAGACCGACGACTTTCGGGTGCGTTGCCAGATCTTCAATCTTCTCCCAGTCCGTAGACCGGGCCTCATGCGTGTAATTGGGGTGGATCCCGACGACCGCCGACACACACGAGTATCGATTGGCCAGCAGTACCGCGGCCTGACTGGTTTCAAGTGTTGTTCCGATCGAAACCAGTCGCTCAACTCCGCTGTTCGTCGCGCGCTGAATGACGGCATCAATCTCCTGATGGAAACCTTCGGCATCAAGGTGACAGTGTGTGTCAATCAGGGGCGCGACCATAATTCAATCTGCTTTCGGAGTCTGTCGTTGATGGCCTCATCAGCCATCGAGGGCCTGTTTCAGATCGGCGATCAGGTCATCGGCATGTTCAAGACCGACGGACACTCTCACAGTCTTTTCCGTGATGCCCGCGGCTTTTCTTGCTTCTGGAGTCATTGATGCGTGGCTCATCGTGACGGGAAAGGAGATGAGAGATTCGATTCCGCCGAGTGACTCGGCCACATCGAACAATTTTGTATTCATGCAGACCCGTTCCGCCACCGGTCGACCATCTTTTGTGTCGAATGCCAGCATGGCCCCGAAACCCTTCTGCTGGGCTTTGGCCAACTCATGCTGCGGGTGTGATTCAAGGCCGGGATAGTAGACTCGTTCAATCAGGGGATGAGCATCGAGAAACCGAGCGATCTTCATGGCATTGGCCTGCTGAACATCCATCCGGCAGCCAAGCGTCTTGACACCGCGAAGAACGAGCCAAGCGTCGAAGGGCGAACAGGAGAGCCCCAGTGCATTGCAGATCCAGGCAATTTTCTTCGCATGCTCTGACGAACGGGAGACAACGCATCCGCCGACAACATCTGAATGCCCGTTGATGTATTTTGTTGTGGAGTGCATCACGAGATCCACACCAAACTCGATCGGCCGCTGCAGATAAGGCGATAGAAATGTGGTGTCGCAGATCGTGATGATGTTGTGTGTCCTGGCGATGGAAACCATCGCAGCCATGTCGACCACTTTGAGCAGCGGGTTGCTGGGCGTTTCGATCCAGATGCCTTTGGTCGCTGGGGTGATGGCCGCGGCCACGTTGTTGACATCCGTCATATCGACAAACGTAAACGAGATCCCTTTGTCTTTGAGAAACTTATCGAACAGACGAAAGGTACCGCCATAGAGATCGGCCGGTGCAACGATGTGGTCGTCGGGGGAAAACAGCGCCATGGCGCAGTGCACGGCCGACATGCCGGTCGACGTTGCGACACATCCGACTCCTCCCTCGAGGGCAGCAATGTTCTCTTCAAGAGCTTTTCGAGTCGGATTCCCTGACCGTGTGTAATCGTAACCGGAATGCGATTCGAGACTGTTCCAGTAAAATGTGGATGTCGGGTAGATGGGTGTCGTGACGCTGTTGTACTGCTGATCTTTGTGGACACCGCCATGGACACATTGTGTCTCAAAATGCATGAATCAGGTCTTTCATTCGATCGTCGGTAACACGGAATTCGGCTGGCAAGTTGCGGAGTCCCGAAAAGAGCTCCGCTATCCAACCCCGGAAAGTCTGCCTGTCTGAGCCCTGAAAATCGCGACGCTGCCCGCAGTTCAGATGTGTACCGTCCTGCTGCGGATGCTTCGAATGGGTTCCGTGGCCTTTGTTCTGACGGACTTGACAGCAACGTATTTTCGACGGACTGTCAGGAATTGCAAATGGTAGCGATGAATGGCACATTCATCCTGAATTTGAGGCAAATCGTCAGAGTGCCTGCGGCGTCTGGAGCCGAGAGGTTGATCAGATCACTTCTCAGAATCCTTCCGGAGAGTCATACTTGTCACGTCTCCGAACCGATCAGATATTTTCTCATCCGGCGCCTGATCACAATTCAGGACCACTCGATATGGCAACTTCAAAAGGGCTTCAGCGATGAGTCAGGGCAAGTCCACTGACGTGATGGTCAAGGAGGTGAAAGTCCACTTCGAGCCCGTTCAATACCGGGCTCCACTGAAGTTCGGAGGAAGGGTGGTCAGTTCGACCTTTCTGATCAATGCTGAAGTGACTGTGGAAGCACACAACGGCAAACATGCGACCGGGCATGGGAGCATGCCGGTAGGAAACGTATGGTCATGGCCGTCTGCCACTCTTGAACCGGCTGATACCGAGCAGATCATGATGGCTTACGCCAAAGCCGTCGTCGAGTTGTACGATACATATCCCGGGTATGGTCACCCGCTCGAGATCGAGTTCGAGGTCTCCGCAGAGTACGATCACCAGGCTCATAAGGTTCCTCAGAAGCTGGGATATGCAGAATCCATTCCCCCGCTGGCTCAACTCGTCTGTGCGAGTCCGATTGATGCCGCGATTCATGATGCCTACGGACGCATGCTGAAGCTGAATAGTTTTAACACATTGTCGAAAGAATTCTGCACCAGAGATCTGAGCGAATACCTCGACGAGACGTTTGCAAAAGAATATCTCGACAGGTACACGCTTCGCGAACCCGTTCCCACACTGCCGTTGTATCACCTGATCGGTGCTTTGGATCCTTTGACTGATGCGGATGCGAAAGAACGTCCGGACGATCGATTGCCTGTGACCCTCGGTGAGTGGATCAAGGCGGATTCCCTGACGCATCTGAAAATCAAACTGGCCGGAGATCAACTGGAGTGGGACATTGAGCGAGTGCTGACGATCGACAGGGTCGCGGGGGAGGCTCAGGCCGCTCGTGGCTGTTCCTCGTGGTTTTATTCATGTGACTTCAACGAAAAGTGCAGTTCCGCAGACTATGTGATCGAGTTTCTGAATCGTATTCGAAAATCCAACCCGGCGGCATTCGATCGGATTCAGTACATCGAGCAGCCGACCAGCCGTCACCTGGATGCGGAAAATGCTCCCGGAATGCATGAGGTGGCGAAGATCAAGCCGGTCGTGATCGACGAAGCGCTGGTGTCATATGAGTCCTTGCTGAAGGCTCGCGAACTGGGATATTCGGGAATTGCGCTGAAGGCCTGTAAAGGCCAGACTGAATCGCTGCTGATGGCTGCTGCCGCTCAGAAATTCGGCATGTTCCTCTGCGTTCAGGATCTGACCTGTCCCGGTTATTCGTTCCTGCACTCATGCAGTCTGGCCGCACATATTCCGGGAGTGGCGGCGATTGAAGGTAACGCTCGTCAGTATTGCCCATCAGCCAATCTGAAATGGGCCCATAAGCTGCCAAAACTTTTTGCACTCAAAAATGGTATGGTTGAAACGGGTCGACTGGCCGGACCTGGGCTTGGTTTTCAGTAGACATGTGAATGCTTTTGGCAATTACCCTGGAGACCCTCAGGGTCTGTCAAAGTTTGTGATCTTTCATCACATGCGCGCACAAGGAACGGATCATCGCCGATTGGTCCGCGATCAGTCCGTCCGATTCCGTGAAGAAGCAACACAAACCGCAGGTCCTGCGGGCGTGGTGAACGCCTGTCGGACCAGCACATTATCCCTCGCGCAGGATCTGTGAGACGACGTGGCCATGAATGTCGGTCAGCCGGAAATCACGGCCCTGAAAACGAAACGTCAGACGCTCGTGATCGAAACCGAGACATCTCAGGATTGTGGCATTGAGATCGTGAATGTGTACCCCGTCCTGTACAATGTTGTAGGCATAGTCATCAGTCTGTCCGAGCACCTGGCCGCCTCGAACACCGCCCCCCGCGAGCCACATTGAAAAACATCGGCCATGATGATCGCGGCCGTAATTGTCCTGCAGTCCACCCTGTCCGTAAACAGTTCGTCCGAACTCGCCCCCCCAGATGATCAGTGTGTCATCCAGCATTCCACGCTGCTTCAGATCGCGGATGAGAGCGGCTTGAGGCTGATCAATATCACGACACTGTTTCGGCAGGTTCGCCGGTAGTCCCCCGTGCTGATCCCAGCCACGGTGATAAAGTTGTACGAAACGCACACCCTTCTCAAAGAGGCGTCGAGTCAACAGGCAGTGTGCCGCGAACGTACCGGGTTTTCGAGCATCCTCGCCGTACAGCTGAAACGTCGACTCTGGTTCTTTGGAAAGGTCGACCAGATCCGGAACCGCCGACTGCATTCGAAACGCCATCTGTTATTGGGAGATTCGCGTTGCAATCTCCGGATCACCCGTTTCGGCAATATTCTTCTGGTTCAATGCCGCAATCCGATCCAGCATGTCACGACGCAGCGCCCGATCAAGGCCTTTCGGATCTTTCAGAAACAGAACCGGATCACCTGAACTCCGAAGTTTCACACCCTGATGATTCGACGGAAGAAAGCCGCTTCCCCAGAGCCGTTCGAGCAGACCCTGATTTGCATCACTGCCGCTGCCATGCGAAATCAGAACCAGAAATGCGGGCAGGTCTTCGGCTTCACTGCCAAGTCCATAACTTGTCCACGCGCCCAGAGATGGTCGGCCCGGTTGCTGGGATCCGGTCTGAATGAATGTAATAGCCGGATCATGATTGATCGCTTCGGTGTACATGGATCGAATCAGGCAGATGTCGTCCATCACTTGAGCTGTGTACGGCAATAATTCACTGATCCGCGTTCCGGTCTGAGCGCAGGTCTGGTACCCGAACCTGGATGCGATGACCGGAAAGCTGGATTGCCCGGACGTCATTCCCGTCAGCCGCTGACCCTGTCGAACAGAGTCTGGTAACTCGGTACCATGAAGTCGCTTCAGTTCGGGCTTCTCGTCGAAAAGTTCGATGTGTGATGGCCCGCCGGACTGAAAGAGGTAGACGATGCGCTTCGCCGTCGGTGCAAAATGAGTGAGGCCTGCTGCAGCGAGCCCCTGTTGCTGCATGAGAGAAGCAACGGCTGCGGTTCCCAATGCTGTGTTCAAGACCTGTCGACGAGTCTGCATGACTTCACCAGAGTTCTTTCTCTTGCCACCGTTTCGAAGCTTCAAAGGATACTCTGGCGATCGCACGTCGTCAGTCGAAAGACGCACGAACCCGTAAAAAACTCACCGAGTCTCGTGTCGAACAGGTGGCGTGCGTGATTTGTCATGGCCGAACGCAGAAGTCCTCGACGCTCAAATCGGAACGGTCTTTTGAGTCGATTGATGTCAGTTCTCCTCACACGATCAGCCGGCCCTCCGTGATCAAGACGGTGGAGAGAGGCATTTGCAATGCGGCAATTCCAGTTCCGGCAGCGACCAGTACGATGCGAGGGCCCGTCACACACGACAGTCAAACTCGTGGAAAGCAGGAGTGGGCTGGCTTCAGGATCAGGAATTCGCAGACAGACGCGACGGATTGTGAGGATTTGCCTGCCTTCGTGCTGAAGCAAATCATGCGATGTCGGGAGCACAGATCATTTTGCAGTTAATCTGTGCTCGCACGACGTGATGCGGGCAGTCGCTGCCACGATCGAAAGGCAGAGCCTATACTGCGCAAGGTAAGAATCGCACGTCATCTGACATCAGTGACGCCTGCCACCGTGTTTTTCCGATGCCCATCTTCCGATCAACAGGGACACGACCATGTTCCATGCACAACGATCTTCTCGATATTGAGCCTCAACCGCTTTGAGATAGTTACGGGCTAAACGATGCCTTGTGATGACCATCGCACTGGTAGTCATCAATTTCTGCCAGCTGTCCTGCCTCGCGGACTTTCGTGCTGGAGCGGCCATCGTTGACATTACTCCCGAGAAGCTGCCTGTTCTGGTGAACGGTGGTATGACGAGCCGGAGCATCGACAAGGTCAAGACTCGCGTCTTTGCGCGATCCCTTGTGATGTCGGACGGGCATTCAGACGTGGCCATCGTTGTCGTGGACAGTTGTATGATGGGTCGGGTGCTGCTCGACGA
>JBKDRW010000699.1:0-3909 GCA_046341255.1 Planctomycetota bacterium
TGCCCCCAGCGTCTTCCGATCCACTTCACCCTGCTGATCCAGCACTGACTTTCCAAAAGCCTGAACGATGGCATCTCGAATCGACTCTTTCTTCAACTGGGCATGACCAATGCGATCAGCATCAATCAAATGCAGTCGAAGATCCTGAATGAGGCGAACAACGGAGCTTTTTCCAGCACCAACTCCGCCAACAATACCAATCACCGGGAGTGGCCTGTGACCTGTGGGGAGGGCTTTGGAGAGATCGGAGGACAAAAGAGAAGTCAACTGCGGGATTTGAGAAGGGAATTTCAACATATGTTGCCCCGGGCATGCTGGCTTGTCAAATGCCGGCGCCGGCAGGCGAGAACAATTTCGGCTTTTGGACGGGAAACGCCTTGATTTTCGCGGATTGCACACCTCATCCGGATCCGGTCGGGTGAAATGTCACACGGCATCTGCCGCACTCGACGTTGCGGCCGAGGGGCTCTTTCTGACGATTCGGGGAAGGACATTCCGGAACGATCTTTGCTCAGATCGTTGTTTGTTTCGTGTTGGTGAAGCTGTCGAGTTCCAAATTGTGGTCGATTGCTTAGGATGAAACTGGATGTCCCTTCGCGACGACGAGATTTTCGGCGAACAGGGCGGTTGAGCCGTCAAGGCTGCGCGGCACGCCGTTCGATGGGATCATGAATCGTGCGGTCTCCGCGGTGGCAGCCATTTGCCGATCCATTCAGTCCACTCACTTCGTGGTCAAATTGTCTCCACAGGATGTTTCTATGCGACTTCGAACCGTTCTCTCGCTGGTGGCCTTGTCCGGGTTGACCGTGGTTGGCATGTCATCGGGTTTTGCTCAGTCTGTGACGGACATGCGTCAGAGAGCCATTCAGTTCCTCGAAGTCACGCAGGCCAATGATGGATCGTGGACCAATTCCGATGCGGTCGGCATCACTGGTCTGGTCACGTCGGCCCTGCTGCGGTCCGGGAAATCAGTGGACGATGCGATGGTCAAAAAATCGCTCGATTTTATTGTCTCGAAGCAGCAGCCCTCGGGCGGTATCTATGCGCCGGCCAGCCGTCATCAAAATTACGAGACCTGCATTGCAATTCTGGCTCTGAGCGAAGCCGGTCGGGATGGTCGATACAGCGAGAATATCAGCAAAGCTGAGCAGTTCCTTCGTGGACTTCAGTGGGACGAAGGTGAAGGCATCGAGTCGACAGATGGTGCGTACGGTGGCGGTGGATATGACAGCAAGCAGCGACCGGATATGTCCAACACCCAGTTCCTGATTGAAGCTCTGAAGTCGGCGGGGGTCGGTCCGGATGATCCGGCGATGCAAAAGGCGCTGGTCTTTGTTTCGCGTGCGCAGAATCTGGAGTCAAAGCATAATACACTCGACTACGCCGGAAAGGTGAATGACGGCGGCTTCATCTATACCCCGGCGAAAGGCGGCGAATCGAAAGCAGGAACAACTGAGAACGGTGGTCACAAGTCCTACGGAAGCATCACCTATGCCGGGCTCAAAAGCATGATCTACGCCGGGCTGACGAAAGATGATGATCGCGTCAAAGCAGCGACGGGCTGGTTACGCAGGAACTACACGCTCGACGAAAATCCCGGGATGGGAAAGCAGGGCCTGTTTTACTATTACCACACCATGGCGAAGACCATGTCGGTGCTTGGCGATGGCCCTTTTGAAGATCATCAGGGTGTCAGGCACGACTGGAAGAACGATCTGGCCGCCCGACTGGGTTCGCTACAGCAAAAAAATGGCAGCTGGATCAATGAAGCCGACCGCTGGTACGAAGGTGACCCGAATCTTGTCACGGCGTACTGCCTGATTGCCCTGTCCTACTGCGAATGAAACGCAGGTCTCTTCAGCAGGGGGATCGAAGAAATTTCGGGCACTCTTTGATCGACCGCCATCGGCAATCTTCATCGATGAGTCCTTTGCCTGAAGCCTCCCACTCTCGAAACGTCGGGATTATCCTTTGCGACGAGACAACTCGTACACAGGCCACTCACAGCCGCAGCCATTGCAATGGAAGCCCACGATCGTTGCGGTTCCGGGGATCGGCAGGCGGTTCTTCGGACTGATCATTGAATCCGCCAGTTCGAGCGGTTCAATGTCGTGACGATGACAGTCCGGGCATTCGCTGTTGTCGTGAATTAAACGTGCTCGATCCACCGGTGGCATGAAGCGTCCACTGAAGATCACCGCACGACGAGCGCGGTCGATCGGAATAATATTCTCCTGCGGATCCGCTGACATGGACGGCACGTCCATTTCCACTGGTTCGTCAGACGGCGTAAACAGGCGCAGATGAAGACGATTCATGCGTGGTTCCTCCTTGAATCACGAACCCAATGCAGTGTCCTGCGAGGTCCCGGCTTCAACAAATCCCTGTTGAATGAGAAACGCCGGACAACCAGAAGGCCTTGAGAGAGCGTTAAAAGCGACCATCTTCCAAAACTTTACTCGCCAGCATGCCGGAACTCAAGTCGCGGATTCTGGATTGTAATGTGGGTGCTTTAGGTGGAATCGAATGATCAGTGGAGCCGCGTGTACTGGTCAGTTTACCGATACATCACTTCGATCAAGTTGCTGAAATCGTCGGTCCAGCGAACTCGTTTTAAGGCGGAAACGGATTCCTTGATTTTTGTGTTCTGGTACCGAGATTTTTCGAGCATCGATCCATCTCGTGACATCAGAACCCAGCGGCTTCCGGGGTCAGAGATCAACGCAGCCCCGGTCCGGGGATCGATGGCTGGTTGTGTTTCAAGGGTGATGGCACTCAGATTGGCATCGGACGCAAGGGACTCGGTGACTCGACGAAGATCAAAATGGAGATTGGAAATGTGAAACGCCAGCAGTCCATCCTTTCTGAGGTGACGGAGGTATACCTGCATTGCTTCTGTCGTCAGCAGATGTGTGGGAATGGCATCTCCCGAAAACGCATCCAGAACCAGCAGGTCGAACTGCTGCTCCACCTCCCGTTCGAGGACAAGTCGAGCATCCCCCGGAACGATGTCAATCTTTGCGGAGGAATCACTGAGAAACGTAAAATGTGTTTTAGCAAATTCGGTGACCGTGTCGTTGATCTCGTAAAATCGGAAGTTGTCATCGGGGCGGCCATAAGCGGCCAATGTTCCCGCACCGAGCCCGACCAGTCCGATCCGAAGCGTCGGATGATGTTCTCGGAGTTCCGTGATCGCAAGGCCAATACCCGTGCCGTAGCCGTAGTACATGGTTGGCAGACGAGGGTTTGTACGCAACTGGAGACCGTGGAGGATACGACCATGACGCAGGACCGTTGCATCTTCGATCTCGTCATGCTCCACTTCGAGGACGCCATAGAAATTTCGAGACATCGCGGTGGATTCTGTGTAATCGGTGACTGCAGTGGCGAATACCGTTCCTGTTGCAACGAGCAGAGCGATGAACGGACTGGCGATCAGGATTGAAGGTCTTCGTTGATCTGATGAGCCGATGGAATCCAGCAGAACAACCATCGCTATCAGGCCGGCGACCATCAGTCCGAGATCATGTTCCCAGAAAGCGGGAAATACAGCGGGTGCGACTAGACCAACAAACAGTCCCCCTGCAGCTCCTCCGGCAGACAGTGTCAGATAGAAGGCCGTGAGTCGGTCCGCAGAGGGACGAAGTCTGGCAAGTTCTCCGTGGCACAGCATGCAGATGCAGAAGAGGTAGCCAAAATAGATCAGCAACTGTAGTGGAAGATGTGTCTTTGTCCCGAAACTCTGAAGCCAGCAGACAGCCAGCACCAATCCCGCCGTTGTGACTGAAAAGAAGCGGCGGTGATACCACCGATCACTTTCGAAACACAGAATAAATGACAGCAGATACAGAGACAGTGGTACAACCCAGAGGAAAGGGATGACTGCCACGTCCTGGCAGACTTCATTCG
>JBKDRW010000700.1:0-18543 GCA_046341255.1 Planctomycetota bacterium
GTTATAAGGATCGTCCATGGCGGTGGCCTCTGATTCTCGCCAATCCTTGTAGAGATCAAGAAGTCCGGCAATAAACCCACGATCCGACGCCGCAGTCATCGCCCTGTCACCAACCTGAACCGAATCTCCGGCATATCGAACCACAATGGCTCCATTGGAATCCACAACAGTGACTCGTTCACCAAATGGCTTCTGAGTCGATGAAAAATAATCCCTCAATTCAGGAAAATCACTCTTGGAGATTCGCGGAGCTTCTGTCACTGATGCAAGGAAGTCTCTCGACTTGAACTCAACTTCTTCGACCTTCAACGTATCCTTGCCCAGATCGACCACATCAACATTTGTCTTTCCACCGATGCGAGTGCCAATCGGAACCTGAATGGAAGGTGCGAGTGCCGGAGTACCAGCAGACTCGTTTTCATAGTACATGGTGAAGTTTGCTGTCTCGCCAAGGGCAACCTTCTGTGGATAATAGCGATACCCATGCGGTACGTAGACGGCCGCTGACGGTTCACTCCACTCGGAAAAGATCGTCGGCAGATCAGCCTGCTCAGGCTCTTCCAGCAGATCAATCGGACGGTCAAAGTTCGGGTTTCGCATCTCGAGTCGAACTCGATACTGATAAGTCGTCCCGCGATCACAGCTGAAGTCCATGAATCGGACCAGCAAAAGTCGTTGAGCAGCCATCTGGCGGTTCAGAAACTCCTGAAGAGCCTTCTTGTCCTTGAATTTGGACTCTTTCTTCTTCTTGTTCTTGTCATCTTCCTCCGCCGCCGCTTCGCCTTCTTCTTCAGCAGCGTTCAATTCGCTGAAAAGCGAATCGGTGACATTCGCATTCGCATCACCTAACGTGTTGGCCAGATCCTGAGCCCCGAGCTGGAACCTTCGGAAGCCTTCGCTCTTCGCCTGCTCTCGAGGCAATGTGGCTTTCAGCTTCTGGGCCTCCTCGAGCATCTTCTGCTTATGCTTTTCAATGACTTCCTTTTCTTCAGCACTCAACTCGAAGTTTTCAAGGCGCCGGTGCGACGCATTGTTTGCCGACCATTCGCCCGATCGACGCCGCGGCAATGGCATCGTGATTTCCGGACGCACCACAGCTGGCTGCACGATGTCCGGATCAGTCCCCAGCGACAGCTCCAAAATCTCCCCAACCTCATCCAGAGACAATGGCTCCCACGCCCCCGCCCACGGATCCGGACCCACGACCGCGCGTTTTCTCTCGATCTGAAGGTTTACAAAGTCAATGTACTGTGCCGCTTCTTCTTCCGGAATATGCAGTGCTTCAGCCAGGGCAATCGTCTGCTGGTAAAGGTCAAATACCAAACGAACGGATACCCCTGACATCAGGCGGACTTTCTTCTCGGTCGGGATGCCCATTCCATAGCCGCCATAGTTATCCATTCCAAGGTCATTGGAACCCATGCCCATGCCCATGCCGCTTAATCCGAGTCCCGACTCGGAGCCACCCATCTGCATGCCAGAACCCATGCCGCCCATTGCGGAACCCATCTGCATGCCGGAGCTCATGCCGCCCATACCTTTACCGGTGATGGAACCACGGCGACCACTCATCGCTCCGGAACCACTTCCCGCACCAGGTCCGCCAGCCATACCGAGGCCTGGCCCACCTGCTGCTTCACCTCGTCTCGAACCAGCAGCTCCCTGCATGCCGGGAGTCAATCCAAGAGCCGATGCGTCTGTACCTTCACCCGAAAGCCCGCCACCTGCGGCATCCATCCCGGCCACCGCGTCCCGCGGGCGAAAGATGTCTTCAAGATCCTTATTCTCGCCTTCACCACCCTTATTCTTTTTCTCCTTATCCTCATCCTTCTGAGTCAGTTCCTCTTCACTCTCTTCTTCTTCCTCCGGCTGCTCGACCATGGCCATCATCAGCAGACTGGCTTCTGGATCCTCCGGTGCACGAACCTTGACCGTGGCCAGCTTATCCTGCACTTCCACAATCGGAGGATTCCAGCGACGCGACGTCGAAAACCTCGCGATATCCTCATTCGGAGACGCCATCCGCAAGGCAAGACCTTCGACATCAGGTGTCTTCGAAAACTCCTGCAGGCGATCCTCAGGAATCTGATTCTTGGTCAGCCAGTCTGATTTGGTCTGCTCTGCAATACGAACCAGAACATCCTGCTGTTTGTCGCAGGTCTTCCAGCTGGCCGTCGCGAGGCCGGTCAATCCAAGCAAAGCAATCGCGGCAACGCCCAGTTTTTCGGCGTGATTCAGGAAGAACGCCTTGATGTTAAAACCCTTCTTGGCCATCGCTATTCTCCAGTCAGTGTTGCTCTTACTGATTCAGGAATGAGAGTCGAAATCGTCGGACAAGGAACTGAGGGGACTGTCGCACTCAGACGAACGAAGTCGCCCTGTCGCATTGTTCAGTTGGGATTCGGTTCAGCCGGGGGTGATGCCTCACCGACCGGTGCTTCCCCGGAAGGTGCTTCCCCGGAAGGCGTGTTCGGAGTTCCCGCGTCTGATGGTGTCGCTTCTGGTGCATCCCCCGCCGAATCCGGAGCATCTCCCGGAGCAGCCTCTGCTCCCGGTTGAGCAGGTGACTCCGAGTTTGCTCCCGAACCCACCAGGTCATCGGATTTTGTTTCAGCAGGCATTTCACCTTGCGACGTCGCCGTCTCCGCAGGAGCCGCCCCTTCAGAGGGAGCTGATGCTTCGGCACTGCCGGTCTCGGTCGGGGCCGGCTGTGCAGCATCGGTCGACGCCCCTTCCGCCGGCATCTCACCAGTCGTACCTTCAGCCGCAGCATCCGTCGAGTCCGCAGGAGCTGCGGTGGTCTGCTCAGATGCAGCCGCTTTCTCTGTTTCCTCCTGTGCCGTCGATTCTTCCTTCGACTGATACAAGGTCATCAGCCCACCGATCTTCACTGTCACAAGCAGGGAATCCGACATCGCGACCGACATCGGGTCGCTGGCGCTCGCACCGCCAAGACCCGGAGTTCGCATTCCAGCGCCCCCCATGCCCTGCATGCCCATACCCTCCATGCCCATACCAGACATGCCCATGCCGGACATGCCCATACCAGACATGCCCATACCAGACATTCCCATGCCGCCAGACCCTGACCCGCCGCCATCCAGACTTGGAGCACCCATGCTGAGGTCTTTTCCGCCGCTGCCGCTCAGGCCGAGGGCCGACGCATCTGAGTCGCCATAGTTCCCCCCAGCCATCAGGCCATCACCAGAACCACCCATCCCGGTCATGCCTCCAGCACCAGCAGCACCCGTGGACATCACTCCAGAGACAACTTCCACACGTCGAATTTCAACCGGGAAGTCCGAGTTGGTCAGAGATGCCAGAAGATTCGGAAGCTGATCATCACGAACGATCACATCCAGCAGAAAGGCACGCGTCTTGTACTGACCTTCCTTGTCATCCACGTATCGATCTTCTTCGGCCGGTTCGGCGCCCGCAGTTCCATCGCCGCCTCCGGCGCCTGCCATCATGTCCATACTTCCCATCATCATTCCGTCTTTGCCGCCTCCGAGGCCACCAGCCGCAGTACCGGCAACAGCACCGAACTCCTCCGCGAGAATATCACTTCCCGAATTGCCTTCGAATTCTTTTCCTGGGTACGAAGCGACACCAGCGCCGCCTCCCAGACCACCGCCCATGCCACCGCCCATGCCGCCTCCGCTGAGCATATCTCCCTGAGACGCTCCCATCATCGCGCCCATGTCTCCAAATCCACTGGCATCTCCGCCTCCACCCCCTCCGGCCGTTGCGGCCGGAGTTGCCTCCGGATCACCACCCCGAAGAGACAGACGATTGATGCGACGGACATGGGATTCCGTGATTCGTTTGGCTTCGCCATTCACGCGGGCAATGGAAGTGAGCAGCGACTGCATCAGCCAGATATCTTCCTGACAGGTCCAGATTTCCGTCGACACCGGAAGCTGGTACCGCCATTTGCTGAATGGCTTGTGATCCAGGTTATTGATCGAGACAACGACCAGTCCCTCTTTGGTTTTGGCATCGTATGGCTTCACGATTTCCAGCAGGGATTCAATCTGGGTCTTGTATGCCTTCTGCCATTTGCGGCGCGTCAGAACTTCCTTGACCTCACCCTGAAACGAAACCTTTTCAAAATCCTTGGCCAGAGATTCCGGCCAGCGGCGTGCCGCCTGCTGACGCTCCCATAACATTTTCGAAGCATTCAGCTTCGACTTTTCATCCTTATCGTTCTGACTCTGAGCAGCCTTCACCCATTCGGCATTCGGTTCGCTTTTTCCCTGAGCCGCCTTTGTAAACGACTCCTCAACCGATTTTCGACGAGCATCTGTCGCGGCCATAATGGCTCCGCTGGCCATCCACCAGCCCACAATCACAAAGATCACGGAGAAGGCAAAAATGATCCAGTAACGATGCTTAATCAGTGGCTGAAGCTTATCCATGGGACTCAATCCAACTTGATCCGTTGAAGATGATTCAATAACCGCTCGAGATAGAAACAACTCGACTCAAATGCCTTCAAACTCCGACTCAGCCAGCTCCGGCTGATGCTTCCGTGGTGGCCTCAGCAGGTGTACTGCCATCCGTCGACTCCTGTACTCGCGGGTCCTGTTCCTTGCGATCACGTTCGATCGTGGGGATCCAGATAAACTGCACGACGAAGTCGGTTCGATCGACCTCCTTCACCTCTTTCTTTTCCTTCCCCTTGAACATCGGGCCGGTCCCGGGACCAGCCATGTTCCCACCAGCCATCCCCATGGATCCAGGACCTCGAGCTCCAGCCATCCCCATGCCACCGCGAGATCCCATTGCAGGACCAGAGCCCAGCATCTCAGGACCACTACCTCCCGCAAGGCCTGTATCAGGAGGCTGATAGGAATCCATGGCGCCTGAAGCCGCACCATCATCACCACCCGGGCTCATCGCCGCACCCGGCATGCCCATGGCCATCCCACTCAGGCGTCCTCCGGATCCCGTCATCGATGGTCCGCTCGGCCCCATTCGCCCCGGCTGATTCGGGTCAAAGCGTTCCTTGACCGTATCACTCCACGCCAGAATCGGGTGCGAAATGCCAGCTTTGCCAACCGGAACCGGGTCCTCGATGCCATCCCGCTTCACCACCCACTCGCGAAGATTCTTCACCAGCGTGTCGGTCACAAACTGACCTTCAAGAGGAATCCCGGTCGGATTATCAACGTTGTTGAAGTAATGAAATCCCTTCAATGTCACAATGTAACCGATCTTGCTTCCGTTCAGCCCCTCCGGTGGCTTCTGGTCAAGCGCGGAGAAGTTCTCAGTCAGATTGGCATCCACAAATTTCTGATGCCATGAGCTCACATCATCAACCTTCTTCGTCGTGATCGACGTGATCCGAAGTCGCTGCTGCCTTGACATATCCGTCGTGTCCAGAGCGTCACCTTCGTCGTACGGAAGACACTCGTTGACGGCCTTGAACAGCTCCATCCACAGCGATCGTTTTTCCAGAGGAGCAACCAGCTGCCCAATATCTGTCACGACCTGCGTGTGACGTCCCTCTTCGGCCGTAAATGCGGTCTTCTGAGCCGCAATCTCCCCCTGCACCTGATCAACTTTTGTCTGATAGTCCTTCCACTTCGCTTCGCTGTAGGAACTCAGAACCGCGGCACTGCCCATCGTGCTGACACCCATCGCCAGCAGCAGCCCGGCCGCGGCCGCAAGAGCCCACGGCTTCTTCGATCGAATCTTGCGATCCACCACGATTTCCGGAGGCAACAGAGTCGTCCGGATACGAGTCTTCCCTAGTGCCTGAAGAGCCAGACCATAGGGCACCGCAAACGTCATCATGTTGTCAATGAACAGCGGATCTGTCAGAACCGAATCCCCGGAAATGCCCTCCAGACTTTCCAGACGTTCCACTTCATACTGCAGGATCTGCTGCAGGAATTTCTGCAGGCCAGCCAGGCGGACTCCGTTACCGACTCCGATGATCTTTCGAATCTTCGCAGCTCGATTCACGCTGCCAAAGTACCCAATCGATCGCTGAATCTCGGAGACATAGTCGTTAAAGACAGGACGCATCGCCTGAAAAACGGCCTTCGGATCCGGAGCCTTGGTCGCGTTGCATTTCAAATGCTCCGCTTTGGCAAACGTCAGCTTCATCTCACGAGTCAATGCGCGAGTGAAATGGTTGCCGCCGATCGGCACATTGCGAATCCAGATGCTGCGACCGTTCGACACCAGCAGTGTCGTGTTGTCGGCCCCCATATCAAGCACCACATAATAATCCTCACCGGCCGGCGGCTCAGGAGTTTCAGCTGTCTTGCGAAACCCGAAAACGTCGTACGACAGATAGTTGTACAACGCAAGCGGAGCCATCTGTACAAGCTCAATCTCCCTGCTCGCGTTGGTGAATGGCTTCATCGCCTCGTAGACCAGTTCCCGCTTCATCGCAAAGAGACCCACCTCGGCCTCCAGCATGAAGCCACTCTCTTCAACGCCCCCTCCGATCGGTTGATAGTCCCAGATCACATCGTTCAGATCGAACGGAATCTGCTGCCGCGCTTCGTAGCGCACAATCTCTGCCACCTTGCTTGATTCAACCGGTGGCAGCTTAATGAACTTCGCCAGAGATGTTTGCCCCGGAACACTGATCGCCAACAAATCGTCTTCAACCTTGTTCCGCTCAAGAAACGTCTTCAGTGCCTCCCGAATCAACTCCTCCGGAATCGCGTCCGGCTGGCTCAGAATCTTCGGATGGGCAATATAGTCGAACGCCGCAGCGATGACTCGTTCCCCGTCCTCGGAGACTCGAAGCCTGATCGCCTTCAAGCCCGCCTGACCGATATCAATGCCCCAAGCGCTGACTGCTGCCATGTTCTCAACCCACAAACAACAGGGTGTTTTAATGTTCAGTACTCAACCCCTGCGCGCGGCAGGGTCGCTCACTTTATGCTCGACTTTAGCATCCGCTATCGGAACTCTGAAGCGTGAATGTCCGCGAACTCCGGCCGCAAGCCAAAACATCTGGCCAATTTGCTGACAGAAAGCACAAATCGGGCCCGTTTCGGACGATCGATCCGATTCCCACTGACCTTATGTCAAACGGCTGATGAACCCGCCGAACCGACAGTCCCACGCATCGAGCAACCTTTTCGACGCCGATGCCCGGGAAACAGTTCCCTGAAAAGCGTCTAGATTTGACGAGCGTCCGGATCGTCACCACCTGCGACTCTGCCGAGAGACAGACTTCAGCCACAAGATGCCAAGGGCTCACGTCAAGACCTTTGCGTGCCGCCGCAGGGTGGTCGTCGCCCATGCTGTCACCCGAGGATGGCGAGGCTCCCGCCACGCCCGCGCCCCCCGGATTCTCCGCACCCGGACGAGGGCCCGGAAGCATGCGAGTGGTGCCCGGCGATGTCAGCATGTAGCATTCTGATACCAACGGGAAACGTGCCGATGAAATTATGCCCTGCATTCAATTGTCTGTCTCGCCTGCTCCTGCTTCTGACAGCATCAGCCACAATTCATGTGTCTACTGCTCGGTCCGACGAGCGCCCGAACCTCATCTGGATCATGGCCGATGACCTGGGTTATGGGGAACTGGGTTGTTACGGCCAGCAGGTGATGAAAACTCCTGAACTCGACCGCATGGCAGAGGAAGGGCTTCGCTTCACTCATTTCTACGCCGGAGCCACCGTTTGCGCTCCGTCGAGAAGTGTGCTGATGACCGGCCAGCACCATGGACGAACGCGAGTTCGAGGAAATGCCGGAGCAAGGAATCCTTCGGCTCAGGCACTGACTGCCGAGGATACAACAGTGGCTGGCCTGCTGAAGTCGAATGGTTACAGAACCGCACTGATCGGCAAGTGGGGATTAGGAGACATCGGTGCAGCTGAGACGGGTCTGCCTCGCAAGCACGGATTTGACGAGTTCTTCGGATACCTGAATCAGCATCACGCACATAACCATTTCCCCGATTTCCTGTGGCGGAACGAATCGCGAGAATCGCTGCCTAATGTGGTGACTCACGTCGGAGAACACGGTGGCGGTTACGCCACCGAAGCCAGAGTCTTCGCTGATGATCGACTGACCGACGAAGCATTGCAGTTCATCAGGGCAGACCGCGAGCATCCTTTCTTTCTGTATCTGAGCCTCGTGACGCCGCATGCCAATAATGAGCGAACTCGGGAACTCGGAAACGGAGCGCATGCGCCAGACTTCGGGATCTATGCGCAGGAGGACTGGCCCGATCAGGACAAAGGTCATGCCGCCATGGTGTCTCGACTGGACCAGAACGTCGGTCGCATCCTCGACCAGCTCCGCAGCACCGGGCTCGACAGAAACACGCTGGTGATCTTCACCAGTGATAACGGACCCCATAACGAAAGCAATCATGATCTCGGGCGATTCAATCCAGCCGGCCTGTTTTCAGGCATCAAGCGAAGCCTGACGGATGGCGGTATTCGCGTTCCGATGCTCGCCTGGTGGCCGGGTCGCATCGAGCCTGGACGAGTGTCCGATCATGTTGGTTACTTCGGGGACTGGATGGCTACGGCGTGCGAACTCTCAAATTCATCTCTTCCTGACAATCGCAACAGCATCAGTTTCGTACCTGTCCTGTCCGGACGGTCGCAGAAGTCACATGAGTTTCTGTACTGGGAGTTTCATGAAGGCGGATTCCGACAGGCCGCGCTGTATCAGGGGCAGTGGAAAGGAATCCGCAGCGGTTCCGAAGATGCCGGGATTCGCCTGTTCGATCAAGTCAGCGATCCTGCGGAAAAGATCGATGTCGCAGCTCTGCATCCGGATATCACCGCCCGCATCAGTGATTATCTGAAATCAGCAAGACTTGATTCGCCGGATTGGAAACCTCAGTGGAAGGCACCGTGATCAGGCCGCGCGTCGGCTGGCGCTCTGGCGAGGGCCTCGCTCGGATCGAATGCCACGGATCGTTGTGGAGATTCCCGCAGAGTTTCTGCATCCCTGCAGTTCCCGACCAGGCGGACTCGTGCACCTCCGCCATGCGATGATTCGTCAATTCACAGGTGGCTCATCAAGCGGCTTCGAGACGGCGGGCCCATTTTCGTCACCACTGTCAACTTCGTCCTGAATCACGGCCGGTGCAGCAGCACTGGTGGCCGTCGGTGCGCTGACAGTTGGTGTCTCACTGCATCCCGGCAATACGAGTGACAGCAGAGCCGCAACCACGACCAGCTTCGAGAATTTCTCATGATCGAGCGCCATGCTCTCCACTCCCTGCACATCGGCTGACAAAGTCGTTACGCATGGCGCATCATGTTTTCCCGCACCAGCCATCAGATCTGTGGAACGATAATCGATCCGAGGTTCGGTACAAGTGCTGCAAAAGCCATTCGCTGTGGAATTGCCGTGCACCCCCGTGGATCGAACTGGCCAGCCGGATCTGGTTTCACGCTGTTCTCCAGCCGGCACATCCCGCCCTCGGCAACAAACACTGACGTCACGCACATCCGTAACGGTTCACATCAGTTCGCGCGGGCAGACAACTGTCGAATTCATCAGGCCTGAGATACCTGACGGGCAGAGACAGCCGACTCGCAACACCACTGTGGACAGACGACGCTTCCCCTCCAGCTCCAGCGACCAGGCACAGCATGGCATCAGACACCTCCGGACATGCGGATCACTGCTGATGTCACTGAGGCTTAATCTTCGTCGTCAAAGTCATCATCCAGAGCATCAACATCTGCAGAGTCTTCATTGTCATCGACACCATATCGACCGCCCTGCCAGACAATTCCTGGAATGTCTGTGTACGACTCCTCGCCCTCGACCACTTCCTGAACTTCAGCGGGGAGGTGATAACATCGAGCCTGCCATTGTAACACCAGTTCCCGAGCCGACTCTTCGGAATCCGCAAGCACGCCCCATTCCGCGAGATATGAAGTCCAGCCGGCCTGATCAAACAATCGATCAGAATCGGCTTCCCATTCACTGTCCACCGGCTGAAGCACCAGACAACGAAATAAGCGAACGTTCTCCACAGGCCTGGCATTCGGATCATCCCGATGGTGCTGAAACCACGGGTCAGGCATCAAACCGGATCGAAGCAGCCGAAGATCAATCTGGTCTGCGAGCGCCAGATCATGCAGGGCTTCCACCGCGACCAATTGAAGCCGCTGCAGCAGTTCCGTCAATCCGTTTGGGGACAGATAGTCGACTTGTGAGAGCGAAGTGTCCATCACCGTATTGATGTGAACCTGCGCGCCTTTGGCATTGCCCTGTCGCCCCTGGATGGCGGCACGCATCACTTCCAGATGCCATCCCGATGATTCCGCCAGTATCTCCTCATGATCGATGGCCTCCAGAGCCTTCGCATAGTCTCCCTGTTCGTAGTAACAGACTCCGCGGTAGTAGTTCGTCCAGAGGCTGGATTCGGCCTGAGTCTCGTAGCGCTCCAGATAAGTCAGGGTTGAATCGTATTGTTTCAGGCGAAAGGCCAGCATCGCCGCATCGAATGCAACCTGACCGTCCTCGCAGCCCTCGCGCAGGCTCAGATCAAGAACATGCAAAGCATCGCGAGGACGATCCGTTGTGTTGTACAGGTCAGCCAGTCGTCGCACGATCGTTCCATCCGTTCGATTCAGCCGAAAGGCTCTGGCATAACATCGCTCGGCTTCGCCCTGATTGTCCTGAGCCGCAAAATGGTCGCCTGCTCGCTGAAAATTCCGAGAACGCTCAGGCTCAAGTTCCAGCGACTTACGGAACAACTGCTCGGTCCGTTCGGCAGTGATCTTTTCGGCCATTTCCTCGTTGCCCGAATTTCGAAGCGAATCGCCGAGCGTTCCCAGCAGGGAAATGATGACACCCTGATCCCGGTGCCGTGCTGCAATGGAATTGGCCCACTTCCAGACCTTGTCACCATCTTCCGCCGTTCCGACCAGATAAGCCGCCAGATGCAGAACTCCGGCCGCGTCCTCAAAGTGCTGAGTCTGCGACGAATCAATCGCCAGTACGTCCGCTCGAAGACTCTCAAACCGCTCCTCGGTCCAGTCCTGCATCAGCTCATTCATTCGTTCCCGAAATCCGCCGATCGTCTCGGCCAGCGGACTCAGCGGGGGCAGTTCCGCGACAGCCTCCGAGATCGCCTGCTCAAGTTCATCCTGAGTTACGTCCGCATTCTTCTGTGCACCACCGGCCGCAGCCGCGCTGACCGAGTCAGCCGATTGCAGCGTCACTTCCGGCGCGGTTCTGCGAGGAACAAATGCCGCTGCAAAAGGCGAAGGCTGACCGGAATCCTGAAGCTGCTGAAGCCGGCGCAGAGTCAGATAGTCATTCGATGTTCTGGCCTTCTGCTCCAATTGACGCCCCAGAGCATCAGCCTGCCGACGGTCGCCAAGGATCAGTTTCGCAGCGATCAGACGCAGTCGTACTTCAAACCAGAGATGAGTACCGTGACACTGCTGAAGTCGCTGATCCCACCGGGTCAGAATGGCAACAGCTTCGTCAGGCCGCTGATCTATCACCGCTTTCAGGGCCGTATTCAGATCCATGTTCAGATGAAATACCGGACACTCTTCCATCGTCGGCATTTCTGAAAATGATTCGTCGTCCTGCATGATTGGCGACTGACCCAGCGCGAGCCTGACGGTGTCACGCATCGTCAGCGCGCGGATTCGAGATTCCAGCTTCAGCGAGACATGCTCCCCGCCGGTCAGAATCAATGCGTGCTCTACCGCTGCCAGCGCATCGTCCGTGCGCCCCTGAAGCAGATGCAGCCATCCCAGCTTCAGCGATGCCAGCCAGCGACGATCTCCCCGATCCGACCAGCCGCTGCTTTGATCCACAACAAGTCGGCACTGATGTCCGGCGATGTCCGGATCGTCCGCCGACATGTAGACGTCACAGGCATATTCCCGAAAGCAGCTGACACACGACGTTTTACCCGTTCGCCGGCAGATCTGAATCCCATCAGAAATGCAGCCATGCATGCCCTCAGAGTTGTACCCATCCAGCTGCCCGGTCGCTTCGGCCAGATTCTCATACGCGCAGGATGTCATGGAGTACACAAAGAACTCATACTGTTCCTTCGGAAGATCGGGCTGAATCTGGCGAACCTGCTCCTCATTTTCCAGCATCGCAATCAGTTCGACCGCTCGCTCTCGCATGGTCTGAAAATCCAGCAGATACTGAGCCTGATCCATCTGAAAGAACGTACCGATCAGATAGGCTTCAGCCCGGTGTTCAGCACGACCACGCCGCCGCAGCTCGCCGTAGAGACGCGATGACCCGGCAAAGCGACACTGAGAAATCAATTCCCCCGCTCTGTCCTGAAGTTCCCGCAACTGCTGGCTGATTTCCGATTCATTGGCCGACGACATTCACATGCTCCGAGGACACTGACTCCCGATGATGCACCGCATTATCAGCGGAACAATCGAGACATGTACAGCGAACGCGATGCCGTCTCCTGTTTCTGCGCAGAGCTTCAGGCACAGAAAAACGCGACTGCGCTGCGGACGTCGAGACGCGAACGGGAGGCATTGTGCCGGAATCGGTCACGACCTGTGGCGATGAATTCGCGGGATGTTCTCAGGATTCAGACAAAGATGGGCCGGATACGAATCATGCGGCAGCCAGAGTTCATGGAAACATCGTTCCATCTGTTCAAGCAATCCCTGCACATCAATCCCGCCTGTCTCCGGGGCAAATGACGACAGATAAACGCGACTGGACAGACTCATCCGCCGCGCGCCGCCGAGATTGCCTTCTTCAAAATGAAACATGGCCACTGCCGCCTGAATCAGTCCCTGAAACAGCGGCTTTTCCGGGCATGTCTGTTCGGTCCAGAAATCTTCGAGGACATCATGGCAGGCAAAATACTCGCCCTCATTGAATAATCGAATCCCCTCATCAATTCGAGGGTCAGAAAAATCACAGGCTGCCATCGCGAGATTGACCGATGTTTCCGGGGCAGGGGACTGTCAGGGTAAAGCCGTGTGCAAAAAGAAAGCGCTCGCGTACCCGCGAGCGCTTTCGTCACATCACATGAGCCTGCGAACACGACTATTTCGCAAGCGCAGCTTCGATCATCGCGATCACTTCCTTGTCGTCCGGAGCCGTTCGAGGGCTGACGCGACCGACCACTTTGCCGTCCTTGCCGACAACAAACTTCTCGAAGTTCCAGCTGATCTTGCCTTTGTTATCCGAGTGACCCTTCAAATACGTGTACAGTTCGCTTTCCTTGTCACCGTTGACTTCCACCTTGCTCATCATCGGAAAGCTGACTTTGTACTTTGTGCTGCAGAACTTCTTAATGTCGCTTTCAGATCCTGGCTCCTGACCACCAAACTGATTGCATGGAACGCCGATGACCACCAGGCCCTTGCCGGCGTACTTTTCGTGCAACGCCTGCAGTTGGGTGTACTGTGGCGTCAGACCGCATTCGCTGGCCACATTGACAATCAGCAGGACCTTGCCCTTGTAGTCGCTCAGCTTGACGTCTTCGCCATCGATCGACTTCATCGTAAACTCATGGACGGAATCAGCGGCCACGGAGATACCCCCAGAAAAACAGAAAACGGTTGCAGCCAGAGCCAGTGATTGCCAAAACTTCATTGAAACTCTCCACAGAAACAGATTTGACGATTCGGGAAACGCTCTGCCAGACGTTCGGAGGCAGGAAATGGCTCTCGAGCCAGAGGCAGATTCTCTGCGGAGATTGTTACCCTCCGCTTCGGAAAGGCAAGTGTGGGCCTCACAAGGAATCACCACGAACGCTCCGACTGCTGCAAAAACAGCAGGACTGCGGAGCCTCGAAGCCGCAGATTCCAGTCTCTGCCGGCAGAGTGACCTCCCGAGACTCAAATCAGCACGTTGTGAACAATTTCACCGTGAATATCCGTCAGTCGGAAATCCCGGCCCTGGTAGCGATAGGTGAGTCGAGTGTGGTCGACTCCCATCAGGTGCAGGATTGTCGCATTCAGATCGTGCACATGCACTGGATTTTCGACGATATTGTAACAGAAGTCATCCGTCACACCGTATGTCAGCCCTTTTTTCACTCCGGCTCCGGCCATCAGCATCGTGAAGCAGCGAGGATGATGGTCGCGGCCATAGTCGTTGTCGGTCACGCCTCCCTGGGAATAAATCGTTCGCCCGAACTCACCACCCCAGACAATCAGAGTGTCATTCAGCAACCCGCGCTGCTTCAGATCTGTGATCAGTGCAGCGGTCGCCTGATCCGTGTCACGGCATTGTCCCCGGATCGCATTCGGCAGGCCGCCGTGATGATCCCAGCCCATATGAAACAACTGCACAAAGCGAACGTCGCGTTCCGCCAGTCGACGGGCCAGCAGACAATTTGCGGCGTAAGAGCCCGGCCTTGAGACATCCGGACCGTATAAGTCGAGGATATGCTTCGGCTCATCTTTCAGGTCCAGCAGTTCCGGAACGCTCGTCTGCATCCGAAACGCCATTTCATACTGAGCGATTCGTGTTTCAATTTCCGGATCTTTCATGGCCTCGTGACGCTGCAGGTTCAACTGTCTGAGTCGATCGAGGGTGCTGCGTCGCGCCGTGGCATCGATGCCGGGAGGATTCGAAAGGTAAAGAACCGCGTCACCTGAATTTCGAAACTTGACCCCCTGATGCACGGTCGGCAGAAATCCTGAACCCCACAAGCGGTCGTACAGCGGCTGGTCGTCCGGTCGGCCTGAACCAAACGACGTCAACACAACGTAAGCGGGCAGGTCCTGATTGTCGCTTCCCAGCCCATAGCTGGCCCACGATCCGATGCTCGGACGACCAGCCAGCTGCGAACCGGTCTGACAGAACGTGATCGCCGGATCATGATTGATGGCTTCCGTGTTCAAACTGCGAATCATGCAGAACTCGTCGGCAATCTTCGACATATGCGGCAGGATTTCGCTCAGCCACAGACCCGATTCACCATGCTGGGCAAACCTTAAGATCGCCGGCGCCACCGGGAACCTCGCCTGACCGGATGTCATCGTGGTCAGCCGCTGACCCATACGAATTGAATCCGGCAGATCCGTACCTCGCTTTTCCACCATCGCGGGCTTCGGATCGAACAGATCCATCTGCGACGGAGCGCCGGACTGGAACAGGTAAATGATCCTCTTCGCTTTCGGGGTGTGATGAAACACCGATCCCGCCCGCGCATGCGGCTGCATCAACGAGGCCAGCGCCGCCGTCCCGATACCACCGGCTGAGGTCTGAAGAAACGTACGGCGATTGAGAATATCAGCGATGTGAAATGCGTTCATGATTCACCGTAATATGTTGAAGTTCCCGGCAGAACGTTGGCCCCGATTGTACAGGATCTGTCGGATCAAAGGCTCCGCGATCGTCCGGTTCGCGGAGTGGACCACAACTGCGTCATTCTCTCGTCACAACTTCATCCAGATTCAGCAGCACATTGGCGGTCAGCGACCATGCCGCGAGTTCTGCCGGATCGAGAGACTCAGGACTCCTGCTGGTCCCGACAGTCAGATATCGCGATGCCGCATCGGGATGCTTTTGAAATCTCGCCAGATCTTCCTGAAGGCCCCCCAAAAGCACTGCGATCTCTGCAGGTGCAGGTCGACGAGCGGTCGCTGTTCGGAAACCGTAGATCAGGCGTTCTTCTGCGGAGTCTCCACCTTCGGTCATCATTCGCTCACCGAGCTTTCGAGCGGCTTCGACGTACGTAATCTCATTCATCAGTGCGAGGGCCTGCAGCGGTGTATTGGTTCGCGATCGCTTCACCGTGCACACTTCCCGGGCCGGAGCATCGAACAGCATCAGCGACGGAGGAGGAGCCGTGCGCTTCCAGATCGTATACAACGATCGGCGATATAATCCTTCACCAGCGTCGGGTTTGTAGCCACGAAGATCACCGTATCGACTGGTCTCATCCCAGACGCCATCCGGCATGTAAGGACGAACGCTCGGACCACCGATCTTCCTGACCAACAGACCAGAAATCGCCAGAGCCTGATCACGTGCCATCTCGGCTGACAACCGAACTCGCGGACCGCGACTCAACAGTCGATTCTCCGGATCCGCGTCCGATGTCACCTCAGCGTCCTGGCGATATGTGGCGCTCATCACGATCAGCTTCTGCAACGCCTTCATGTCCCACTTTGCCGATGGCTGGCCAGCAACCGACGGCAGATGAGTCGCTTCCATCAATTCCGCCGCCAGCCAGTCCAGCAGCTCCGGGTGACTGGGCCATTCGGATTGCGAACCCAGATTCTCCGTCGTTCGCACGAGCCCGGCACCAAAGAATCGCTCCCACGCTCGATTCACCCAGACTCGGGCGGTCAATGGATGCTCACGCGACACAAGCCATTGCGCCAGCCCCAGACGACTCACCGGTGCATCATCCGGCAGAGGAGGAAATGCTGCGGGAACTCCCCGAGTCACCTTGTCGCCGGGCTGATCGTACTGGCCTCGCTTCAACAGGAACGCATCGCGCGGAGTTGCCAGTTCCTTCATCACCATCACGGTCGGAATCGTTGCCTCGTAATCCGTCACGGCTTTCTTTGCAGCCGCAATGGACTGTTCCGCCTGCCTGATTTCCGCATCAGCCTGTTCGCGGAAATGCCTCGCAATCTCGTCGAGCTGTTCTTTCGAGCGTTCGTTCTTCGGCGTCGCAACAGCCAGTCGAAGGAACTCAGGAATCAGCGATCCATCCAGTCTGACTTTCTCGCCGGGCCAGCTGGTTGTGGATAACCGAAAACGTCCGATGTTGTGACCGCCCAGTGCGTCGTGTTTCAGTAAAATTGTGATGGTCGCATCCGCAGGCACAATCACCGGCGTGGCGAACAGAAACATGGCCTTCCGATTCTCTCGCTTTGTCGGACCATCAACCGCCCAGCCTCTGGAGTTCCTGCCCTGACGATTCGATTTGCCATCGACAATCGCCTGAACCGGCCAGCCCGACTGATCGTAATCGGATACAGCCTGCGTGATCTCTGCCTTCACCGGCGCCGAAAGAGACGGTGCCGTAATGATGGCATCCACATCGGACAGCACGAAGTTGCCGTTGGGGTATCGTCCCAGACTCATATTCGGCAGCGACGGATCCGGAAACGCTTCGAGCAACAGCCCGGTCAATTTCCCCGGCGGTATCGGACCGGCAATCTGATATTCATCATTCGCCGGATTTGTGCCGCCTGCAAGCCAGCTCTCATCCGCCTGCTTCGTCAACGTCGCACCGCCAACGCTTCTGACGTCTGAAGGCACCAGCAACCGCCACGTTTCGGGATTCTCCGCAAGCTGTCTGGCAAAGGACGTTTCCCACGCGTCCTGTCGCGCGGGAGATGTGGATTTCATCTCTGCAAGCTTCGTTTCGGCCGCGGGGATCGCCTGACGAAGTTCCGCCAGTCGCTGTTCATGTTCGACAGTCGGAACCCTTTCAACGGGTCGCGTATTGCCGCCCTCAACTTCCAGCACACCGGACTCGTCGACTGAATTGAAAAATGCGAAGAACTGATAGAACTCCTTCTGCGAAATCGGATCATACTTATGATCGTGACAACGACAGCAGTTCATTGTCATCGCCATCCAGGTCAGACCAGTCGTTTCGACTCGGTCAATCACGGTCTCTGCAAACCACTCTTCCTGAATCCGTCCGCCCTCGCCATTCAGCTTCACGTTTCGATGAAACCCCGTGGCAACAATCTGATCACGCGTCGGATTCGGCAGCAGATCACCGGCCAGCTGCTCAATCGTAAACTGATCGAACGGAACGTTTCGGTTGAACGCCCGGATCACCCAGTCGCGCCACGCAGACATCTGTCGCGACGAATCCACCTGAAAGCCATTGCTGTCCGCGTAGCGAGCGAAATCCAGCCACTGCTGAGCCATCCGTTCGCCGTAATGCGGCGATGAAAGGAGTCGGTCAACAACCTTTTCGTACGCATCTGATGACACGTCGGCAAGGAAGGCATCAACCTCATCGAGCGTCGGCGGAAGACCCGTCAGATCCAGCGTCACTCGACGAATGAGCGTTTCTCGAGAAGCTTCCGGAGCCGGCTGCAACCCGTCCTGCCGAAGACGATCACGAATGAACGCATCGATCGGGTTGTCGACTCGCTCCACCGCAGGCACGTCGGGACGTTCGACTCGCTGAAAGGCCCAGTGTCCCTGATACTCAGCCCCCTCGCTGATCCACTGTCTGAGCGTTGCCAGTTCATTCGGCCTGAGAACCCTGCCGGACTTCGGTGGCGGCATCACCACATCGGGATCCGTCGACGTCACTCGTTTCCAGACCTCGCTGGAATCCGGCTGTCCCGCCACGATGGCCGGTCCGGAGTCTCCGCCCCTGATTGCGGCATCCGCAGCATCAAGCCGCAGACCTCCCTGACGTTTCGCTTCATCCGGCCCATGGCACTGAAAGCAGGCGTCCGACAGAATCGGCCTGACCTGTCGATCAAACTGAATTTTCGTTTGCGCGGCTGTGGGTTGCATCAACACGATGGTCCACACAACAGTCGCGATCCAGATCCACCGTGGCATTCTTCAGCTCTCCATCTGAGTGCTGTCACTCCGGGTCGTCATCGCCCCGTCTCGTTCACTGTCTATCATAAGCGACTTCAGCAC
>JBKDRW010000701.1:0-2426 GCA_046341255.1 Planctomycetota bacterium
ACATTTTTCGACCCCGGGGTTATTTTTTGCGCTCAACTTTGAGCCCCGCCAAAAGCGTTGCCGTATCCCGCTTTCCCGCAACAACCTGCGATCAGCCCCGAACTCGGTCCCGTGCCTCTTGCCTCAAACAGAGACACGTCGAAGCGGGCCTCTCGGAACATCTCGGTCCCTGAGATCGCGTTTTGTCTCTCGAAAACAGAGACACCCCCGGCTCGGGTTATGACCCCCACTGGCTTCACTAAGCAGTTTCGGAATTTCCAAAGCGGATTTTGGTCTTATGCGACCGTGGGGTAATCGCCACGTGACCAAAGCAACGAGTCATTTTGGATCGTCGACTGGATGTCCGAGTGAATGTTATCACCAGTCTAAAATGGCACCGTTCTGAACATCATTGAATTAACGCACCGCTGATTTTAATCGGTAAACCTCGCATTCCACCAAGTTACATGTGCCATCGAAGGAATAGACCTCTGCTCCAGCACTGCCGACGTCCGGGAATACCAGATCCGTCACGACAGTTTCCCCATCGTTGCCGAAGACTTCGACGGACGATGCATCAACAAACAGATGCAGGCGAATCTGCCCACTGTCATCCGGAATTAGTGGTCCCCGATGGCGACCGGGAAACGCTGGATGAAAATCCACGTTTCCCGATCGAATTCGGTCAATAAACAGACTCTGTGACTTAACATCATAACCCACAACCGTTTCCTGATTTGTTCCCTTGAGAACTCGCATGCCGAATTCCCTCGCGTCGCCCGGATTAAACACTGCAATGACCTCGAGCTGCTGACCTCGAAGACCGATGTTGCGTGTTTCGCTTTTGAGCTCAACGTTCTTCAACCTGACCGAATCCGTCCGCAGCAACTGCAACTCACGCACTGGTCTTTGGCACAGTCGCAGTTGGCCACTGATTCGCCTCAATGTGAGTTCTCGGGGAATCGACATAGCACTGCGCCAAGGGCTGGTGGGGTTTAGTGCCGTTTCCCAGTTGTTCATCCAGCCAATCCATAATCTTCGACCATCGCTGGCTGGTATGTTCGACCAGGAAACGGGTGCATAGAAATCCCTTCCAAAGTCGACCCACTGGGATTCCTTTGAGTCGGCAACAAAACTTGTGCCGTCAAAGACGCCTGTGAAGTATTCACCGCCGGACCCCCCTGCGATCGCTCCGCCACCCATGTCGGCTTCCAGAACCCAGCGAGTCCGGCCGGGCTCATTCTCGATTGGCAGTTCAAAAATATCCGGGCATTCCCAGTTCGGTTTGTTGGGAACTCCCGCCGGTCCAAACTCGCTCAGTAGTGTCCAGTCTTTCAGATTTGGAGAACCGTAGAACTGCAGCTTCTTCTGGACCGCTAATGTCACCACCATCACCCATCGCTTTGACGGAGAGTGCCAGAAAACTTTGGGGTCTCGAAAGTCCGCTTCTCCGATGTCCAGCACAGGATTGCCTTCATACTTTGTCCACGTACGGCCTCGATCGTTACTAAATGCGATATCCTGTGTCTGAAGTCCGGCACTGTGGCCCGTATAGATAGCGACCATTGGCGGCTTGCCATTCACGCCAAAGCCGCTCGTGTTCTCCTGATCCACGACGGCACTGCCGGAGAATGCCATCACTCCATATTCATCGTGCAGAGCAATCGGAAGATGCTTCCAGTGTACGAGGTCTTTGCTAACGGCATGGCCCCAGCTCATGTGCCCCCATTCATTCGCATGAGGGTTGTGCTGATAAAACAAGTGATATTCGCCGTCATAGTAGACCAGTCCGTTTGGATCATTCATCCAGTTCATTTCAGGTGTGAAGTGAAACTGGGGCCGGAAGGGCTCTTGATAGTAGTATTTGGATTTTCGATAGGACGAAAGACGATCAACCGTGATGGCGTGCCGAGAAGTGTCGGTCTGGATGATTTGATCGACCAGAATATGTCCCCATCCTCCCGTCGCCCTGTCGAAGATCCGTAACGTCACTCTGCGGCCCTTCAGTTCGCTGACATCCCACGATTCCCATTTCATGCCTTCGGACTCGTGTCCTGTTTCGGATCGAACTCGCTGCCCGTCTGCCAGCAGTTCGATGCCAAGTGCATCCGGGATCTTTCCGCCGCCAATGAGGAATGCCAGGTGATTATGAGTAATCACGAATTCCGGTGACGTGATGGTTCCGACAGCCTGGTCACCCTTCGAAAAGCTGTTCGCAACTCCCTTGCCGAGCACCCCGCTAACCGGCATTTGACCGTCGACCGCCCCCTGAACAGGCCCAGGCCCGAATGCTTCACCTTCCACGACCCAAGTGCCAAATGTGTCGGCTTCGAAATCATTGATAACGACGTCGTCCGCAGCAATGGCCGCGCTCTGGTAAGCGGATAAGACGAACAGCAGAATCAGGAATCGAACCATGATCAGCCTTTCAGCAACGAAACTCATCC
>JBKDRW010000702.1:0-13009 GCA_046341255.1 Planctomycetota bacterium
ATGATATTCTGAGGGACATTGCACTTTTGCGGATGGAAGGATTTACGGTTGAGGAAATCGCAAAGAAGAGAGAAATATCACGCGCGACAGTGAATCGAAAACTCGACCTGATTCGAACGATCTGGACTGAAAGTGCAGAGCAGACCGAAGGCGACGAACAGTAGTTCGCTACAGCCCCCTGCCGAGATTCCGTGGGTGCAGGATTCCGCGTATTGACATGCTGCCGGGTTCCTTTGAAACCAAGTGATGCGGGACGAAGATTGGCCAGTTTCACCCGATTTTGATTGATATGGATTTCTCGCTGAACAGGCTTTGGACAGGGAGTTCCGAGAGTTCTGCGCTGGACGCCTCATCAGATGCGATCCCCCGAGATTTCTGAAGGCTTGACGGACGGGATCGATGACTTCTGCAATGATCCCAAAGAATTGAAGAAAGCGCAGCGTCATGTTTCAACCCGGCGCATTCCTACGCTTTTTATCCATTCCGACTCGCGATGGATGAAGGTGGTCGTCGGGTCAGTTTCTGAGTCTCCGGGAATCAAACATGAGCTTTGAACTGCATATTGGAATTGACTACAGCGGCGCTCAGACGCCTGCGTCACGACTCGCCGGGCTTCAGGTGTACGTGGCCAACACCGGACTCCCTGAGCGTGTTTTGAGTCCGTCAGTCAAAGAGGCCAAAAGCAGAAACTGGACTCGTCAGGAGATTGCCGATTGGCTGATGATCCAGGCTCGAGAAGGTCGACGCTTTATTGTTGGGATTGACCACGGGTTTTCCTTCCCGATCAGTTATTTTCAGCGATACCGTATCAGTTCATGGCCAGCGTTTCTTGCTGATTTCGTGCAACATTGGCCGACCGACACAGCTCAGGTGACGATTGACAGCATTCGGTACCGAAAAGAAGGCCCGCCGGCGCGGACCGGCAACAGGACAGACTTTCGACTGACTGAGATGTTGACAAGTTCCGCCCAGAGCGTCTTTCAGTTTGATGTGCAGGGCAGTGTCGCCAAGTCGACGCACGCGGGGCTTCCGTGGCTGCTCAGGATCCGGAAAGAGGTCGGTGATGTTGTTCACTGCTGGCCTTTTGACGGTTGGCAGATTCCTGCCGAGAAGAGCGTGATTGCGGAAGTTTATCCTTCGATCTTTCGAAACCGATATCCGCGTGAAGGTCGAATGGCTGACCAGCAGGATGCCTATGCGATTGCGCGATGGCTGAAAGATATGAGCGATGGTCATTCGCTGGAGCGGTATTTTCAGCCACCATTGACTGTGCGTGAAAGAGAGATTGCTGACCTCGAGGGCTGGATTCTGGGGATCACCTGACGGTCAGGCTACGTTGAAATGCGAGGCGTGTTGATCGAGATTCAGCTTGACAGATCCGGATCAACGTCGCGGGCTTTGGACAACACGGCTTGAGCAGTGCTCTCTGACGAAGGCAAGCCCCCTGTTGATCGCAGGTTTCACAGCGTCGTCAATCCCAACAAAGCAAAGAGCCTCGAAAAACCCAACGTTTTTCGAGGCTCTTTCGATTTGTCCGCACGGCTTGCCATGTGCGAAATGGGCGCTGAGGGACTCGAACCCCCGACCCCCTCGGTGTAAACGAGGTGCTCTAACCAACTGAGCTAAGCGCCCGGGTTTTTCTGATGAACGTCTTTTCTGTTCTCCAGACATGCGGGAGTATCGACGGTTCGCTCGAGGTTTTCAAGGGAACGTCGAAATTGCCGTCTGACATACCCATTCTCGGGATGCAAAGTCGTTGCAATCCTCCACTTCGGCACTTTTTCGAGTCGCACGTCAGGTCTGGTGTCTCAGCCGGCTATGGCCGTGTTTCTCGGCATCGATCACCTGGCGAATCGCTGCAAGTCCGCGTGTTCAGCCGCTCTTGATGCGTGACATGGGATGTGGGCCTTGATTTCCAGCGGGGGCAATGTGTCTGCGATCGGAAACGTTCTTCTCCCGTTCTGTTTGTCTGGTCGGATCGAAGATTTCGGCACCCTCCGATTCAAATCCGACTTCATCTTTGGGAGAGAGCCGCTAACTTTCTGCTCGCGGGTGCGTGAACGACCGGGATGCTTGTGCAACTCTCGCTCACTTCTGGACTCGCACGTGTCCTCGTTTCTGCTTAAGTCAAGAAGGGATCATCAATGATTTCTCCTCGTCCATCATGGATGTGTTTGCGCGTCTTCGCGACGGTTCTGTTCGGTTTCGCTTTGGCCACCAGTTCTGCGTCAGATGCCTGCGAAAGTCAACGTGAAGAAGTCGCGCCGCAGCAGGCTGCAACTGCCGATCAGGAGCCTCAGGAACAGTCGAAAGAAAAAGCCGCTGCGGAGAAAAAAGTTCGTGCGGACTGGGCTGAAATTCGTCTCAAGGGCACCTACCCGGAAGCGACGCAGATGCCGGGACTGTTTGGCGATCTTGTCGAGTCGCTGTCGATGTGTCTTGATCGACTTCAGCAGGCAGGACGAGACAAGTCCATCAAGGGAGTTCTTCTGCGAATCAGTGATCTGGAGATCGGCTGGGCGCGTCTGCATGAACTTCAGACAGCGATTCGGCAACTTCGAAAAGATGGAAAGCCCGTCTGGGCCTATCTGGAATCCGGCGGCAACAAGGAATACCTGGTGGCTTCCTGTTGCGATCGAATTCTGATGCCCGAGTCCGGCACATTGATGCTGACGGGACTTCGCGCCGAGGTGACCTTTTACAAGAACCTGTTTGAGATGCTGGATATCAAGGCGGAGATGCTGCGAGTTGGCGCGTTCAAATCGGCCGCGGAGCCCTACACACGGACCGAGATGAGTGATGAATTTCGTCTGGAAATGGAAGCCATCCTGGATGATCACTATCAGACGATGGTCTCTCAGATTGCGGAGTCTCGCAAGCTGTCGGAAGACCGGGTGAAGGAAATGATCGATCAGGGATTGATCGGCGTTGGCAGTGCAAAGACGCTTGGCCTGGTGGATGATGTGGTGTACGAAGATCAGATCCTCGGATTGATGGCCGGCGACAAACAGTCGCTCGATGTTCGGATCCGTGAAGACTACAAAAAAAAGAAGGTCAACACGGAGCTGGACCTGTTTTCTCTGATGGAGATCATCTCCGGTGGCAAATCGGCCGGAGGCAGCACAAAACCTCGAATTGTCGTACTTCGTCTCGAAGGTTCGATCGTTTCCGGCAGTGATCCGGTCAGCCTGTTCTCGGCGTCCTCCATCAACTCTGACAGGATTGTTCCGCTGATTCACCAGTTGACAAAGGATGAGAACGTCAAGGCGATCGTCCTTCGTGTTGACAGCCCAGGCGGCAGCGCCCTCGCAAGCGATCTGATCTGGCGAGCACTGGAGGCATCCGGAAAGCCGGTGATTGCCAGTATGTCAGACACGGCCGCCAGCGGTGGATACTACATTTCCATGGGAGCCGAAAAGATTTTTGCGGAACCAGGCACGATTACAGGCTCCATCGGCGTGGTCGGGGGCAAAATTGCTCTGGATGGCCTGATGAAGAAGTTCGGAGTGACGACGTCGATTATTTCCCGCGGCAAGAACAGTGGTGTCATGAGCACGACCGCAGGTTTCTCGGATTCCGAGCGTGAGACCATGCAGCAGATGCTGAATGAGACTTACGAGCAGTTCACACAAAAGGCGGCGGCTGGTCGAAAGATGGACGTTGCGAAGCTGGAAGAACTGGCACGTGGTCGAGTCTACACGGGGCGTCAGGCGAAAGAGATCGGGCTCGTTGACGAACTTGGAACGCTCGCCGATGCGATCGCTGAAGCTCGAAGGCTGGTAGGCGATGACAAGAACACGCTCGAACTGGAAGACCTGCCAAAAGCTCAGAGCCCGCTGGAAATGCTGATGGGGGACTCGAAGAGGCCGGACGCGGCTCCATTTGACGTCTTGCTGCAGACGGTTCCGAACTCCCTGAAGCCGGCTCTTCGAAACCTGTCTGTATTACGAGTCCTGGCGGAAGAGAGGGCAGTGCTCGTCATGCCATTTACGATGTCCATTGATTAGCAGCGGCAAAACTGCTCGCGATCACATTCTCCGCTGGTGGGATCCGGACCTGCAAGGATCCCACCGCGAGGGCGTGGCACGCAGAGGTCGAGGCGATGTTACGTCTGCAACTGCTCCAAAGCGGATCGGGCGGACTGAATTTGGTCCGCGGTCAGTTCCACATCCTGCGGCAGGTAGCGAGCCTGTTCGTAGGTCTCAACCAGTGTTGAGACGGCTTCCTGCTTCTCGGGTGCCACGGTTTTCAGCACATGCTGCACCTTGCGGTGAGTCCACCACAATTGAGCGGAACGAGCCGTTCGCACTGCCATTTCGTGAAACGCACGCACGATATCCGCACGCGTGGAGAGTTCAGACGGGCGGATGTTCTGGACGATGCCTGCCAGTGAGATTTCGGGAGACTGTCGGTATCGGACGGCTCGCAGGCCGTAGAACAGCATCGCGATTATTGCGAGAGTTCCGGCGAGAAACAGAATCGGCGCGAAGTCCAGAGTGTCGTTGCCGGCACTGCCGAACAGTTTGTCGCTGCCGAGGGGAGGCGAGGAACGAGGTGCTGCCGCCGGGGGCGAGACGGTTTCGGTCAGTGCGTCAGAAACAGTGTCGCGGATGGATCGCAGCATGGACTTCCCGGGAAATTCCGAGTTCAATCGTTCCATCATCGTAGAGTTCGAAGCGGTCGTCCGGTCATCTCGCCGTGCCTGAGACCGTTGTTGCTCACTCATGTCTCTTGCGATCCGTTCCACCACATCGGCCACAGCCTTTTCTGAATTCGGATTCTGTCCAAGGGATTTCGCCACTTCATTCAACTGCCGGTTGAGATCCGAAATGCGATCTTCGACAGGCGATGATTGCTCTCGCTCGGTACTCAATGAGGCTTTGGGCTGTGTTTGATTCTGCTGAAGTTCCTGCTGTCGACGTTCCCTCGATTCCTGTACGGATTTTTCCCACGTCTTCTTCAACGTTTCCATCACCCCACGCTGTTCCAGTTCGCGACGAATGTTCTCGGCCGATCTGGAATTGATCGGCGGGACGGCAGAAGATCGCGCGGAACCGGGACCCTGTCCTGAAGCAGTTTGATTCTCGGCCGGAGATATGTCCGGACGGACCGTTGACTGACCTGCTGACATCTCGGCATCACGACGGCTCTGCTGTTCAGCTGATGGAATCGGACGCGTTCGAGATTGCGACGGAAGTCCATCTGTTGGATCGCTGTCCGGCAGCATGGACGGATTTGTGGACTTTGAGCGATTTGTATCGTTGGACTGGATCGGTTCGGATGCTGGATCAATCGACGGCCGATCAGTACTTCCTGCTGAACGATTCTCCCGCCCGTTTCGACTTCGACGTTCCGCTGGATTTTGTGTTGATTCGTCATCCTGAGAAGACGCTCTCATCCTCTCAATCTCGTCTTTCAGGAATTGCTGAACCGAAGGCATTTCGGCCATTGAACTCAGGTCATCGCGCTGCAGTTCTTTTCGCCCGTTGACCGACGACTCTTCGGATGAAGTGCCATTATTGTCGGCGGGCTTCACATCCATTCTGCGACCACTGCTGTCTGACTGTGATTCGAACAATTCACCCCGAGTCTCTGCGTTCTCATGTGGTTCACGATCGACAGTCGACTTAGCCGAACTTTCCGCCTCCTCCTGTTCCATCTCCTCCATAATCTCTTGTAACGCCTCCAGCGCTCGGCGCTGGGTCTGTGGACGATTCTCGGGCGGAGATTCGCCTCCGGGTGTCTTCCCTGTCTCGTCTGGGGTCGGTTGCTCTGACGTCGTTTCCGCTGACGATTGTCGGTTATCCGGTGAGTTGACCTGATCGTTCGCACCGTTGGTACTCAGGTTCTGCCGGGACTGGTTGACATCCCGACGATTCGTGGGAGGTGTTGACTGAGATTGTGGACCTCGATTCGCGCCCGGATCGCGTCGGCGCATGGGACCATTTCGCCGATTGGTTGCAGATGAACTTCGTGGATCGACACCCGCCGAAGAGCGGTTATTTTCGCCGGACTGATCCGGAGCCTTTCCACCTGCGGCATTGCTGTCACCTGAAGACGCTTCCGACGCAAGACGATTCATCAGATCCTCGAGGGACCTGAGGGACGATGGTGGCACTGTGCCTGTCTGGCCGTTGGCAACTTTTGATCCAGAATCCGTCGACGGTAAATCGGAGCCCGGAGGCATCTGACCGGCCTCGCTGCTGCTGTCCGCAGCCGCATTTCCGTGGTCACGGGGAGCAACTGGCTCACGCGATGCCGATCGTTCCTGCGGTTCTGCGGCCGCCCTTGGCTCTGGACCTTTCGATGAAGAATTCTCATCCGGAGGTAATGGCGTTGGCGCCGAGTCACTTTGCTGTGACGGTGTCTGAGGCGGAATGACCCCATCTTTTGCAAACTGTCGAAGCATCTCCTGAACGGTCTTCCGAACGGCAGGGTTCTCCATCGCCTTCCTGAGATCTTCCTTTGGAATCTGATCCAGAGAAGGAGGGACAAAATCCGGAGGCAGTCGCCCGGCGAGATTCTTCAGAGCGTTCTGCAATTGAGAACGCTGGGATGCATCCTCCTTTGAGGGCGACGAATCCAAAGAATGGGTCTTCGAGGACGGACTTTCAGGGCGTGGTGAGGCAGGCTGGGATGATTGTTGCTGTTCCCTCGACCGAATCACGGATTGCAGTTTCCTCAGCAGTTCCAGTTGCTGAGTAAAATCAGGCAGGTCGTTTGTCGGCAAGGGCAATGGCCGTTGCGTGTCTGCATCCTGAGCCAGAAGACAAGCGGGAATCAACATCCACTGCACACAAAACAGGATCAGCCTGAGTTGGCAGCGTCGTCCGAACGGAACGTTCTGTACAAGGGCTGCTGACAACAGACCGCATCTTTCGACTGAGTTGCTGAAAAGTCGCCATGGTGATCGTGCTGACATGTTCGTGATTTCCGGAATGAACCAGTGTCGAGCGTTTGAGACAACCAAAGGTGACGTATTCAAAGACAACCATGATATCTGGCCATCGGGGACTGCCGACGGTCAAAACGGGCAATCGGCGCTGACACGATGGCGAACGTGAAACAGCGAAAGAGAATCCAGACGCAGCCGACGACGTGGTCGATCGTTCAGTAGTCACCCGGTGCATCCTTTCGAGGAAGCCCCATTCATTCTGAACCTTGACCAACAAGACGTCACCAGATCAGCGTCAGGATTTTCGAAGACCTTCATTCAGCGGTTGCAGATCCACCGGAACGAAAAAGCCGTCTTTTCGGATCAATTCTCCATCAAACCAGATCTCACCGCCCCCATAATCCGCTCGTTGAATCAGGACCAGATCCCAATGAACGCGGCTTCTGTTGCCATTGTCCGCTTCTTCATAGGCATTTCCGGGTGTGAAATGAAAGGATCCGCCGATTTTTTCATCGAACAACGTATCGAGCATTGGATGCAGGATGCGATTGTTGGTCCCAAATGACCATTCGCCGATGTACCTTGCCCCTTCGTCGCTGTCGAGAATCTGATTCAGTCGTTCCGGAGCATTTCGGCATGTCGCATGGGTGATTCTGCCGTCTTTGAGCTCAAAGCGAATTCCGTCGAAGACGGTACCCTGGTATCGCGAAGACGTGTTGAACAGGATCGTACCATCCACGCTGTTCCTGACGGGAGCCGTGAAGCACTCACCGTCCGGGATATTGCACTCACCGGAGCACGGAACGACGGGAATATCCTTGATCGAGAACCTCAGGTCTGTTCCCGGAGCGGTGATATGAACCTGATCGGCCGCTTCCATACGGGCTTTCAGAGGTTTCAGATCCTCCGCCATGCGAGCATAGTCCGCGGTGCACACATCGAAGTAGAACTGTTCGAACTGTTCGCAACTTTGATTGGCGGCCTGGGCCATCGAAGGTGTCGGATATCTCAACACGACCCAGCGAGTCTTCGGAACGCGAATCTGAACGTGCACCGGTTGCCACCAATGCTGCTGATACAGGTCCATCCCGGTCGGAGACACATCGGCAAACTCGTTGGAATTGGCCGAGCCGCGGATTCCGATGTACGCGTTCATTTCCCCCATCACGCCGGCCTCGAACCTGCCTGCGAGGGACATGCTTTCCGACGTTGCTCCCCGATAGAGACTGCGCAGGACCGCATTGTTCTTGATATTGACCATCGGCGTTGCGCCGACTCGGTACGCTTCGTCGATCAGGCGGCAGACCAGATTGGGTTCTGGCAGATCAAACGCTTCGATCAGGACTTTCTGCCCGGCCTTCAGCCTGCAACTATGGTGAATCAAGACCTGTGCCAGTCGATCAATTCGAGGATCCTGCATAGCAGACTCGTGCTCTTTCCTTCAAACAGTTTTCAGATACCTTAAGGATTCCAGTCGGGTGCCCCTGCATCCAGAGGCCAGTGTTTCCAGCCTGAAGAGCAGATTGACCTCAGCGTCACAGAACACGACCGCGGTCAACAATGGCCAGAGCCAAATCGCACGTCCGGCCTTCGTAGTACCAATCAAACGCAGCCAGTGCCGCTCTTCACAGATTTTCTGTTCCCCTCTAGACTTCCTCTCGCGTCGTATTGCGCGTCAGATTGCAGATCGTACACCACTCCGATGAGACAGACCACTGGCAATTTGTCGATCGCATCCTGCTTGTCGCCAATTCTGCAGTGATTTTGCCGTTTCATGAGATTCTCCATGCCTCTGCCCATGCTGCTTGTGAAAAACCATGCTCCAGCGGTTCGACGACGGCTTGTCTTCGGCCTCGCGAGCATTCTGCTGGTGTCCACAGCCCTGCTGTCCGATCAGGTTCGCGGCGATGATCGTCTGCCAGGCGCCATTGAGCACGAAGTGCAATCCACCTACTCGCACATTCGAATTCGACGTGCCGGCAACATTCGCACGATGATTTTCGTTCGAGACTCGGGTGAAGAGGCTTATGAGAGCCAGATGAACATGAGAAGCCCGCACCTGCTTCGTTTCAGCTACCTGCAGCATATGTTTACCAGTTATCTTCTGCAGCCCGAACAGAAGAAGGTGCTTATCGTCGGTCTTGGCGGGGGCTCGATGGTTCACTTTCTGCAGAAGCATGCTCCGGAATGTGAAGTCGATGCCGTGGAGATCGATCCGGTTGTGGTTCAACTTGCTGAGAGGTACTTCGCGGTCAAACGGAATAAGAACGTGCGGCTGATCGTTGCAGATGCGTTCGACTATTTCCGTAAGAATGAGACAAAGTACGATGTCATTTATATGGATGCGTTTCTGAAGCCGTCCGCGTCGACCGATGAGACAGGAGTTCCGCTTCGCCTTCGGACCATTGATTTCTACAAGCAGCTGCAATCACGCCTGAACGATGGCGGTTCGGTCGTATTCAATATCAATCCGCATCCGGAGATGAAGGCAGACCTCGAGACGATTGCCGAGGCGTTTCCTCAGGGTTATGTCTTCAGTCTGCCGAATTCGGAAGGAGTGGTGGCGATCGGCTCACTGCAGCCGTCTCGAAAGAAGTCGGACGAACTTCGGGCAGCCGGGAGAGAGATGGATCGCCGCTTCAGATCTGCCGGGTTTTCGTTCGAAACACTTGCCTCGCATCTTCGAAAATAGCGCGTCATGACTCTGATTGATCCTCTGACGCGAATTCGCCCTCGTCGTCACATTACAGGGATGTCGGCAGTGCTGCTGCCGTTCCTTTCATCGACGGAAGTTGACTGGCCGTCTTTCGAAGCACATGTCTCACGAACACTGGACGCCGGGCTGGTGCCGGCGGTCAATATGGACACCGGTTACGTGAATCTGATCGACGATGCGACACGATTGGATGTGCTTCGACGAACCGGCTTGATCGCTGCCGGACGCATGTTTGTCGCCGGTGCTTTTGTTCGAGATCAGCCAGGAGATCGTTTTGATGCCGATACCTACGGCCATCAAATGGACGACATTCAGAAGGCAGGTGGAACTCCCGTCATTTTTCAGTCGTATGGACTGACTCAGCAGACGGATGATGCGATCGTTCAATCGTATCAGCGACTTGCCGGCCGCTGCGATCAATTCATCGGTTTTGAACTGGGGACTATGTTTGCCCCGTTTGGCAGGATCTACAGCGAGTTCGTGTATCGCGGGCTGATGGGCGTACCTCGATGTCTCGGAGCAAAGCATTCCTCACTGAACCGGGAACAGGAATGGCTTCGCCTTCAGTGGCGAGATGAAATTCGACCGGATTTCAAAGTCCTGACGGGAAATGATCTCGCGATTGATATGGTCATGTATGGCAGTGATTACCTGCTCGGGCTCAGCAGTTTTGCTCCGGATCTGTTTGCGCGACGCGATGCCATGTGGAAGGCGGGAGATGCCGGTTTCTTTCAGCTCAACGATGTCCTGCAATACCTTGGATTCTTCGCGTTTCGAAATCCAGTGCCCGCTTACAAGCACAGCGCTGCGATGTTCCTGCATCTTCGCGGCTGGCTTCGCACCAGCCTGACTCATCCCGCGAGCCCCATGCGTCCGGACAGCGATCTCGCTGTGCTGGGGGAGATTCTCTCGATGATGTAGCCAGGCGGCGCGTGCTCAAGTTCTGCGTCATGCGGTGTCGGCTCATGGGATCCCTGTCAGCAACCGTCGCGAAGGCTGATCGGCAGGATCTGCGGCTTTCCGTAAAACGGCTGAAGGAGACTCGAGAGCCCTGCATCGCAAGTCCGGGGCCGGAATTGCCGATAATGCTGAATGTCAGGGTGGTGCAGGGAGAATGGGCCCAGATCATTGACTCCGCGGTCCCCTGGTCAACCAGAATCCGATTGATCAAATGATCGGCTGATCCAGAATTCTTCGGAGTCGGACATCTGAAGTCGCTGCAATCCACAGGCCGAATGGAAAAGTTGTGAACATGGATCAGGAAACAGAACTCCGGGAACTTCGTCAGCGTGTTGCAGTGCTGGAGGAGGAATTGATGCGAGCGCAGCGCCTCAGTTCCGTCGGAGCCCTCGCTTCCTCGATCACGCATGAATTCAACAATATCCTGACGACGGTGATCAATTACGCACGGATGGGATTGCGCCATACCGACGAAGCCACTCGTACCAAGTCATTCGACCGGATCCTGAACGCCGGTCAGAGAGCAGCCAAGATTACGACCGGAATGCTGTCGTATGCACGCAGCACCAGTGACCGAATTGAGCCGGTCGACCTGAAACGACTTCTTGAAGACGTTCTTGTACTGGTGCAGAAAGATCTTCAGATGCATCGCATCGCGGTCGACGTGAATGCGCCTTCGAGCGTGTGGGCGATGGCTAATTCCAGCCAGATTCAGCAACTCCTGATGAATCTGATCGTCAATGCGCGGCAGGCCATGACTGAGAATGGACGCCTGAAACTGATTGTTCGCGACAACACGGGAGAAGGCTGGGCCGAAATTGTCGTGAGTGATACCGGATGCGGGATTCCTCACGACAAACTGCCCCACATTTTCGAATCCTTCTACACAACTAAAAAACCGGATGCTCGAGGACAGGGCGGAACGGGGCTTGGGCTCGCTCTGTGTCGCCGGATCGTGGAAGCTCATCAAGGGCGCATTCGCGTTGAGAGCGAACCTGGTAAAGGCACCACGTTCACGCTCAAGTTGCCTCGTTCGAATTCTCCGGCTGGCTTCGTTGATACTTCGGCTGCATAGTCAGCCCGGTGACCCAGTCCGCGACGCGGCGTCCGGTTTGTGAGAGCGGCAGATGGTCAAGGTCCTGCGCGCTGAACCAGTCGGTGTCGAGCGATCCACTGTCTACGCGTCCGTGCGCTGTTCGCTGGTCGACAGAGCACACAACGGCCCGCAGCGTCACTCGGTAACGAGTGACTGCGTACCGAAACTGCTTGGCCGCCAGAATCTGACCGGCCTCAACATTCACCAGCGAGCCTGTTTGCTCCAGAATCGAACGCGGCAGCGTGATCTCAGCACGTTCAAATAACGATTTCGTGCGGGTTGAATTCTTCGATTTTCCTGAACCAGCCCGTGGTGTCTGCAGAAGACGTTTGTCAAGCAGGTCCCGATCCTCCGGTGTTAGCTCAAATCGAGGGAAGTCCCACATCCCAGCCCAGCGTTCGGAGGAAGTTCGGCGGCGCATCAAAACCTGATGGCGATCAATCAGAACGATGGCCACTTCATCGATTTCGGTCACAGGCGTGCGGGCCTTTCGAACAGGAATCTCACCCTGCCGACCGGACCCGAACGCCTTGCAGCAGCGGCTCAACGGACACTCGGAACATCGAGGATTCTGCGGGGTGCAAACGTTGGCCCCGAGATCCATCATGGCCTGATTGAAGTCACCCGATCGCGTGTCCGGCACGATGCGGCCAGCGAAACTCCAGAGTGCCTTCTGCCCGGCTGAAGACTTCACATCAACCGACAGCCCGAGCAGACGTGCGTAGAGTCGCTCGGTGTTTGCTTCCACAATCGGAGCGGGGAGATTGAACGCGAACGACGCGATGGCCCCGGCCGTGTAGCGACCAACGCCAGGCAGGGCGTTCAGTTGCTCAGCATTGGCTGGGAATTCACCGTTGTGTTCCCTGCAGATCTGATTGGCGGCCTTATGCAGATTCCGGGCGCGGCTGTAATACCCCAGCCCTTCCCAGAGACGGAGCACGCGATCAATGTCCGATTCGGCCAGTTCGCGGACTGTCGGAAACGCAGCAAGGAATCGTTCAAAGTATGGAACCACTGCTGCGACCGTTGTCTGCTGCAGCATGATTTCACTGAGCCAGATTCGATAGGGATCGGCGGTGAATCGCCAGGGAAGCTTCCGTCCGTGTCGATCATACCACTTCAGGGCCGCCAGCCTGAATCGGCGGAGATCGGCTGAACGGGTCAGTGCGTCATCCCACGGGGAACTGTCCGAATCCATCCCACGTGGTTGCCTGCGGCTCCCGCCAGATGTTCGATAGACCGTACACTCAGACAGGATTTCCGCAGCGGAAGGATCCGTTGCTGCCTTTTTCGCCCGCTCGGACGAGGCCTGCGATGACCTGAGCGACGCGGTCGGCGAATC
>JBKDRW010000703.1:0-7354 GCA_046341255.1 Planctomycetota bacterium
CACCTGCGATTCAGATTTCTGATTTCGCTGGAGCTGGAACAACCTTCGCGGCGCATCGCATTGAGATTCAATCAGGGCGCTGCCATCCGTCTCGGTGTTGCCTGCTGATCCTGCAGCGGGAGGCATCCCAGCATGCTTGCAGCAATCGCCGCTCATGCCGATGGCATTCAGCGGCCATTTACATCTGCAAAGTTGACTGGCTGAGTCAGGATTTGAGGCGGATTCCCCGCTTGTATCGGATCAGACACATCGAAGGACTGCGGAGACAGACACCAAATCCGGTCCGGCATTCATCCCGGACACTTCCATACCTTCTGACTGGAATCGAGCGATGGACACAAACTCGTTGACTATCGGGGAAATGAGACTTTACGACCAGATCGCGGCTGAGCTGATCATGGCGGGCGGAACGATGCCGCTCAAGGAACTGGAAGTCATTTTACGTGGCAAAGGATTCAAACTGGGAATAGGACTGTGCCGCGAGCGAGACAAAATTGAGAGAAAGATCTGCGGCAATAATCCGCAGGCACCTAAGTTGTTTTTGAAGATTCGCAACAAAACACAGCTGACCACGGCGGGCCTGGAAGTTGCGCGCCACATCCGATCCTGGCTGGATTCGTTTTCGCAGTTGCAGAGCACCATGCTGAACAAGCGGAGTCTGCTCCGCGTGGGATTGACGAATTCTCTGGCAATCAACATGTTTCCTCGCGTCCTGATCGCGAGTCAATTCATGAAGCATTATCCGGATGTGGACATCGAGGTTGTGGAGGGCGAACCTCACGAAATGGTGAGCCTGCTGCAGTCAGGCCTTGATTTCGCCGTTTGTCCAAAAACGGTGAATAACGGATTTGACTCATTTCCGTTGTGCGAGTGGCGACGTGTTCTTTTGTATTCCCGAAACCTGACCTATCGGCATGAGTACAATACGCAGATTCCGGTGTCGACCGTTCAGCAATGGCTCCGAGACGAGACTTTACTGTTGCCTGCAGCGGGAATTATTCCCGAACTGGAATCGTTTCTGAAACCGATGAAATCCGGATGTCGTATCACCGTTCCGCAGGCCTCGCTCCGGCGTCTCTGGGTCGAACGCGGTATCGGCCTCGCCATTTCCTACGAAGAGAAGGTACCAACCGGAGATGTGCTGTTGGCGAGTCAGTCACTCGGGATGATTGACCTGAGTTCAGTGCTGGGAATGACCCAGATGCATTTATACTGCCGTTCCGAAGCGTCTGCAGCTCCGTACGCGAAAACCCTGATGGACGCCATTCGCTCCATGTACCAGAAGGAAAATCCGTGATTGGTCCGATTCCGAACAGTCGGCCTGAAACCGAGGTCAAAACCCCGCGGGAACACGATTCCTGACAGAGAGGCATGCGAACGGCGGCAGGGACGAGTACGATACCAGACTCATGCCTCGCCACCGCACATCGACATGATCCTGAGCAAGACACCAAAGAAATTCGTCACCTGTGAACACTGACAACCCATTGACTACGGAGGATACCAGACCCGTCAGCGACGAAGTTGTTCGTCCGCGTTTCGTTGTCGGTATTGACCTCGGCACCACGAACTCGGCGCTGTGTTATCTGGACGCACTCGAAGCTGACGGCAGAATTCAGACATTCCCTGTTCCTCAAGTGGTTGCGGCAGGACAGACAGAGCGTCACGAAACGTTGCCTTCGTTCTGTTACGAAGCATTGAGCGAAGAAAGAGCCGGCGGAGCAATTCGACTGCCGTGGTCGAGGGAATCCCCCACGCATGCTGTCGGAATATTCGCTCGTGATCATGGTCGAACGGTCCCGGGCCGTATGATTGAATCGGCCAAGTCGTGGTTGTGTCACAACGGAGTCGACCGCCGCGCGGCGCTTCTTCCGTGGCACGGAGCCACAGATGTCAGACGAATGTCGCCGGTGGAGGTCAGCGCGAGCTATCTCCGACACCTGCGGGAAGCATGGAATGCCGACCATCCGGAGACTCCTCTGGAGCAGCAGGATATTGTGCTGACCATTCCGGCATCATTCGACGAAGTTGCTCGGGAACTTACAGTCGCAGCAGCGAGACTGGCTGGTCTGCCTCGCGTTGTTCTGCTGGAAGAACCTCAGGCCGCATTTTACTCATGGGTCGATGCACACCGTGAGAACTGGGACGACATTGTGACTCCCGGACAAAAGATTCTTGTCTGTGACATCGGCGGTGGAACAACGGACTTCAGCCTGATCCATGTTCGCTCCGGTCAGGATGGGAGACTGCAGTTTCATCGCGTTGCCGTGGGAGACCACTTGTTGCTCGGCGGCGACAATCTTGACCTGGCTCTGGCGCATCACATTGAACAAAAGCTGACTCAAGGGCAACGACTGGATTCACGACAGTGGAGCATGCTCATTCCCGCATGTCGACACGCGAAAGAGATTCTGCTGGGAGAAAATCCACCAGCATCCCACACCGTTGTGATTGCAGGTGGCGGATCAAAACTGATCGGAGGATCTTTGCAGGCAGAACTGACGCGTGACGAGGTCGTCGCTATTCTGCTGAATGGATTTCTGCCGACAACCGGGCTGAACGAGAAACCAAAGAAACGTGAATCCGGCTTTCAGGAGTTTGGGCTGCCGTATGCGTCGGATCCGGCAATCACTCGGTATCTTGCCACGTTTCTGACTCAGCATGCAGAGTCAGCCAACGCGAATTCAGCATTACCGGACGCAGATCAGATCCGACCGGATATCGTCCTGTTGAATGGTGGCTTCTTTGCATCGCCTTTGCTTCGACAGCGGCTGATCGAATCGCTGGAGCAGTGGTTTCAGCCGTCACGACCTGGCTGGACACCAACGGTTCTGCGCAATGATCGACTCGATCTTGCAGTCGCGCGGGGGGCCGCTTATTTCGGTATGGTTCGCCGAGGTGTGGGTGTGCGTATCGTTGCCGGACTGGCGCGCAGCTACTACGTCGGAATTGAACAGCAGGACGGAACTCGCGCTGCGCTTTGCCTCGTGGCTGCGGGAACCGAATCGACCTCCGACCCGGTCCGAATCGACCGAATTTTTCAGGTCAGAACGTCGGAGCCGGTGGAGTTTCCGATTCTGGTTTCGGGAACGCGGCTATCTGATCAACCGGGACAGATCATTCCGTTCGATCCGGAACAACTGACGGCTCTGCCGCCCATTCGTACGGTCCTGACCGCTCGAAGACGAGGAGATGCAGCAGCTGTCAATGCGAGGCTGACGGCAGGACTGACTGAAATCGGGACCCTCGAGCTTTGGTGCGAACAAATCGATGAACATCGGCGATGGCAACTTCAATTTGATGTCCGATCAGCAACCGAGACAGACCGCATCGCCCACAAAGGTCAGGCCGAGCAGGCAGGCTTCGTTGATCAGGACACAATTCAGCAGGCGATCCGTATCCTGCACAGTGTTTTTGGCTCTGAGGGAACATTCAAACCCGATGACGTCATCAAACGGCTGTCTGAAACAATCGGACTTGCGCGCGGCGACTGGCCACCATCGCTTCTTCGCGCTTTGTGGCATGAACTGCTGGATCTGCAGGATGGACGCCGAAAAAGTTCTCAGCATGAGGCCCGCTGGCTGAATCTGGTCGGTTTCTGCCTGCGTCCCGGGTTTGGAATGGCCGCCGACGACTGGCGCGTGGAAGAGACATGGAGATTAACGAACGGACGCCTGCTTCATGCGACTCCCGCAAGTCTCGCAGAGCTGCGAACGTTGTGTCGACGGATCTCTGGCGGCCTGACCGCAGGACGACAAAACCAGATTGCATCCTCTGTGATGCCCGCGATTCGACAGAGATTCCGACAGGCACAGACCGGGCGAGGAAAAGCTCCAGCTTATGCGTCCGGCAATCACGAGGCAGCAGAGATCTGGCGTATGCTGGGATCTCTTGAGCTGCTGGATCAGCCATTGCGTGCGGAACTCGGTGACATGATTGTCGACCTGCTGAATCGTGCCGCATTTGAACCTGTTTCCCATGCGATGATCTGGGCTCTGGGACGGATCGGTGGACGAGTTCCGGTTTACGGCATGCTGAATCTTGTTCTGCCCATCGCACACGTTTCGAGATGGATCGAACTGTTGCTTGACACCGCGGACATCAATTCCGGGGCTGTTCAGCTCACGTTGATGCAATTGAGTCGCCGGACGGGTGATCGGTTTCGCGATATTGACGACCAGTTACAACACCGCGTCGTGCAGCGGCTGGGACATACCGATGCTTCTCCACAGCTTGTGAAGCTCATTGTCGAAGGAGGCTCTCTGGATTCTGAACAGGCTGGATTGATTCTTGGCGAATCGCTGCCAGCCGGACTGCGGCTGGGATAACCACGATGAGATGCCGCTATTTCGAGAGCTCCATCTGCCAGTCGTGTGCACTTCTTCCGATGACTTACGAGCAGTCAATCGCGATTCGTTTCGCCGCCCTGCAGAGATTGTTTCCCTTCACTCCGCTGGAGGAATTCGTTCCTGTCAGTCAGACAATCGGCAGTCGGATCCGAGCCAAACTGGCGGTCTCCGGAACGACCGAGCATCCTGAGTTCGGCTTCTGGGACGATCAACGTTCGCTCGTCGCAGTCGAGCGATGTCCGCTGCACCATCCCGCCATCAACGCATTCACAGTTCCACTCAGACGACTCATCACCGATGCGAGACTCATGCCGTATGACGTGGAGAACGACCGGGGTGAACTGAAATTTGTTGTACTGACGTGGTCCCCGTCGGCAGAGCAGATGATGGTGCAGCTTGTGCTGAGATCTCGGGAATCCGTCGATCGAATCGTGAGCTCATGGAAGCGTTATAAAGTCGACTCATGGTCGCAGGTTGCCGTGTTATCGATCAATCTGCAGCCTGCCCGCAGTTCGCAGATCGCGGGTGACGAAGACATTGGCATCTCCGACGAGCAACGTCTGCCAATTCGATTTGGATCGACCGAACTGCTGTTTGGGCCGAAAAGCTTTCTCCAGACCAATTACGAGATTGCAACTGCTCTTTACGCCAGAGTCGCATCGGAACTCAGGACGCAGGGCACGAAATCCTTATTGGATCTGTACTGCGGCGTCGGCGCGTTTTCGCTGTCGGCAGGCACTGACATTCAATCCGTCGTCGGAATTGATATCTCAGAAAATGCAATCGACAATGCGAAGTCCGCGGCAACGATCAACCGCAGAAAGAACGCATCGTTCCTCTGCCAGTCACTGAATTCATCAGTTAACCCGGATCAGTTTTCCAGCCAATCGTTTGATACGGTCATCTGCAATCCACCCCGTCGAGGCCTTGATGCACCGGGCATGGATCTGATCCGCCGCACACAACCCGTTCACCTCATCTATTCGAGTTGTAATCCGGTCACACTTCAACGTGATGTCAGTCTGCTGGAGCATGACTTCCAACTGCAGAAACTGATCCCTTTCGACATGTTTCCCTTCACTCACCATTGTGAGGTTCTGGCTCTGCTGAAACGAAAAGCCTGATCCGAGGGCAATCGTCGTGGAATGGGGCGTGCTTCAGCGGGCTTCTGACCAGTTGAAAAGCCTGACATACCGTGGCCCGCTGATGAATGACCCCGCAACAGAGGACCAAGCACTCTTTGGATCATCTGGCATTGGATTCCACAACGGCGGCTGATGGATAGAATGCAGCAAGAGCCGTCTCGCGATCGCCCCGTTTTGTTCAGGAGTGTTTCATGTCATCCTTCAGAGTTCTGTTGCTTGCCGGAGACTTTGTCGAAGACTACGAGATTATGGTTCCGTTTCAGACTCTTCTGACACTAAACGTTCACGTTGATTGTGTCTGCCCGGGAAAAAAAGCCGGGGACAGGCTCCGAACAGCCATCCATGACTTTGAAGGCGACCAGACCTACAGTGAAAAGCCTGGGCACAATTTCACACTCAACGCCACGTTCGACGAGATTCATGTCACCAGCTACGACGGTCTGCTGATTCCCGGGGGCCGGGCACCCGAATATCTGCGACTGAACACCCGGGTCCTTGATCTCGTCAGAACGTTTTCTGAGACCGCCAAACCAATCGCGGCCATTTGTCACGGCATTCAGATTCTGACAGCCGCCGGAATCGTTCGCGGCAGAACCTGCACGGCCTATCCGGCGTGCTCACCCGAGATCAATCTGGCGGGAGGCACTTATTCGCCGGTTCCCATCGACGGCGTATGCGTTGACGGCAATCTGGTCACTTCTCCCGCGTGGCCCGCTCACCCGGCGTTCTGCCGCGAGTTTTTGAAACTGCTGGGTGTTCTTTAACTCTGCAGGCTGGCTGCGCAGCCAGCACTCAAAAGGCTCGCAACTGAAGAGACCAGTTGGCAATCGTTTCTGCGGCAGTATTTTCGCCGGACTTCGGAGTCCAGAAGCCGAGTTTCCCCAGGGAGGCCCGGCTTTTTTCAAGGAGCAGCTTCGCCTGAGCATCCTTTGGTGTTTCCAGCATCAGCATCGTCTGCTGATCGCCATTAAGACCATCCAGATCAGCCGATGGGAACCAGCCTGACGTCAACGCAATTCCACGGATTGGTGAAGGTCCCCCAAATGCCGTCTGCAATGACAGGGTCGCCTGTTCGCGATCGGCCACAAGAACGACTCGCCGCAGATCCGCTCGACCTCCCGACGAGATTCCGTTCAGAGTTGTTGCAATCAGAGGAATATCCTCAGACGTCAGGGCTGTGTTTTCGGGATTCATCGGAATGGCCACTGTCAGATGATGCGATGCCAGAAAGGGCTTCCATTCGGCTGCGATCTGCTCTTCAGGAACCGCATGAGCCGACAACAGGACAACGACGCCAGGCAGGACTCCCGAGGATTTCGAAGAGGACAAGATAACCGCTCGTCCTCGCTCATCAAACTTCAATTCCCGACGCTCCAGACCGTCTCCATTTGTCCCTTCCGAGCTATTCTCGGTTTGCGCGGCACCATCAGCTCCGGCGTCCGCTTTCATTTTCGCTTGACGTTTGAGTTCTGCACCGCCGATCAGATTCATCGCCTCCAGTACCGGTCCCGAATAAACCGGAACTTCATCTGGCAAAGGTTTCGCCGTCAGCTCAGCCCTGAGAATCTCCTGCGAATCGGGAAGTCGATACTCAATGGCCACCACGTCGCCACTGCTCAGGTCTGCTGTCGCGTCCAGCAGTGCAGCTGGATCCGTCGTTCGGACATCTCTGATCTTCAGCAGCTCCACATGGATCGGTAAATCTGCATTTGCCGCTGCACCGCCGTCCATCACGACAACAGAAACAGCACCTGTCCCTTCCTGATCGTTCTTTTTCTCCGCGGTCTTTGCTTCAGGTTCGGCCTGATTCCGGTCGGGAACCGGACGACCGTTCCGCAGACCTGGAAGCCCCTGAAGGAG
>JBKDRW010000704.1:0-3159 GCA_046341255.1 Planctomycetota bacterium
TCCATGATGAGTGCCAGTGTTCTGGAATTACCATCAGGACCCGGCATCCATCAAGGGTCGCCGCGCGCACCATTTCGAACGCCGCTGCATCATTCCCAAGAACAGCCAATTCGTATCTCATCGCCCACAGCCCTTCAGAACCGCCACAGCATTTTACCAATTACGAAGCTTCGGTAATCCACTCGGCACTCTGAGGCTTGTTCCTTCAGGGCAATTCCGGAGCTTTTGGAAAGCTGAACAGCAGTCTGCGGACGATAACGATAAAATCGATTTTCCTATGGTCGGCGCTGGATCATCGACTGAAGTCCGCAATCCTGTTCCACACAACAAGTCTGGCTGTGTTACCCCTGAAACAAAAAAGCCCGATCCGCAAAGCGTTCGGGCACTTCATTTTTAAGCATCAACGCTCGACGAGGACGGCCATCATTCCTTCGTCTTCTTGGACAGTTCCCTGATCGTGTTTTGCAAACGCTCATTCTCTTCCCTGAGTAATCGCATTTCCTGCTCGACATCGCTTCGGGCACCCGTCGCTTCGCGATTCGACTCAGCATGAGCTGCCCGGAAGTCTCTCTCGAGATCTTCGGCTTTCTTCATGACCTCAACGGCAAGGTCGTGCATTTCGGCAGCTTTCAGATTCTCAGCGGCGACACGGAGATGCTGGAGACGACGATGGGCATGCTCCAGCTTCTTTCCAATCTCCGGACGATCGTGATTCGCGGGATGGTGGGACTGAGCCTTCACAACAATGGCGGCCAGTTTTTTCTTTGTCTGCTGAATCTGCTCTTCGAATTCCTTGATTTCAGCATCGGGAGCCGATGCTGCACGTCCCTTTTCAAGGGCTGCATTCAGATCCCGAAGTCGTTCATGCATCGCTGCCACATCAGGATGGTGTTGTTCTGGCTTTTGCTCGCGGACCGCCGCGATCTTCCTCGCCTTTTCGAGCAGCGTCATCGACTCCTTCGTAAGTCGATTCGATTCCTCTTCATGACCGTTCGCCAGCAATTCCGCGGCCTCTCGGCGCATTGCGATCGCACGCTCTCTCAGTTCTTTTGACTCGTCAGCCGCAAGAACCCGAAGATCCAGGAAACAGCCAAGTGCACACACAGAAAAAATCGTCAGGATTCGCATGGCATCAACCTCGTTAGTCAGAAGATTTTTTTCAGGGACATCAAAAGCCAACAGCGCTTGATTCCAGCAGAGTCTCGCTGAGAATGCGACATGGTCGATGTCGGTCCTGCAAACGTGTCCAACAGCTTACATCGTGAAGAACGAAGAAATCAATCCTGACCTCTGAACAGATTGTTACCAGTGTTCGACGAAGATCTCTATCGAGAATTGACGACGCTGAACGTAGCAGGGGAGGGAATCCTGCTGGCTGTTTCCGGGGGAGCCGACAGCATCGCGATGCTGCACGCAATGAGTCGCATCGCCTATCGATTGCCACTGGAGCGTATTGAGGTCGCTCATTTCAATCACGGCCTGCGAGTCCCTGAGAGTGATGTCGATGCGGAATTTGTCCGGAGGACGAGTTCTGATCTGGAGTTAATTTGCCACACTCACTCCGTATCGCCGGGTGCTCTCGCATGCGACTCTCGGGGCAGTCTCGAAGAAACTGCGAGAAAAGCCAGATATCAATTTCTGACCGACGTGGCGCACCAACGTGGACTGAGCCACGTTGCGACTGCGCATCATTTGCAGGATCAGCGTGAGACGATTCTTCACAATCTGTTGAGAGGAACCGGTCTACGCGGACTTCGAGGAATCCCTTCAGTGCGCGAGATTTCGACAGAAGTGCGATTAATTCGCCCGATGCTGAATATCGAACGAACCGCGATTCGAAAGTGGCTAAGCGACGAACGTCTCGAGTTCCGCGAAGACTCCTCAAACGAGGAAATGGAGTTCACTCGCAATCGATTACGCCGAGTTCTTGGCACTCTTCCTGAATCCGAACTTGCTGAACTGGGAAGCAGTCTCACTTTGTTGAGCCAACAGGCAGGAACGACCATCGCGTGCCTTGATACTGCCGCTGCTCAGGTACTGAAGAAAGCAATTCTGGAAGCGACTGATTCGGTGATCCAATTAAGTCGCACCCGATTGCTCGAGTTTCCGGAGCCTCTGGTCCGGCATTCGATCTACATTCTCTGGGCGTCATCCAAATGGCCTCTGCAACATATGACCAGACAACACTGGATACGCTTAAGCCACGCGATCAGTCTCGGCACTCCACATCGGAGTATGTTCCCTGCGGCCATCGAATTACGAATCCGTCGAGATCTCATCGTGCTGACCAGGGGCTGACAGCCTTTTGAGCCCGAACGGCCCGAACTTCGAAAAAGCTCGCGTCGTTCGCCTACAAGTACGGATCTTCCCGATCGCATCTGGCGAGTTCGAAATAAAATCAACAGAGTGAGTATGGCACGTCGAAATCTCTGCGATTCATGGCGCACGACTTTTGGGAAGTATCCGGTACCCGCTGTCAGATCAATACGCATCACTGAACACGACCGAAGCTCATCCTGAAAGCGAAACGAATGACCGAAATCACGATGCACACGGCGGGGTTGCGTTCCGCTGACCACCGGCTTAATTCCCGCACCGCATCGTGTTGACTCGCAACAACTTCTGAGAAAACCAGACTGTTTCGGTCAGAATCACCCATTTGATTTCGTCTGGGCATCAATACACATCACCAATGCCTGAGAGGGCTGATTGTCGCATGTTGCAAGGACACCTACCCAAGTCTCTTGTTAAAGACACACAGGATGTGAGTCCGTGTTTCGGGAACTGCCGCAACGACGAGACCCGCAGACAGAAAGGGCCGGTCGATATCATTCGACCGGCCCCCGAAATAATTACTGGGCACGAATCTCGCGACTCAGTGGCCCCCACCTTCTCCCACGTGAACGGCTTTGTAGCCGCCCTTCGCCTTGAAGAGGAGGATCAGCAGCAGATAACAGATGGCCATGGTTGCAGGCACATAGGCCGTGAGCTTTAAAGCCTGCTTACCACCATAAATCCCAGCATCCTTGACTGGCTGGGAATCTTCTTTTGCTGTGGATTTAGCGACCTCCCACCATGCGGCAAGTGCCTTGAAATTTTCATCCTTTTCACCGGGCAACTGATTCACTCGATCCAATTCCTTACCACTATCATCGAGTG
>JBKDRW010000705.1:0-5664 GCA_046341255.1 Planctomycetota bacterium
GCACTTGTCAAACGCGCAAGCGGTGAGTTCAACTCGAGCGTCCTGATCGTTCTGAAAACTTCGGAGCAGTGGATGAGTGGCTCCGCTCAACTGAAGCTGCGAAGGCTCCCTGAGAAACTTCACGGGGCCGCGAGATCCGGCCGGAATCAGCGACCCGGGCAGTAACTCACTTGCGGCAGTCGAATTCCAGGCAGAGACCTGCAGCCGCTCTGAACCAGCCACGACGAAAACCCCTCCACCGGATGCGACAAAATTCCGCAGACTGGTCCAGAGTGATTCGTCAGGTCGCTGACAGTTTACCAGAAACACAACGTCGTAGTCTGACAGTGACTCCTGTCCTGCCACGGCCGTCACAATGCTTGTGCACTCACAGATCTGTACCCCGATCTTCTCCAGTCTCGCAGGCTGAAGAGCATTTCGGATGTAATCGCTCTCGTCAGGCAGATCAGAGATCAGCAGCACTTTCGGTCGAGGTCGTATGCCGCAACAGAAATATCGCACGTTATCGTCGGCAAGCGGATCTTCTGACGTGATCCTGATGAGGCCCTCGAGGAAGCCTTCAGTACCAGTCACCTTGACCGAGGTTCTGACCTGAGCCGCTCCGGTTTCAAGTTTGACGACCTGCGGCGCGCCCTGGCGAGTCTCTGTTCCTGCCTGATCCAGAACGACGGTCTCTACGGTCGTCATCATCGCGGCGTTACCCGTCCGATTGACGGACATCGTCATCAGCAGATCGCGTCCGGCAACCGTTGTTTCATCTGAGAGCTCGAGTGCTGTCAATGACAGGTTCTGGGGGGCCTGCACGGAAACATCAACGACATAGGTCTGCAGCCAGTCAGCACTCTTTATTGCGTCCGCCAGACCCCCTTCGTCCGGATCGGTCCATGCGGTTCTCGCCAGATCCGTCAGAACATAAATCTCTCGAGCGAATGAATCCGCCATTCCCCCGGAGCCGTTTTCCTCCTGCAGGCGTTTGCGGTCATCAACCTGTGTCTGAATCGCCGCCTTGACACGTCGATTCAATGATTCGGGAACCGGCGTGCTTTCCAGTGATTCCAGCCTTGAAGCCGCTCCTGACAAGTCCGCCTGAAACACGATGTCTTCGTCACCATCAAGTCCGGCCACAGCAACTCGACTCCCTGCCGGGAAACGTCCGAGATGTTCGACCGCAATCGCTGCCGCCTGCTGCAGTCGGGTGCGATTCTCAAATCGATAATTCATACTGATGCTGGTATCGACTATGAACACAGCGGCAACCGGAATATCCTCAGCAGCCTCACTTCGAGGCGCCAGCAGTTCAGCGCGAACACGCAACCCCCAGGGAACTCCAACTCCGATGAACGCGGCCAGCAAGCCGCCCATCGTGCACCAGAGTCGGAATCGGGCACGCCCCGCGATCGCGTCATATGAGTTTGCAGACTGCGTCAGCCTCGTACGCGTCAGATACCTGTAGACTGCCACACTCGCAACAACCACACTTCCCAGAATGGTCCACTCCCACCATCGTAGTCCATATCGCGCCGCTGGCAGTGACGGACGAGCAATCGCCAGCACGAGCGCTGCGATCAGCAATGCCCGCAGCAGAAGAAGAAGAAAATGCCGCAACTGCATGCGTCTGGAGTTTGACGGACGGCGAGCTTTCAGAAGCCGCAGCGCGGGAAACTCAATTCGCTTTGGCTTCGCGCGCATCACCATATGCAGGATCACGGGAACCGTGGCCAGCACAAGTCCGAACAGCAGTGCAGGATTGATCAGAGTCATGCGACAGGAAAGGGGGTCTCTTGATTTGCGAGTCCGCATGGTACAGGCTTCAACACATTGTTGCACGCCGTGATCGGAACTCGTCAGACCGCGAAGAATTCGCTGGAGATGGCCACTTGTCAGCGAGGTGAAAAACCCACCGGAATCCGGGAGGATAACCATCCTGGCTGCCTCTCAGATCAGGCCGGGGAACCGTCTCCGGGAGCTTTGTCGAACCGTCCAACCTGTCGACAATCCAGCTTCAGCGACTTTCAGATCCCGCCAGCCGATGAAGCTCCAGTCGGCCCACATGCCACATATAATTCGGTCCGTATCCGGCACGTCGTGGCCACGAATTCAGCGTTGCCTCACGCAGCGATGCTTTCGCCTCGTCCACACGACCTTCAGCCGAGTGATTCATCCCGATATACAGGTGAGAATAGAACAGGCGAGATTCCCGATCAGCCTCGGAGCCCTTCTCTGGTATCGCCGACAAAACTTCCGCAGGCGTCAGCGTTCCGTCAAACAAGCGATAGACTTCTCGAAAAGGAGGTCGATCATCCTTCTCGTACTTCAGCAACTGCTTCCGCGCCTTCTCGAGATCAAATGCTTTGCGATGTGACAGATAACGCCAGATGCCGTTCTCGCGGTCAACGTTGTCGAATGCGTGGTACCGGTCAAACTGAGCGGCGGCGTCCTGCGGATGATTGGCAAAATACAGAGCGATCCCAAGTCGCCAATGTGAAGCATCCAACTCCGGCTTCAATCGAACCATGGCCCGATAATCATGTTCGGCCTGTTGAAAGTGGCTCAAATACATGTGCAGGTCGCCACGAACCGAATACTGGTCGACCGCGTTTTCGCTCGTTTCTGAAATCTCCGGAAACTCTCGAAGCTGCGTCTCAAATTTCTCCGTCTCGAGCTTCTGGATCTTCGTCAGCTGACGCCGGATTTCCGGAGCGACAGACTCATCAGTTGATCCCGAGGAAACGGTCGGCGGCGCAGAAACAGGCTCATCCGCCATCGTCATGCTGAGTCTCAGCAGAGCAGGCATGAATAACAGAAAGACCATGACAATCATGAGCACGGGGGCGTAACGACAGAGATTCATGGTGTCCTCCGACCTGATTTCTCGGTGCCTGCACGCTCCGTCAAGACAGTGGGTTGGAGAGTCTTCCAGTTCCGTCCGCATGGATCGTCAGACAGGATGATTGTCTCAGTCCACGATGACAACAATGCATGTGATGTTATCACGCGAACCACCGTCAAGGGCGGCTTTGACGAGAGACTCGGCGATCTGCTGTGGATCGGCAGATGACATCAGGATCCGAGCAATCTCGGTGTCCTCAATGCCGTCATTCAGGCCATCACTGCAAAGCACGAAACGATCGCCCGCTCTGGGCACCACTTCAGCCGCACCTCCACTGGACGAACCGTCCCGGCTGCCCAGATACTTGTAAAGCACATTCCGATAGCGATGAGTTTTCGCCTCTTCAGCCGTGATTGTGCCAGCGTCGATCAGTACCTGCGTCAGCTTGTGATCTGTCGTCAACTGACGCAGTTTACCACCCCGCAGTTCATAGGCCCGGCTGTCACCAACACCGGCAAAGAAAAAGCGATCGCCGACTCGAACCATCATCACGACGGTTGTCCCCATGTTGCGGAGACCCGGATCCACCTCACTGAGTGCCATGATTTCGGTGTTGGCATGAGTGATCGACTTCTCCAGCAGATCACTCACGGACTTTGGCGGTGTCTTCTCGAAGTCAATGAGTTGTTCCAGACGCTTCGGAATCAACTCCACCGCCAGCGCACTGGCACGTTCACCAGCGCTTTGACCACCCATCCCATCGGCAACAATCAGGTAGCGATTCTGCTTGTCCACGCAGCAGCTGTCCTCATTGTTGTCACGATAGTTTCCGGTGACACTGAGGTGACCGACCCGAATTGAGACCATTGACGATGTCCAGAGAACGGTGGGACGACAATTGCGAGGAGAAATCGATCAACGTGAGTTGTACGCGGTGCCAGATCAGCGTCCGTCGAGACTCAGACCTGTTCAATTGTTTCGGCATTTTTATCCGAACGCAATAGTTTACGATGTTTCCCCGGGAATGAACCGGGAATGAAATTTGAAATCCATCCATTTTGCTGTCAGGATCGACAATTCAACGCACCGACGCACGGGGAACCAGCCCCGGAATCCGTCGTGCAGTCTCAATGCCCGATCCGCCGACCGATCAGCGAGAAGCTGGCATCTGCCCGCGCGGAGGGCCTCAGATCGATCGAAATTCACAACGACCGACCGCTGCAAACGGTCGCCACGACATCGGAAATCCCCAAAGTGGTCGCAGCAATCAACAGTTCTCCCGCATCAAATCCTGCAGAAGCCCCAAGCATCCGCCCCTGACTTTCCACACGCCGAAAGACACGGTCCTGGTCAGGAGGGAACTGTGTCCGGTAGGCTCGAATCGATTCGAGCTTCGTCGCAAGGGTGGCTGAAATGTCGGCCACAAACGATCCACCACCGGGCGGATGATTCAGCGTCTGCAGACCCAATGGATACCACAGTTGCTTCTGAATCCGATGGACCGGAAGGCCAGGAAAGTATTCATCCCATTTTGATAGACGCGAATAAAACGCGGCAGCGTCCGTAATCTGCATCGCCTGCCAATGATCCGGAGAAGCCAGCGGGGTTCGGTCACCGATTCCAATGACCAGCCGAGGACGATACCGTCGGAAGACGGTCGCAAGGGCAACTCGAGCCTCAAAGCCGTCAAACAGGCGACGATTGGGAAGCCTCAGGGTTTCACGGACCTGCACTCCGAGCACTCGGGCAGCCTCACGAGCCTCCTCAAGACGAACTTCTGGCCCGGGACTTAAAGGCGTCGGTTCACCGTCCGTCAGATCCACAATTCCAACTCGATAGCCCTGGCAAACCATCTGAGCCAGAGTGCCACCGCAACCGATCTCGACGTCATCAGGATGCGCACCAACGGCAATGACATCGAGCGATTCAGGAAAGTCCGGGATTGTCGCGGGCATGGAGCTCTCTTCATGGACACAGAGTGGATGGGCAGAGACACAAACACTCGTTGTGCCTTACGCCATCAACACACATCGAACAGGGTGCTCGAACCGAACTTCGCGAACGTCTGGCCCCGATGGCTCTGCCTATTGTTCCGCCGGTCGGCTCTGCTCCTGAGTGTGACGGTCTCCGGGCTTCGCCAAAGCATCGAATTCGGGCACACTCCTGGGGTTCTGCTCATGCGATCCGGCCGCTGCGATTTCCGATGACATTCCCTCAGAGAATCGACGTGTCCCAGCGTCGATGCCGATCCTCCCGCCGTGCAACTGACGAAACGAATGACCGTTCCCATCGTATGAAACAGGGACGACATGCATCGAGGAAGCCGAGCGACTCTGCCTTTCTGGCACCTCCAGCATGATGTCCATAGCACCGCAGGCCGCAAGAACACAGCCGCTGAAAACGACCAGACAGAAACGATTCATCAGTCCGAGGCTCCATGTCGGGATTCAAAAGGAGCGTTGCAGAGTCAGGGAGTTCCTGAACATGACTTATTCGCTGACGCACATCGATCGACGAATGACAGTGATTCCTTCAGGCAAGGATCACCCCGGCATCATCTGAGAGCGTTCACGGGATCCCACCTGGCGACGCTGGGATCGTTCGGCACAACAAACAGTTCCACACGACGATTTCTCTGCCGCGCCGGCTCATTGGTCGACGCATCGACAGGATGAAACTCGCTGTATCCCATCGAAGCAATTCTCTGCGGTGTGACCCCCAGTTTCTCCAGTTCCAGAATCACGGCATCTGAGCGGTCCGTCGAAAGATGCCAGTTTGTCGGATGCTTCGCCGCGGTCTCCGGCCGAGCGATATTCTGGTCGTCAGTGTGACCC
>JBKDRW010000706.1:0-16784 GCA_046341255.1 Planctomycetota bacterium
GCATACGCCCTTCACGGACAGCTTTGCAATCGATGCGCCCACGCTTGAGCGAGAAATCGACTGGGCATTCAGGACTGGTGCAGACGGCGTTGTCTGTGCGATGGTCAGTGAAACGTTAAGGCTTGGTTACCATGGTCGTAAAGAGCTTGCGGCGCGTGTCTGTCATGCTGCGAAGGGACGCGGTTTCGTCGTGGTCAGTGTTGGGGCAGAAAGCATCGCCGAAGCCTGCGATTTCGCGCAACATGCAGAATCACTTGGTGCCAGTGCGGTGATGGCGATTCCCCCGGTGGCGACATCGCTCGGCAGTTCTGCGACAACGGAATACTTTGCGTCCATTGCTCGCAGCGTCTCCATTCCGCTGGTTGTTCAGGATGCATCGAATTACGTCGGAGCTTCGATTGACCTTGGAGTTTACCTGAAGCTGCTCGAAGAGTTCGGTGCAGGGCGAATTCTCTTCAAGCCGGAAGCCAGCCCGCTCGGTCCGAATCTTTCGCAACTGCGTGATGCGACGCATGGACAAGCCCGAATCTTCGAAGGTTCCGGTGGCATCAGTCTCGTTGATTGTTATCGTCGCGGAATCGTGGGCACCATGCCCGGCACAGATCTGCTTGATGCCATTGTCGCATTATGGCAGGCGCTCAGGTCGGGTGATGAAAGACGCATCTATGAACTTTCGCTCCCGATCAGTGCGTTGGTCTGTGTGCAGCTTCAAAGTGGGCTGGATGGATTCCTGTCGATTGAAAAATACCTTCTCAAAAAACGTGGTTTGTTTCCGAACACATTGCAGATCCAGCCATGCGGCTGGCAGCCCGACGCCGAAACTCTCGCGGAAGTCGATCGACTGTTTGATTTGTTACAGCAGGCACTTCGGTCAGATGGGATGTCGTCTCGTCCGAGCTGAACCGCTCGCCCTGTCCTCGTTCGATGGGGTGGGAGTGCACACAGTCTGTGTGACATTTGCTGTCTGAAGCACTCAGGCCGGTTGCAACCAACACCCTCGATGTTATTGTTTTCGGGAGGTCAGTGGATGCGAAAGAATGATGGCATGGTTCTTCGGATCCAGAATCTCTTTCCTCCCGATCACGTCCTGGAACATGGAGTCCGCCGGTGACAGACAATCCGTACAAGGCGCTGGCTGTTGCGGAAGCGTCTGCGGACTCCGCGGGGGACGATGTTCGCCGCAGTCGTTATCTGGTGCTGTTTTTTTTATGTGGCTCTGCGGCCCTTGCGTATATTCAGCGGGCGGCTTTGAGTGTTCCGGCGACGGAGATTGCCGGGCAATTGAAGTTTGCTGATCTTGCCCGCGACATGGGCTGGATTCAATCCGCCTGGTACTTTGCTTACGGTCTCATGCAAATCCCCAGCGGCTGGCTCGCTGATCGACTTGGAAGCCGCTGTGCGTTGTCAATATTCACGGTGTTATGGTCAGTTGCGACTTTGCTGACAGCGTTTGTCCGGGACTACACGTCGCTGATGATCATGTGGAGCCTGATGGGAGCTGCTCAGGCAGGAGCCTTCCCGTGTGCAGCGAAAGCAATTGGTCGAATCTTTCCCGAAACCGAGCGGGCTCGCGCGACTGGATTGCTGGCCAGCGGAATGTCGATCGGAGGTGCCATCGCTCCATTTCTGACCGCCATGATTCTGCAATGGCTGTCGCCCTTGGCAGAGTCCATTCAAATCGATCGCTGGAGACTTTTATTGTCGGTGTATGCCATCCCTGGAGCGTTATGGACAGCATCCTTTCTGGCGATCATCACGCTTCGAAAACTACCGGCGACAGATCAAACCACGTCGCATCGCGTCCCCGTGGACTGGTCAAAAATGATCTCCAGCTGGCCTTTGGTGCTGCTGTGTGGGCAACAGTTCTTTCGCGCAGCGGGTATGGTGTTCTTCATGACCTGGTTTCCGACATTCCTTCAGAAAACACGTGATGTTTCTCAGCTGGATTCGGGACTGCTGACGACAATTGCCGGTGTCGGTGGAGTGGTGGGAAGTCTGACGGGTGGTTTTTTCTCGGACTGGTTGCTGAAGCGGACAGGGCGTCAAAGGCTCAGTCGTCAGGGTATTGCTGTTCTTGGTATGGGAATGTGTTCGCTGCTGATCGTCGCCTCATATTTTGTTCGAGACATCAACGGCAGCATCGCATTGATTTCCCTCGGGGCATTCTGTGCGACATTCGGTGGAGTGAGCGGTTATACGGTAGCAATCAGCTTCGGTGGTCGTCACGTCGCCACAGTCTTCAGCACCATGAACATGTTCGGGAATCTGGGAGCCGCATTGTTTCCTGTCACGGCCGGGTGGCTTGTTGCTCGGACAGATAACTGGAATCTGATCCTGTTCCTTTTTGCTGCAGTGATGGCGATTGATGCCATGTGCTGGGCTCTGTTGAATCCACGAGGCACTCTGTTTGGAGACCACCATGAAACCGAAGACCAGCATGACGGTCATTAAAACGCCTCAGGCCAGATGTCGAGCAGCGATTGCCCGATGTGACATTACACCTCCTGTCGGTATCTACCATCGCATGTGGGGCGCGGCCCTGCATGACAGAGCGACCGGAGTTCATCGACCTCTTGAAGCCACTCTGCTTTGGCTGGAACCATCGCTGCCCGAAATCGGAGAGCCTCAGATTCTTGTGGGGCTCGATCATTGCATTCTCGACGGCCACGAATTGCGAAACATTCGGCAGACGATCCATGCGGCCACCGGTGTAGATTACGACAGTATTCTTGTCACCATGTCTCATACACATGGTGCGGGGTGGATGTCCCGGACGCGGAGCGACCTTCCCGGCGGCGAGTTACTGGGGCCATATCTTGATCGACTTGCGGAACAACTGGGAGTACTTGCGAGGGAAGCGCAGGGTCGCAGGACTGACGCGACGATTGTGTACGGCATGGGTCGCTGCGGTCTCGCTGCACACCGGGATTATTTCGATACGGAGCGTGGTCGCTTCGTGTGCGGTTTTAATCCTGACGGACCAGCTGATGATACGTTGTTGATTGCCAGGCTTCTGAATGCTGCGGGGGAGAATCTGGCCACCGTTGTCAATTACGCCTGTCATCCGACCACGTTGGCATGGGACAACACGCTCATCAGTCCTGACTGGGTCGGAGCCATGCGCGAAGTTGTTGAAAAATCGGAGGGTGTACCATGCCTGTTTCTTCAGGGCGCGTCGGGAGACCTTGGACCACGTGAAGGATTCGTCGGAGACACGGAAATCGCTGATCGTAATGGTCGACAGGTCGGGTACGCTGTCCTGTCCGCGCTGGTCACATTTCCCGCGCCGGGGACGAGGTTTCGCTATGCGGGCCCGGTCATTTCCGGCACAGCGATCGGTACTTGGAAGCATGAACAAACTGACTGTTCCGATGATCAGCCGTATGTTCTGTGGCGATGGGAGAATCTGACCATCAACCTTCCATATCGACATGATCTGCCGACCATGGAACAGACAATATCGGAACGAGAGCTCTGGATATCGGAAGAAACGCTCGCTCGATCCGCGCAGAATGAGAGTCGTCTGCGTGACTGTCGTGCACAGGTCGAACAAAGAACGCGACAACTCACACGTCTGAACAATCTCGTGCCTGGCCGTTCCTATCCTCTGACGCTGAGGCTTGGGCGACTTGGCGATGCCATCTGGATCTTCGTTCCTGGAGAACTGTATCAGGTGTTTCAGCTTGCATTACGCAGCCGTTTCTCGCCGCACCCTGTTTTTGTAACCACACTCACCAACGACTGGCAGCCGGGCTACATTCCTCCGGCGAGTACCTATGGTTATGGCATTTACCAGGAAGTCATTGCCGCCACTTCTCCCGGCTGCCTTGAAACGATGATTGAGACAATCGCACGCCAGCTGACGGTCGTTCATCCCTGAGTTAGTCTGTAGGTTCAGGCGACCATGTCTTTGGGGGCCAGGCTGTTGGTGACTCTGCGCTGGACGCGGGAAACTCTCAAAAAAGACTCGAGGTTTTACCACGAAAAACACGGGTATGGAACGCTGTATCGTTTCGGGCCGTGGAACACCGCGAACTTCCATCATCGACTGGCGACGAACGGACCCATTGAGACGGAATTGCCGCCGGATCAGTTTCCAGTGCGAGCGCAACTTGGGCAGCAAGACTCTGAGGCAAAGACGATCACGCCCGCGATCCAACTTTGCGCCGTCTTTGCACAAACAGCACCGGCTCAATATGGTGCACCCGAGGGAAAGACGTGCGCCACTCGTGCGAGTCGTTCTTTGGGATTCGCTTCTCCAGTGATGACCCGCCAATCATACCGCTTTCTTTACAATCTGAGGGTTTCGGCTTCAGCGTGCAGTTCAGGCCGCTATCCGGCAAATGCAAAGGAAGTCCTGTGAAATTTCGTTTCCGAAAACCGTCTCTGCGAAAGAGGATTGCAGCGAGGACATCGCTCAAACGGATCCTTCGCCATAACCTTGGTCTGAAGGCCCCGCGAGGCTGGGGATGGCTCACCGATCCCAAACGCGCCCTCAGAAATCGGATTTATCATCGCACCTCGATTGGCTGCAGCGGTGCACTGTTCATCTTGATCAGTGGAACAGCCATTGCACTCGTCGTTTACTCTGGCATTTGATCCGCAAGGACGTTCATCTCCGCGAAAGACACATTCGCCGAAATCCGCCGATACGTTCGCAAGAATTCACCCGAAAAGGTGACTAAAAGGGGGCAACGGCAGCGTTTGAAACGAAAACAGGGAACTCGAATTTCTCCGAATTCCCTGTCTTTTGTGCGGTCAAACTGAAAGCCGCCGACTGGAGTCGAACCAGCGACCTACGCTTTACGAAAGCGTCGCTCTGCCAACTGAGCTACGGCGGCAAATCAGATCTGGACACGGGGACGCCTCAACGGATTCCCCGAAAGCATCAATTTAGCCGGGTTCCGGGTTTGGAGCAAGAGCGGAGAAGTGCGGTCCTGGCAGGTTCTCATCGCCCGGTGTCGCGGACTTGGTTCGCGGCATTATTCTGCAGCGGAGGTGTGATCATGCAGCACCAGCCAATCATCACCTTCTCGTCGCATCAAAAGCGTAAACAAACCAGAGGCGTCGCCGACTGTTTTGTCTCGAGTGAGGTGGTACTTTCCAAAGACTTCGGCATAGTCGTGGCTGAGGATTGTAATCTCCAGCTCTGTAAACTTCAGTGTGCCCATTTTTTCCTTCGTCGAATACGAGACAAGGTAGCGATGCAGAGTTTCCTCCCAGCCGCGACGAATGTTGCCGCCACTGGCAAATCGCAGTTGTTCATCGCGGACATAGCCGTTCATAAAGTCCCGGATGCTGCCCTGATTCCATGCGACCACCTGATCGTTCAATGTTTTCTCGATCGAGGCTTTGGCAGCTGCCGGATCATCGCCTGATTGGGCAGGCTGCGAGGATCCGTAACTCAGCAGCAGCATAGCAACTGCCAAACCAGGAGTGAAAAATCGGATGATCTGCATGGGGGGTTCTCCGGTGTCTGAAAAAAATGTTGCGGAAACTGGTCACACAACAGAGCGTATTCCGAGACTGCACCATCAGCCGATCATCGCACTTGAATCGGCCGGCGGTTCAGATTCATGTTTCGCACGAGAGTTGTAGCATGCCGTTCCTGACAAGAAAGAATTCTCAGAAATTCAGCTTCAGAGGAAGCCCTTCGCTCTGTTGTCGGCTGGCAATTTGGATTGCTTCAATCATGCCGGCCCATGTCTGAGTTGTAGCCTCTGCCGAGATATTGAATCCGCAGGCTGTGACAGTCGACGTCGTCACTGGGCTGATTGAGACGAGTTTTGTCTGAAGTTCGGCCGGTGCTACGCCAGCGGTTTGCAGCAGGTCCGCGAATCGTCGAGCGATCGACGGACTGCTCAGCCCGATCCAGTCCAGTGACTGATTCTTGATCCTTGAGACAATCTCCGGAGAAAGCTCGCTGACATCTCGGTTGTCGTAAACAGCGAGTTGTTCCACCTGCACTCCGGCAGCAGTCAGTGTCTCGGGCAAGACATTCCGGCCACGCGTCGCCCGGATCCACAGGACTTTTCTGCAACTCGCAATGGAGGCCAATTCGGCCGCCAGCGCTTCGCTGCGAAACTGAGCCGGAATCAGGTCGGCTATCAGGCCAAAACTTCGAAGACGTTCTGCGGTTGATGTGCCGATTGCGGCCAGTCTGGCGGCGCCGAGCGATCGCACGTCCCGACCTGTCTCGAACAGATGTCGAAAGAATTCTGAGACTCCATTGACGCTCGTGAAGATCAGCCAATCAAAGTCTGCAACTCGTTGCAGCACTTCCTGGATGACGGCCACGGATGACTGTGGCACCGGACCAACTTCGATCATTGGCATCAGGATGGGCTCACCGCCAAGCCGAACAACGAGGTTGGCGATATCGTCCGCCTGATCCTCCGGACGAGTGATTCCGATTGAAAGACCGAACAGAGGTAAATGCTCGAACCAGTTCAGCTGAGAACGCTGAGTGACACATTGACCAACGACGATCAGTGACGGTGGTTTCAGCGATGCCAGTCGGGCCAGATCCGGCAAAGTTTCCAGTGTTCCTTCCACAACCAGTTGACTCGGCAGAGACGCGTGGCAGACCACTGCGGCAGGAGTCGATGAAATCATTCCAGCCTGACGAAGCTGTCGACAGATCTCGGGAAGCTGCTTCAGTCCCATGTAAAAAACGAGCGTTCCCGGGAATCGAGCCAGAGACGGATAGTCCAGTCGAGATTCGTCACGGGACGGGTCTTCATGGCCGGTCACAAAGGCGACGGCTGATGAAATGTCACGATGAGTGAAAGAAAACCCGGCATATTCACCCGCTCCGGTCGCCGCGGTGACTCCGGGTACGACTTCAAATGGGACACCGGCGCTCGCCAGTGCGGCTGCCTCTTCGCTGCCACGACCAAAAATATATGGGTCGCCGCCCTTCAGCCGCGTGACGACTTTTCCTGCGCGCGCTTCAGCAATGAGTCGATCATTGATCTCATGCTGCGTGACGATCGATACGCCTTCTCGTCGTGCCCGAGCCGTTCGCTCACAGACGCCTCTGGTCAGTCTCAATAGCAACGGATTGACGAGCCCGTCATACAGCACGAGGTCTGACTCTTTGAGGCATTCCGCGCCGCGCAGCGTCAACAGCCCCGGATCTCCGGGCCCCGCGCCGACAAGATAGACCTTGCCGCGATGGGGTGTCGTGTGATCGTGGGCGTCTGTCATCATTGCCATGCCGGAGTTTCCAGAAGCTTCTCAACCACTTTTCGACGACTTCCGGTCGCTTCGTAAATCTCGGTCTGACGTCGCGCGCCGCTGTTCAGGTGAAGCATGGACAGGGATTGGAGCTCCGGCAGACAATTCAACTCGACAGCTGTCGGCGTCAGTTTCTGAATCAACTCATCCACCAGCTGCGGCACAGAGCGTTGCTGAAAATCTTTCGAACTGACAAGCGAAGCGTCGGAGCCATAACGAGTGGCTCGCCATTTGTTCTGCTCCACCATCATCGGGTGGTATTCCGGCAGAAACGTGCCTTCATCAATTTCATTGGAAATCGTATGCACAAGGCACTGAATCAATGCCGTCAGAGCCAGCACGTGGTCAAGCGAAGGAGGCACGTCGCAGACTCGAACTTCAACCGTACCGAAATGATGGTGAGGACGAATGTCCCACCAGATTTCCCGAATCGAATTGATGAATCCTGTTGCCATCAGATGCTTCACCAGCCAGACGTATTCGCTCCAGTTGCGCATCTGGTAGGGGAGACCGGCTGTTGGGAGACCTTCCATGATCTTTGAGCGATTGGACTGGAGTCCTGTGCTGCGTCCCTCCCAGAAAGGCGAATTCGCCGACAGCGCCAGCAGCAGCGGCAGATAATGCAGCATACGATCGCAGATCATGACGGCTTTATCACCAGAGTCGACACCGATATGCACGTGAAGACCGAAGGTGACAAGGCGCCGAACCACATCTTCCATCAGCGTGACAAGTCGATGATAACGTTCATGCACGGTGATCTTCTGGTGGCGCCACGACGAAAACGGATGCGTGGCAGCCCAGAGCAATCGAATGCCCATCGGGTGAATGATGGACTCCAGTTCCGCCAGCTTCGCTCTCAGATCATCACCCGCTTCGCGAACGGTGCGACAGATCCGGGTATTGATTTCCACGTAGCACTGCATGAGTTCCGGCTTCACGGACTCCTGCAGATGCGGAGGCAGCGACGAAAGCAGTTGATCGATGCAACTGCAAAGCGCCAGTTCTTTCGCGTCGATCAGTTGCAGCTCGATTTCGACACCAATGGTTGGACTGGCATTGGGTGTAAAACGCATCACAGTCATTCTGAACACTTTCGAGAAGTTCCGGACAGAAATCGATTTGCAGCGGCCCGAACTTCAGGAAGGACTTTCCGGGGGCATCAATGCCAGTATCAACGCAGTTCTTGACAGAATCCGTGCGCCGATCGGAATGGCTCGTTCTTCGATGTCAAAGATCGGAGAGTGAAGCAGTGGCCAATTGCCGGTGGCCCCTGCACAGCCCAGTCGGAACATGCCACCCCGGACATGGTCCAGATAAACGGCGAAGTCCTCTCCGCCCATGCTGGGATTATCGATCAGGACCAGATTCTGTCCGCCCAGCACCTGAATGGCGGCTGCCTCACAGGCCGACATGACGGTCACATCGTTGACCACCGATCCCAGTGGACTGCGAAACGAGACAGTGATGTCGTTGTGGGTGGCTGCTGCCAGCCCTTCGGAGATCTTCCGAATGGTGTTCATGACGGTTTCCCGAGTGTTTCGATCGGTCGATCGCAGCGTGCCGAGGATTTCCACGTGATCCGGGATGATGTTTGATGCGGTTCCACCATGAATCGAACCGACAGTAAACACCGTAGGATTCAGTGAATTCGCGCGTCGCGGCACGGCCTGATACAGTGACGAAACCAGCATCGCAGCCGTGCCGATGGGATCTGTGGTATGGTGAGGTCTTGCTGCATGGCCGCCCTGCCCTGAGATGTGAATCTGAACTTCATCGACCTGAGCCGTCAGAACGCCGTAGCGAATTCCCACGCGACCAGCCGGCAGAGACGGATCGACGTGCAGGCCCAGAATCGCATCGACATTCCGGATCGCGCCATCGTCCACCATCCACGCTGCGCCTTCGGCGGTTTCTTCTGCCGGCTGAAAGATAAATCGAAAGCGAGCCGAGGGAACCTCTGACTCCGGCAGACGCTTCGGCATAGCAGCCAGCAGTTCGGCGACAGCAAGAACGATCGTCGTGTGCGCGTCATGGCCGCAGGAATGAGACAGTCCGGGACACGACGATGCGTACGGAACGGTCTTTCGATCATGCATCCTCAGGGCGTCGATGTCGGCACGAATGGCGATCAGGGGTGCCGCGTCGTCGGGGGTGCCAATGGACAGGTCCGCCATCAGGCCGACGTCCCGTGAATTGAATTGAGCGCTGATCCCGACGGCATCCAGTGCCTCGGCGATATACTGAGTCGTTTTCAGTTCATATCCGCTGGGCTCCGGATTGGCGTGCAGAAATCGTCGTCGTGCAATCCAGTCTGACCGTCGCTCATCCGCGATTCGATCCAGCAGCGCTTCAAACGGAACGACGCGTTCGATGTCTGCTGGCTGGATTCGCCAGCCGGCACTTTGGTGATCTCTCATGTGGGTTCCCGTTCGTTAGAGATCCACAAATCTTGACTGACCTCCGGGATGCGTCAAGCGATGCCTGAGCGGACTCGCGAAACACGAGATGAGGAATCCGGACGCGGCATCTGCAATGCTCTGATTCTCAGCTTGTGACATGTGTTTGAGGCCGAGACCCGATGCACGTGAAGTAGGCAAAGACGCCTGAATTCTCGTCCAAGCGCCCTTGCTGTGTGGCTGGCCGCTGCAATTCCTGGCTTTGGCAGGTGGCACTTCTCCGGCAATCCGGAACTGCCGCTCAGCGATTCAAGGCGAAATTGTGGTGATGAGCCGTTTCCGCCTGGAGTCCGCTGTTCTGCGTTCTCAAAATCCATGGTTCAACCGCCAGCGAGCAAGAAATGGCACTTTCTTCGCATTGCAGCAAGTTTCAGTCGTCGATAACAGTTTGATGACGCTGTCCGCCGCGTTGGCGATGCCTCCCCATTCCGAAGTACTATCGGGCCCCCAGGTTCATGCCCATCAAAGTTGCGTTAAGTCACAAGACGGTTTACAGATACGATCGGTCGGTTTCACTGGGAGCCCAGTTGATTCGGCTTCGTCCTGCGCCGCATACGCGGACGCAGATCGATGCGTACTCACTGAAAGTCGAGCCAGCAAATCATTTCATCAACTGGCAGCAGGATCCACACGGTAACTTTCTGGCCCGACTGGTCTTTCCGGAAAAGACAGACATCTTTTCAGTGTCTGTGGATGTGATCGCGGACATGACGGTGGTCAATCCATTCGATTTTTTTCTGGAGGAAGAGGCGACCGAGTTTCCATTTGAGTACTCGGAGGAACTCAAGCAGGATCTCAAGCCATTTCTCGAGCCATATGCATCCGATGCAGAATTCAACGCGTATCGTCGTTCGATCAATGCCGCCCCTCGTCGAACAATTTCGTTTCTGGTCGATATCAACCAGAAGCTCCAGCAGGATATCAGCTATCTGATCCGACTTGAGCCGGGTGTTCAGACTCCCGGAGAGACGCTGGCGAAGCGATCGGGATCCTGCCGGGATTCCGCGTGGCTGCTTGTGCATCTGCTTCGAAGTTTCGGACTGGCGGCGAGATTTGTTTCCGGTTATCTCATTCAGCTGACTGCTGATCTGAAGCCTCTGGAAGGTCCGGAGGGACCAACATCGGACTTTACTGATCTTCATGCGTGGACCGAAGTGTTCCTGCCAGGCGCTGGCTGGGTCGGGCTTGATCCGACGTCCGGACTGCTGACTGGCGAAGGACACATTCCGCTGGCGGCGACACCTTCCCCTCAGACCGCCGCGCCGATTTCAGGTGGCGTTGAAAAGTGTGAGTGCGAATTCAGCTTCCACATGGAGGTGAATCGAATTCACGAAGATCCGCGAGTCACTCGGCCATATACGGAAGACACGTGGGCGCGAATCGATGCGACCGGATATGATGTTGATCGTCGACTGCTGGCGAATGATGTTCGACTGACCATGGGTGGCGAACCGACATTCGTATCGATCGATGACATGGAAGGTGCAGAGTGGAATTCAGACGCCGTCGGGCCTATGAAGCAGCGGCTCTCTGATCAGCTGATTCGTCGTCTTCGCGATCGTTTTGGTACGGGTGGACTTCTTCATTATGGTCAGGGTAAGTGGTATCCCGGGGAATCTCTGCCTCGCTGGGCCTACACATGTCTGTGGCGGAAAGATGGCCAGCCGATCTGGAAGAATGAAAAACTGCTGGCAGATCTGGGTTTGACTGCTGGTCATCCTGACCCGAGCAAACCGGTTGCTGATGAAACTCAGGCAGCCGAGTTCATTGTGGAACTTGCTGAGCGACTCGAAGTCGATGGTCGCTGGATACGTCCGGCCTACGAAGACGTGTTTCATCTGCTTGAGATCGAACAGAAGCTGCCGATCGATATTGATCCGCGTGAGTTCGATCCGGATTCGAATGAAGATCGTCGCCGACTCTCCCGCGCGCTGGAGCGAGGTGTGAATCGTGCCGCGGGATTTGTGCTGCCGCTGACCCGAGCGTGGTGGCAGGCGGATGCAAAGTGGATGAGCGGCTACTGGCCATTTCGATCCCACAAACTTTTTCTGATCCCCGGTGATTCTCCGATCGGATTACGTCTGCCGCTCGAATCGCTTCCTCTCGCTGGTTCCTCATCGCCTGATGTCTTCACGCTGGACCCGTTTGCGGATCGGGAGCCGTTACCTGGCTATGCCGAAATTCGCCGCACGGCTCAGGAAAAGCTGACGGCAGCCCGACGTGAAGAGACGCTCAGGCCGAAGCAGCGGCAGATGTTTCAGCGACTCGGTCTGATTGATGATCCGGAGGAATCGAGCGCTGACTATGCAACCCTGCCGCAGGGTTCGGGCCCGATCGTGCGTACAGCGCTGTGTGTCGAGCCGCGTGACGGACAGATTCGTATTTTCATGCCGCCAGTTGGCACATTGGAAGATTATCTCGAACTGGTGGCGATGATTGAAGAAACGGCTGAGGCGACCGGAACGCCGGTGATCATCGAAGGTTACCTTCCACCTCATGATCCCCGACTTGAAGTTCTGAAGGTCACTCCCGATCCCGGCGTGATTGAAGTCAACATCCATCCGGCTGCGAATTGGGATCAGCTGAAAAAAATCACAACGGGCGTTTACGAGGAGGCCAGACAGTGTCGACTGGGAACGGAAAAATTCCAGCTCGATGGTCGTCACACGGGAACTGGCGGAGGAAATCATCTGGTATTCGGTGGGGCAACGCCGGCTGACAGCCCTTTCCTGCGTCGTCCGGATCTGTTGAAGAGCCTGATCGGTTTCTGGAACAATCATCCGTCGCTCTCGTATCTGTTCTCCAGTCTGTTTATCGGGCCGACCAGTCAATCGCCGCGTGTCGATGAGGGGCGCGACGATTCTGTTTACGAACTCGAGATCGCGTTTCAGCAGGTGCCGGACTCCGGCAGCGGCTGGATTCCCTACTGGATGGTGGATCGTCTTTTTCGGAACCTTCTGATTGACCTGACGGGGAATACGCATCGAGCTGAAATCTGCATCGACAAGTTGTACTCGCCGGATTCCAGCACAGGACGTCTGGGACTGGTCGAGTTGCGTGGTTTCGAGATGCCACCGCATGCCCGGATGAGTCTGACTCAGCAGTTGCTCGTTCGCGGACTTCTGGCAGCATTCTGGGAGAAGGCGTACTCTGAGCCTCTGATCCACTGGCGAACGCTGATTCATGATCGATTCATGCTGCCCTATTACCTGTGGCAGGATCTGTCAGCGATTGTTGACTACCTGCGAGGACAGGGCCTCGAATTCGATGTCAACTGGTTCGGTGCTCACTTCGAGTTCCGTTGTCCGCTGATTGGTACCTTCGAAGCCAACGGTGTGCATGTGGAACTGCGGCAGGCTCTTGAGCCGTGGTATGTGCTCGGCGAAGAACCTGGCGCGGGCGGGACGACGCGTTATGTGGATTCGTCTGTGGAACGATTGCAGGTCAGGGTGACTGGCATGTACTCGTCAGCCGCGTGTATTGCTGTGAATGGTGTTCGAGTTCCCTTAAAGGCGACCGAAACGCCCGGCGAGTTCGTTGGTGGCGTGCGTTATCGAGCCTGGCAGCCGCCAAGTTGTCTGCATCCCGGCATTCGAGTGCACACACCGCTTGTGTTCGATCTGGTGGATACCGGTAACAGTCGGTCGCTCGGCGGATGTCGATACCACGTCGATCATCCAGGCGGACTCAATCCGGAAGGCTACCCCGTCAATGCGCTGGCTGCCGAATCTCGCCGAGCAGCACGCTTCTTCCGAATCGGGCATACGGGAGGACTGATGATTCCGAGAGAACCGGTAGTGTCACCCGAATTCCCTCATACACTCGATCTTCGTCGATGCTCGTTCGGCTGATTGAAAGCAGGACCCGTGTGTCACGTTGCGAAATCCTGTCGAGGAATGCGATGGCGATGTGCGGACGTGAAAATGTGCTGATCCGGACCAGAGTGAGGTCGCGAGATGGTTGCCCGGCGGCAGCGGAATTCCCCGGTCGATGCTGCCGGTGACTACCAGAAACTGGAAACGCACAATTCACCTGGCTCGGATCCAGTGAAGGGAGTCGTGACCGTCGCTCAGAATGAATGTCTGATTTCGTTGACTGAGGTCGAAACGCAGAAAGAGGTGCGACCGGGCAGGATAGCGGCGCGGTGCTGACAGCAATTCTCCCCGCCGACCGTCAGGAGTCTGCACCTCTTGTCGGTTTGACGGCGCACAAATGAGCGAAACAAAAAAGCTCGGCCAGAGGCCGAGCTTTCAGCGGTTTTTTCCCGTTCTGGAGCACGCTTAGTAGCGGTAATGCGTCGGCTTGTACGGTCCTGCAACCTTCACGCCGATATATTCGGCCTGAGCCGCGGTCAATGTTTCCAGTTTTGCACCGAGTTTTCCGAGGTGCAGGCGTGCTACTTCCTCGTCAAGTTCCTTCGGCAGCATGTGCACGCCGATGTCGAACTTTTCAGTTTCGGTCCAGAGCGCCAGTTGAGCCATCACCTGGTTGGTGAAGCTATTGCTCATCACGAAAGACGGATGTCCCGTGGCACAGCCCAGATTGACGAGGCGTCCTTCGGCCAGAACGATGATCGCCTTCCCATTGGGATACACATACTTATCAACCGGACCACCTTCATCGGACGGGCCTTTGATTCGGATGCGTCGGATCGACTTGCTGTTATTCAGATAGGCAATCTGAATCTCTGAGTCGAAGTGACCGATATTGCACACAATGGCCTGATGCTTCATCTTGTCCATGTGATCGCCACGAATCACGTCGATGTTACCTGTCGTCGTGACGAAGATGTCACCAATTGAGGCCGCCTCATCCATGGTCGTAACCTGATATCCCTCCATCAGTGCCTGAAGGGCACAGATGGGATCGATTTCTGTCACGATGACGCGAGCGCCCAGTCCATCCATTGCATCAGCACAACCCTTACCTACGTCGCCATATCCGCAGACCACAACGACCTTACCGGCGACCATCACGTCTGTGGCTCGCTTGATCCCGTCTGCCAGAGACTCACGACAACCGTAAAGGTTGTCGAATTTGCTCTTGGTCACAGAGTCATTCACGTTGATGGCGGGAACGGCAAGTTTCCCAGCGGCAAGCATCTGATGCAGACGATGCACGCCCGTCGTCGTCTCTTCCGAAAGACCCTTAATGCCCTTCAGGAGTTCTGGATACTTGTCGTGAACCATCGTGGTCAGGTCGCCACCGTCATCCAGGATCATGTTCAGCGGCTGCCCATCCGGGAAAAACAAAGTCTGTTCGATGCACCAATCAAATTCTTCGGCGTTCATGCCCTTCCATGCATAAACCGGAATCCCGGCCTTTGCGATGGCGGCAGCGGCATGATCCTGGGTCGAGAAGATGTTGCAGCTGGACCACTGCACTTCTGCTCCGAGAGCCTTCAGCGTCTCGATCAACACGGCCGTCTGAATCGTCATGTGGAGGCAGCCGGCGATACGTGCTCCCTTGAGTGGCTGGCTGGCCGCGTATTTTTCACGCAGCGCCATCAGACCCGGCATTTCAATTTCGGCGATTTCAATTTCTTTTCGGCCGAGATCGGCCAGCTCAATATTTGCGACCTTGTAGGGCAGGGAGGACACTGTACTCATGAAAATCGTCTCACACCTCAAAGTGACTGGAACTGGACCGACAACCGTAAGGTTGCAAAACCGAGAATTGTGACGGACTTTAACGCTGTTTCACGCTCAGACCACGATAAAACGGGCATTCCTGCGGAATCTGTCACCCGCGGGAAAGAATTTGGGCAGTTTATCGGGACTCCGAATGCATCCTTCGGCCTTGTTGCTCACCAAAGCAATCTCAGGCTCGAGGCATTCTTTCGCAAGGTCGTCAGCTGGATTGGAAGATGTCATGGCATCTTTTCCCCGACCATCGGACCACATGGGGCAGATCCCTGACAGCCCGTTCCAACGGCACATCACAGCAGGGATCCGCCCGTTGGCAGTCGTCCGATTTTGGGGGAACTCGTTCATTCCGCAGTGGCATCGGGATGCAATCAACCTTGACGACCTGACGCGACACTTTCAGCCTCCGCGTCAGTTTCGTAGCATCGCGACAACCGAGTGACCGGAGATCCGGCGTTGACCGATCTGATCAACGTCGAGCGATGCTGAGAGTTCTGTACCCTTCCGAGGCTCAAGATGACTGTGAATCCAAAGACTGTGACTGGTCGCCGTGATTTGACTTTTCACTCACTTGATGACGTGCTGGCAGACGTTGAGCAACTCGCCGCTTCTGCAAACGTCCGTACGCTCGGAAACTGGAGTTTTGATCGATTGCTGTCGCATCTGGCCATGACATTTCGCGGTTCCGTTGACGGATTCCAAAGCAAGGCACCACTCTGGATTCGACTGATCTTACCTGTTTTCAAGAAGCGGGTGATCTCGCATCCATTGAGGCCCGGAATTCGCCTTCCGGCGTCAGTCGAGGTCCAGGCATATCCGACCGCGAATTCCCTTTCGTCGGCTCTTGAAGATTTTCGTCGCTCGATTCAGCGAGCCAGGACGGAGCGCATGGAGAAACCGCACCCTGCGTTCGGGCGGATGACTCACGAGGAATGGTTGCAGTTGCATCTGCGACACTGCGAGATGCATCTCAGTTTTGTGGTTGTGCGGTAGTCGGGAACGGGTGGCTCCATTTGTGAGTTGCGAGTTGAAGTTCTAGACTCCGGCAGCCAACTCAAGCGATAATCGCCCCTGATCATGTGAGCTGTCGGCTTTCGTTTGCACGGAAAGAGTTCAGACATCGCTGTGGGCATTGATGTTTTTTGTGAGGGTTTGAGGTTTTCGGGTGCTGGACAGTTACAACGATCGATGGGCCCTGATTACAGGTGCATCTTCAGGCATCGGCGCTGAATTTGCGTCTCAGCTTGCCGGCCGCGGAATGCATCTGATCCTCGCCGCGCGACGCAAGGAGCTGATGAATGACCTGGCAGTCGATTTAAACACTCGACACGGGACGCGTTGCCACATTGTGGCAATCGATTTGTCTGATCCGGAAGCAGGTCAACTGCTGTTCGAGGAGATTGCTCGTCTGGGCGTGCAGCTGGAGTTGCTGGTCAATAAT
>JBKDRW010000707.1:0-4227 GCA_046341255.1 Planctomycetota bacterium
ATCCTTATAACACGGGCACCGGAGATTCCGAAACGGGCGGCCTGATGAGTGGCGGCAGTGGTGGTTACGGTGACTACGCCGGTGGCATGTCTGCCGGCAGTGCCACAAGTGGCCGCGGAGGTCGTCGTGGTGGTAGTGGTGGTCTTCGCGGTAAGGGCGGCCTCGGAGGCGGTATGGGCGGCAGCAGTTCTGGATCCGACCGTCGATAGTTCGCCCGTGATATCATGATGAGTCCGACAGAAACCTGCGTCAGTTTTTGACGCAGGTTTTTTTGTAGCTTCAGCGGGCTTGATGACGGGAACCCGATCGCCGCGATTTCCATTCGAGGTGAACTCTGGACGCGGGATCGGGATGAATGTTTTTCTCTGGTGACCCACCTCAGGTTTGAGAGGCTGCAGGATCTGACCGCGTTGGATCGCGTCATTTCTCAGTTGAGTGGGCAGGGTCTTCGGTGTCATGCTATGCGACAGTTGCTAATCTCCCCGACGCCCGATCCTGAATCGACTGCCTTTCCCGCCCCACGTGGATCACATTATGTCGGAACCTGTCCGCCACATCACGACCGACGAGGATCATTCGGTTGCCGTTGACTCTGTGCGGAGTCATCGGAGTGATTCCTCGCTCGATCATGGCAACCTTCCCGCATGGAGCGTTGGCGAATTGCCGGAGCCTTTGCCGTTGACGGTTGGGAATATCTTTCGGACGATCGGCCCCGGTGCGATATTGCTGGCTGGTTCGATCGGTGGCGGTGAATGGATTGTGGGGCCGCTCACTGCTGTCGAATTTGGTCCGGAGATCCTCTGGGTAGCGACGGTTGGGATCTTTCTGCAAATGATCTTCAATCTGGAAGCGATTCGCTACACGCTCTATTGTGGCGAGCCTGTACTGACAGGAATCATGCGGCTCTCGCCCGGTTCAGGATTCTGGGGGCTCTTTTACATCATTGCAGGCACCATGCAACTTGCGACACCGGCCATGGCGCTGGGGTGTGCGAATGTGATACTGACGGCGGCGTCAAACCGATTGCCGGACCCAAAAGGAGGGGACGGTACTACGCTGCTGATGATTTCCTACGGTGTACTTGCCCTGACGGTGGCACTGCTTGTCTCCGGGAAATCCATAGAGCGTCTGCTGGAGAAACTGTCATGGGCAATGGTGATCTTCATCTTTGTGTTTCTCGTCGTGGCCAACATCCTGTTCGTTCCCGCATCACAGTGGCTGATCACGGCGGAGGGCTTCCTGACACCGTCGGCGCTCCCGCACAAAATGGATCTGGTGCTGCTTGGTGTTTTCGCGGCGACCGCTGGATCCGGCGGTCTTGGGAATCTTGCAATCTCCAACTGGACTCGTGACAAGGGTCTTGGCATGGGAGCGTGGATGGGATCCATCGGAGGTGTTCTTGCTGAGGGCCATCAGGAAGCTTCGTCGATCGGTCGCATCTTTCGGCCGGACGCGGTCAATCTGAGGCGGTGGGCAACCTGGTGGAGGTATTCGTTGCTCGACCAGTCTGTGCTGTGGGCGGTCGGATGTTTGATGGGCATGTATCTCAACGTGAATCTTGCCCTGGCGATTGTTCCCGGGGATCAGATTCCTGACAACAATTCGGCTGGTGCCTTTCAGGCTCGATACATGGCTGATCAACTCTGGTCGGGCTTCTGGGCCCTCGCTCTGATCAACGGTTTCTGGATCCTGTTCAGCACCCAGTTGGGCAACACGGACTGTCTGACTCGCATTGTGTGTGATTCTTTATTTGCGGGATGGCCCGGAATCCGAAAGTTTGCCACCAGTCGTATTTATGCAAGATTATTGCTGGGCTTTACTGCGTTCGGGGTGGTTGCCCTGGCGTTGGGTGACAGTGCCGTGAGTCTGTTCAAGATTCTTGGACTTCTGGCGACGCCGATCTTATCGATTGGTGCCTTTCAGATTCTTCGTGTGAATACACGATTCCTCCCGCCCGAAATCCGACCTCCGATGTGGCGACGAGTCTGCCTCGTGCTTTGCGGCGTGATTTACGGAGTGCTCGCTGTCGTTTCTCTCATGGCTTACTTCTCCAGCTGACAAGACGGAGAGTGGTACGCCACGGGGAAACGCATCGCGACGCGAACGTGTGATGATTGACCGCGTGTTTTCCACCTGTTCCGGGCGGAAGCGACACGAATCCCGTGTGATCCCGGCCGGCAGATGTCGCGATTGCTGGATCAATGGAGCCGGGATCTCACAAACGAGAGCAAATTCTGCCGGGGAACCTGCACTGAGGCGACCTGCGGCGATCGGTTCGCTAATCAGGGGTTTCGGGTCTAAAATCATCCGAAAACGGGGATTGGCGACGATATTTTCACTGTCCACCCTCGCGTTTTTCGGTGAAGACGTCGGCGGAATGTCGGTTTGTACTGAGTGGCCTGAATCAAAGTCCTCAAATGCAGATTGGCAAAAGCTCCGCATCGATCCCGCGGCATTTACCAGTGCTCTCGCACATCCTGTTGCATCATCTTTCTTGAGTCATCTAATGATCTCTCCAGCCAGTATTTCCGACACTGAAGTTCGCCGCGTGGCCTCAAAGGTTTTTTCCGGCGAACGTTTATCGTTCGACGATGGTGTCATCCTTGACACACGAGCTGACCTGCACACGCTCGGTCAGCTTGCCAACATGGTACGTGAGCGAATCAACGGTAACTATGCGTTTTACAACACCAACATTCATCTGAATCCAACCAATGTCTGCGTCTATCGTTGTCGTTTCTGTGCCTTCCGCGCGGATCTGCGTGATGAGAAGGCCGACACGTTTACAGACGAGATGATTCGTGAGCGTGTTCTTGAAGGCAGAGCGGGTGGCGCAACGGAGATTCATGTTGTCGGTGGATTGCACCACAAGAAGAGCTTTGACTGGTACCTGAATGTCGTTCGTGTCATTCATGAAACGTGTCCGGAGATTCATGTCAAGGCATGGACTCCTGTGGAGATCAGCTGGTTCAGCTTCATCACAAAGAAACCGATCCGATGGGTTCTGGAGCAACTGATGGAGGCTGGTCTGGGCAGCATGCCGGGTGGAGGGGCAGAGATCTTCGATGAGGAAGTACGACGTCAGATCTGTGAGCATAAGGCGGACAGTGATGTCTGGTTCGATGTTCATCGAACGGCTCATGAACTGGGGCTGCGTTCCAACGCCACAATGTTGTATGGGCATATTGAGAAAGCCAGACATCGAGTCGATCACCTGATTCGGCTGCGGAATCTGCAGGACGAGACAGGCGGGTTTCAGACATTTATCCCGCTGGCGTTTCATCCTGAGAACACGGAGTTGTCAGACATTCGAAAACCGGATGGCTTGTTCGATCTTCGCATGGTCGCGCTGGCTCGTTTAATGCTCGACAATTTCGACCACATCAAAGCCTATTGGATCATGCTGGGTGAGCAGACGGCACAACTGGCACTGGGGTATGGTGCCGATGATATTGATGGAACGGTGATCCATGAGCTGATTTATCACGATGCCGGTGCGAAGACACCCGAGGGAATGACGGTCGAGCAACTGCATCGTCTGATTCAGGAAGCAGGCCGAGTCCCGGTTGAGCGTGACACGCTATATCGCAAGGTGATCCGCTCGGGCCGCGACTGGTCGATTGGTGAGCCGCTGGTTTCAGCAAAGGCATAGGCCCGGAGGCCGTGTGAGGATGCGGATGAACGGCAATGGATCTCGCTGCTCCGGGGATGGGCGGCGGACATGCAGGGCCTCGTCGGCCGTAACAGAATCACGCAAATCGTGTGTCGCGTGAGATACGGATCGAGCCCCGAAACCGACCTGTGATTCACGGGCGGGTATTTCTGTGCTCTGTAAACAGATTCATTTCTGTTGTTTCGGCTGTGACCTCGTCGAGGCGGATCTGTTTGGGGCAGAGAACTCGGCCCTGCCTGATGGCTCTTTCGGGCCTGAGGATGTTTTGGCAAATGTCGTGAAGCCTGAATGTGAAGAGCAGAGTGGCCACTGTCACTTGTTCTGAGAAACTCTTCCCGTGACGTCGAAAGGACCGATTGCCCCCGCAGCAATCTGGTGCATTCTGGGATTTAGTCCGACGTCAGACATCTGTCACGTCTCGGCTTCGAGGTGGATCGCATGCACTGCCGGAAAGGAGACAATTCGTGAGGCACCACTCGCACCGAATTGCGTTCATTCGTGGTTCCACGACTTTTAAATCCCGGGTTTCTTTTCACAATGGCACCCGTTGAAAC
>JBKDRW010000708.1:0-16007 GCA_046341255.1 Planctomycetota bacterium
TGCCAGCGATCTGTTCAAGCAACGCATCTCGCTCTGAGGCGGTCAGGTGCAATTTACCGCTGACACGCAGCTCTTTCGCTTTCGCATCAAACCACATGGTATCAGTCTCAGAGGTCTTTCCTTTCAATTTCGCAGCGGCCAGATCAATGCCCTCAGGGAGGGCGACCAATCTGAGCGGAGCCGAGAAACTTGAGTTGCCGAAAATCAAACGGTTCAAACTTCCTGCCTGAGATTCGCTGAGCGAATAATGCCTCGCAAATCGCTTCTGCCACGAATTCCATCGGGCCGAAACTCGCTCAGCATCCAGCCACGACTTATCATCGGGGTCACCCGTCATTGCCCGAAAAATGCTGCGAAAAGGCCCTTGGGCACTCTTGAGATAACCACCCGAGCTCCACGGCGTCTGAGTACTGAGCGTGTCAATCTTCCACAGACCCTCATACAACAATTGCCAGCCAATGCCGATTCGCAATGTCACGAGCAGCACCACAGCAGACAGAGAATATCGACGAAAATCGGTCACAGAATCTTGGCTCCTGGAGTGGAGGCGGCAGGATGGGGAAGGAAAGCTTTCAGCGTTTGCTTCGATCAAAGAAAAAGGTACCGCAGAACATGTCTCTCCGCTAACCGACAGACGACTCGACCTGAGATTCATCCCAGAAAATGCATTCTCGCGGGATTCCAACGACGATGGGATGAACTTTCCGACCATGTTCGGGAAACGGAATGAGAATAGCACCCACTCCCGGCCAATTCTCGCAACAAGCAACAGCTTTTTCGACCCCCATCACGAAAAACGCGGTTGAAAGCGCATCGGCAACTGCTGCAGTGGGGGCCAAAACAGTCACAGACAGCATCCCTTCGATCGGCCAGCCCGTTTTCGGATCCAGAATGTGACCATACCTTTTGCCGTCGTGGCGAAAGAATTGAATGTTGGAGCCACTGGTTGCGAGCGACTGATTCTTCAGCAGCAACGTTCCCAGCCGTTTCTCCGTAAAGAGCGGATTTCCGATACCAACAGGCCACCCATCGTGATCATGATGACATCCCGCAGCTCGAAGACTACTGTGACCTCCGTGCAGCAGAAATGACTCCGGACCACTCTTTTCGACCTGCAAGACTCTGCAGGCTTCGTCGATTGCGTAACCTTTCCCAATCGCCCCCGGATCGAGAATGATGCCATCACGGGCGAAGGAAACCCGATTATGATCGGACTCCAGTACAACATGCTGCATACCCGAACGCTGCAGTGATTTGTCGACCTCACTGCGATCAGGAATTCGTTCACTCTGACGGCAGTGCCGCCACAACTGCGTCAATGCTCCTGACGCCAGATCAAAACAACCGTTTGTTTCCTGAAACAGTTCGTTTGCGATCTGCAGCAATTCGAAGAGATCGCCTCGAACGGTCAGCGGCGTAGTCCCTGCAAACTGATTCAACCGGGAAAGATCTGACGACTGCCGATAGATGCTCAACCAGTCTTCGATGGCATGGACAACGTTGAGAGCTTCACCTGCGGATTCGATCTGCTCGATAGCCCCAGGATTCATTATCACAGAAAAATCACAGGCCATCGCACGCGTCGACAGTCGGACAGTGTTTCCCGCCGACGGAGCCGTTCGGCCGGTTTTCGCCGTTACCGCAGCCGTTCCCTCGACACCTGCAGGAGCCCGCCGGTACACCGTCCGGAGCAATCTTCGACGGCTATGTGATGGCGAGGAGTCGGTCATTTGACAGGGATTTGATCTGGGCCAGAATGATGAAAAACGTTCCGTTTTTGGTTCCGGTCGGCAGGATGCGTGTCAGTCAAAACTGCGTATCGGATACAATTAGACGGGTGACTCCGCAATTTGAGTCCGTGGATCACCCAATCTGGAATTGTTTTGGTGGATTTTCCAATGAAAGTCCGGCAAACATCGTACGTTGATCGAGCTCTTTGCGCCATTTTGAATCCCGCCCCTGATTGAATTTTCAGAAATATGTCTCAGAAATCTCCCGCCCCTGTTTCAAACCGACCAAGAGTTTCCACCGGCATGCCGTGGTGGTTGTGGGGTGTCCTGATTGTCGTCGGCGGATGGATCGTCCTGTCGTTTGCCGTGCAGTCCATTCCGGAAGACCCGGATGTCATTTTCAATGAGGCTCTGGCAGGGCTCAAAGAGCGAGATCGGGAAAAAGCTTCCAGCAATGCGGCAAAGCTCAAGACCTTTCCGGGAAATGAGGCTCGTGTCCAACTGATTGATGGAATGATGCACCTTGCAGAAGGTCGTCCTTACAAGGCAATTAAAGCTCTGGAATCAGTTGTTGATGACCCGAAGATGCGACTGATCGCCCTCAGAAGCCTCGGCAATGCTTACGCACAGGCGGATGATCGCTGGAAGGCCATTGAAATTCTCGAGTCCCTGGTGAAGGAAGATGAGACTTCCGACGATGCCAGGTTCAGTCTGGCCATTCTCTATTGTCAACTGGTTGCGTGGGATGAGGCTTTCAAGCACCTCAATACTCTTGTAGACCGTAAGTTCCAGCCTGAGAACGTTCGATCTTTTCGCGCAGAGCTTTACACAGAACTGGGTGATCTGAAACAAGCCCTGGACGACATCACCGAGGCAATCAAAGCAAAGCCGACGGATCCGGGAAATGGAACCAAAGCCGGCAAGGTTGTCATGCTGGCAGTTGATGCACAGCAACTCGAACCGGCCGAGGAAGTCCTCGAATACCTCGACCAGGCTGTCTTCAGAAACCTTGTTGAAGCCGAAAAGAAACTTGCGGCCGGCGACATCGATCAGGCTCGCACGATGGCGATGGAAATGAGAAAAGAAAATCCATTGAATCTCCCGGCCAATCGATTGCTGGCCAAGGTCATGCTGGCGTACGGAACGAAGGAGAAAGCTCTCGAGGGATTGGCTCTGCTCAGGATGTCGCTCCAGGGTCAGCGCAATCTTGAACTGTATACCAACGTAGCCGCGCTGGCTCGGCTGGCGGAAGACAACGAATACGCTGCTCTCGTGCAGCAAAACGTTGATCAACTGGTGGTATTGAATCAGGACTTTGAAGCGAAACTGAAGCAGGTGGTGAGCACACTCAACGATCCTCAGCCGCGTGTCGAACTTTATAACCTCGCTGTCGAAACAGGTCGCATCGACTTCGCCATCAGAATCGTAGAATGTCTGGAAGCTTTTTATCCTGATCGTCTCGCAGAGTTCTTACCGCTCAGGCAGCGTCTGAACTCGCCCATTCCTCAACTGGTCAATACGATGTCGCAGTCAGATCTTGAGAAGGCCGCCGAGGCCAGAAATGCTGGACTGCCCCCAGAATTGCAACAGCCCCTCGAAAATCAAAAACTCTCCCCGGCATCGTCTGATAGCCCGGGGGCGACGACTCTTGAGAAGGAAAGTTCAGAGGCACCGAAGTAGATCATGCATCCTTAAGAGCGACCGACATGGCCAACCTCTCGGCGAGCAACTCATGCCCGGCTCCCTCAGCGACGGACTCCGAACCGGGGTCGTCCGGAATCAGCAGCTTGCGAGTCGATCGGGATTTCACGAATCTGATGGAGGCTATAATTCTCTCCCTTTCGCCTGACTTCAAACAATTCGATCACAGCCGTCTGATTCACAAGGTCAGGCGGAATCATGGCCGTCCACCGACGCCCTTCATCATCCTTGGGTGACGTTCGAGTCGCGACAGCAAGTTTTCCATTGACCGACACGGCAATCACAACCGGGGTTTGCAGTGCTGTCGATGATTGAAGGCGCCCGATCAGGAAACATGGGTGCACGCGTGCATTCGGCGAAGTTGGCGCCGCCACACCACGGGAGACAGTGCACTCAAATGCAGATGCTTCAGCTCGCATGACTTCGACAGAACGACCGATCTGATCCGGAATCAGCGTGAGACGGCCGAGCCGATCATCAGGGCCACTGCTTCCAAAGACTCTCGTCAGTTCCGTAACGTGTCGAAACCGTTCCGGAAACTCAGCGTTCATGATGGCTGGTTGCGGGCCCGCGATTGTCTTACGAAGTCGGGGAGGCGAGGAAAAAACTGAGCTTCCATCCCATTCCGGATCTGATGACAGGCCCAATGTCTCTGCGATCGTCGGCAGAATATCAATCGTCTCGACCGAGGCGTCGTTCACCTGCCCAGTCCTCTGCGCTGGCTGCTTGACAAATAACGGCACACAGAGCAGATCAGGTGAGGTGGCATCAGAAAGTCCTCGGAGCGACTCCCCGGCATGAAATGACATTCCGTGATCTGAAGTAACGACAAGCATCGCCTTGTCAAACATCTCCAGCTGTTTGAGTTTGTCGAGGATCTGACCCAGCACACGGTCGGCATATTGAATCTGCAGCAGACTTCTCTGCCAGCAGAGCTGAACGGGCCAGTCGTCGTCGCACCATGTTTCATCAATCAGGCCCGGAGCGCAAATGGTGATGTCATCATCGAGATACGAGCGACCATCCGGGAGCATTGACCACGGATAATGGGGTAAGGCCAGATGCAGAAAGTAAAACCCCGGCTTTGATGTCTGACGAATGGAATCAATGAAATGATCGACCTGTGTCGCACGGTGTTGATCCCATGAGTACACGATCTGCCCCTTCATGTACTTCTGCCGCTCAGCACCCCTCGACGACATCCCAAACCACGCTTTGGGAATCTCAGGGTTTGGCAGCTCACGCGGAAATGTAATATTCATATATAGCCGCCACGACACGTTCGTCAGCTCATAGAGTTCGTCAGCAAATGTGCGATGGTAGTCGTAGTGGCACAGTTCCTCCGGAGACATCCGAATATAAGGCTCAAAGACAGTCATCTCGTACTGATTGCTTTCGTGAATCAGCCGAAACAGATTCCTCGGATAATGAGATTCAATCGGCAGAAACGACTCCTCTGGCAGTCCACTGGACAGTATCGCGGGCAAAGCATGATCGGTTCTGAGATGAACGGTCGAAGCATTTCGAAACCATGTTGATGTCTTCGAAAGACTCGCGAAATTCGGGTACCGAACACTGTCGATATCATGATCTTGATTCAGAAGCGACATCCCCGACATCCCATCAAAAACAATCATGACCAGCGGGACGGGATGAGTGGCAATCGAATCAACGTCCGTGCGAATATCGAACACGATTTCTCGAGCCGCGTCCGATGAAAAGAAGCCCAACGGAAATACAACCAAACTCACTGACGACAGCGTCAGGACCTGGCGAACTGAAGAGTGTCTGAAATAAAGTCTCGGCAGCAGTCCGGCTACAGGAATTGCCAACAGCAAAATGATGAGATCCGAAAGTCCCAATTTAAGAAAATCGAATTCGGCAGACAGCCACCTGCCAAACAACAGGCACCCCAAAAGACCATAAACAAACAACAGAACGCGGTAGATGCGCAAAGCGACAGTCAGCCCGCGAACTCGCGCCGCAAATCGAAACACGACATACAGGGCGACCGGAATGACAAAAAACAGCAGCCCTGCTGCGGTCAGAAAGCTTGCTGCCGAAAAATTTTCATGCCTCAGATACTGCAGGTTTCCTGAAAATTTCCCGAAGATCGGTTGAGCAACAAAAAACGCATTCAGTACTGCCAGATGCAGAAAGCCGTTGCGAAAGCCGTCACTTGACAGCTCACTGATGTGGATCGGACCAACTGCTCCGGGAATCGAGGATCGTGTGGACATTTCTGAATGCGAAGGGATCATCATTTTCTCCGCGCGGTGCAGATCGTGGTCAGCCGAGGCAGGGGATGCGGAAAACCTCGGCTCTGTCTTCATCATCGCCGCGGCTCGAGATGCAGAAGCATGCGATGCCCAGATGGCAGTCGCTCTTCGCGACGTACTTCAAAGTGCTTCGCAACAGAGTTGCGGAGTTCGGATTCGCAATAGTCAACAAAGATATCCTCGCGGTTCCGCAGGAGCTGCTGCACCAGAGGATCGCAACGGTCAACCCATTCGAGTACCACATCGCAACGGTGTTCCGCGAGCCACTGCATCACATCCGACAGCAACAGTTGACTTCCGATCACCAGATGGTGAATCAGTGCAAGGCAGAGAATCACCTGCGGACGAGAACGGTCTGCAAGTGATCTTCGTTCGGACAATCGCCAGCCCAGGGAAGGGCTCGGATCAGCCATGTTGTAAACCAGAGGCAGAATCCGACTCTCGTGCTGCCCTCTGAGTTCCCTGTAAAGCTGATCAACCGTGAGATGATCGGCATCCAGAGCAAGCACGTGTTCCGCATACTCAGCCGCGATTCGCGAGTAGTCACCCCGATTGCAACCGAGATCCCAGACGGTATGCGGCCGGATCTCCCCGCAGACGGCACGCACCATGCTCTCTTTCGCGGCACGATCCTGCAATACGTGGGGGGAGTCGGTGGCGTATCGGGACCAGTCGGAACGAGATGGTTTCCACTCGAGACGGCCAACAGTTACCAGCAGTCGATCTACGTTGCGTTCGATCATTTCTCGTTGAAAACCATGTTTTTTCAGGGACGCCGAAACAGCTTGCTCTCGGCTGGTGTTCTGCAGCAAAGCATGCAGACACACATGAGTCCACGAACCGGGACGCAGCATATCGCGCCATGACAGCATCGCTGACATTTCACGCGGCGTAATTCCATCCAGACGACCGCGCAGCCACGGTTGAAAATCAATGAACTTCCACGACTGAAGCATCAGCGGAAAGAGAAACGTCTGACAGAATTGTCGATAACCATGCCACGCATCGCCAGCCTTCCACGGTTCGATCGAAGAAACATCAATCAACACCGGGCGGAGACAGACAAACTGGAAGTTGAAAGGCGTTGCATCTTTCAGGATCAGATTTTCCCGCAGGGCAGCCTGCATCAGTTGCAACTGCGCGAGGGCGACGTCCTTGAGCATTGAAAACGACCATTCCCACGGCCAACTCAACGTGGGAACCCGTTCATGCTCCAACGCAGAAGCAAATCCTGCAGCCAACGCTGCGTCATGCAGATCTGGTCGACGCTTTGTCGCGATCAACCATTGTTGCTTTGCGGCGTGAGTCCAGAAATGCGACTGCGTAAAAACACTCCAGTTTTCATCCGCAGCTTTAGAAAGAAATCGCACGATTTTGCCGTCGATCTCAGCGACTCGAGCAGATCGATCACGAAAAGAACCTTCTACGAATCGGATCGGGATGTCAGCCTTCACCGCTGCCTGAGGAACCACCATGTCAGCACCGAATACGTCAAGGTCGTACAGGGAAACTGCTGCTGAACCGTTTGCGACTAATAAAAAACGAGAATACATGCTGCCGCACGCAATTCAGCATACACCTCGCGTCTCAAGGGCGAGTGCAACATGACATGACCGCAACTGACGTCTGGAGGAAAACTGGCATCTCAGCAACCCGGCCGAAAGCACATTCCAAACCAGCCGAATCTACCAAATCAGGATCCGGCAAAACGCTTCCAGAGATGCTTCATAAAAATCATCATCACTTCTTCTCCTCCAACGAGGGCCTGCAGAAGCAGACTTCCTGTCCCGGGATCGAGATATGCAAATTGAAGTAAGGATGGCATAGCTGCAACTCTTTCGAAAAAGTGTCGAGATGGCGAGTGGGATCAGCAAAAGTTGCAGGCACTCCGGAAAACACCGCACTCGAAGAAAGGTTTCGAACCTTTTCTGTTTTCCCCTCGGAAATCAGAAAGACCATGTTTTCGCAATTCCAGGGGCGGATTCCCGTTCTGCCGAACCATTCAGTCTGTCGGCCACGGAAATCATTTCTTTGTTCAGCGAACAGTCTCATCTCGTCAGACTCAAGCAAATCCCATTGGAAACGCACTCGCTCGCTCGAACCCGATGTTCGTGAGTACAATCGTTCAGGGAAGTTTAAACCCATTCCGTAATTGTGATTGCAGCAAGCGAAGAATCATGGATTCGCCGTCAGGAGATTTCCTTACCCCTGCACAAAGAGAGGCGGTCGAGCACTTCGAAGGGCCCCTGATGGTTCTTGCCGGGCCGGGATCAGGAAAAACCCGGGTGATCACCTGTCGAATCGCGAGGCTCCTCGAACGAGGCGTTCATCCAGAAAACATCCTCGCATTGACTTTCACTAATAAAGCCTCGCGGGAAATGCAGGAGCGCGTCGAGCGACTGCTCGGTGGGGTGCGGGTCCGTGTGAGTACCTTTCACAAATTCTGCTCGCGATTGATCCGCAGGTTTGCAGACCACGTGGGGCTGAAGCAAAACTTCACGATCCTTGATCAGTCCGACCAGATCAGCCTTGTCCGACAGATCATGAAAGATCTGAATCTCGACACTGTGTTTCATGATCCGGGCCGTGTACTTGCTCGAATCAGTCGATCTCGAAACGAACTGATCACGGCCACCAGATTTCGTGAAATCTTCGAGAGCAAACCAGGCAGTGCCCTGGATGCGATTGTGTACCAGGTATTCCCTGTTTATGAACAAAAAGTCCGTCAGCAGAACGCAGCAGACTTCGACGACCTGCTGCTTCACGTCGTCAACCTGCTCGAGGACGAACCATTGATCCGAGAACAACTTGACGAGCATTTTCGATTCATCCTGGTCGACGAGTATCAGGACACGAACCACGCTCAGTATCGCATTGTTCAGGCCATGTCACAGAATTATTCCAACCTTTGCGCGACAGGTGATCCGGATCAATCCATCTACGGTTGGCGAGGGGCGAGGCCGGCGAACATCACGGCATTTGAAAGAGATTTCCCCAACGTTCGCATCGTTTCGCTCGACCAGAATTTCCGGAGCACGAAACGGATTGTCGAGTGTGCCGAAACTCTGATCTCACACAACAGGAGACCTCATCGAGGCAGATTTATCACCGACAATCCGGCTGGTGATCCTGTTCGTATTGCGATGTACGAAGACGCGGAGGATGAAGCATCGGGCATCGCATCAGAAATCACACAACTCGTCAAACTCGGCAAGAGGCGGTACTCGGACTTCGCGGTTTTTTATCGTGTCAACGCGCTCTCGAGACCGCTGGAGACAGCATTTGCTCGAGCTCAGATTCCTTATCAGATCGCTGCCGGATATTCATTTTTTGAACGAGCCGAAGTCCGTGATCTGATTGCATATCTTCGACTCATTGAGAATCAGTCGGATGACGCAGCACTTGAGCGAATCATCAACCGACCTGCGAGGGGAATCGGAAACTCAACAATTCTCCGCCTTCGATCATATGCGGAGCTTCATCGAATCAGCATCTTCGACGCAGCACGCGAGGTCAGGTCGATCAGTGATTTGTCAGGACGCAGTCGAAAGGCGGTCGATCGTTTTGTCGATCTGATTGAAAAACTTCACGAACAATCAGCAGCAGGGCGCGTCGCACCGCTGATTGAGCGATTGATTGCCGAAATTGACTACATGTCACTGTGGCGCGAGGAATCAGACGAAGTAGATGTCGATCGAGCTGCCAATGTGTTTGAACTGATTTCCGCGGCACGACAGTATGATGACACCTGCGAAGCCGGGCAGAGAGATTCATCATCTGACACCCTCGTGCCGGACTTCATGCTTGATGCCGAACGCCCATCGCTGCAGGGATTTCTTGAACTGGCAACCCTCAGCAACGAAGCCGACAGTGTCGATAGCAGTCGTGGCAGCATCACGCTGATGACCATGCACGCTGCCAAAGGACTTGAATTTCCCGCGGTCTATATCATCGGACTTGAAAACGGACTGATCCCGCACGAAAGAGCCGTGCGCGATGGTGATCCTTCAAGCTTCGAAGAGGAACGCCGACTGTTGTTCGTCGGAATCACCCGTGCAATGCAGGATCTGACACTGACGCAGACTTCCGAACGCGTCTTTCGAGGACAGCGTCGCACAACCATCACCAGCCCGTTTCTCATGGAACTCAGGGACTCCGTGCATCGCGAATCTGTTCGATCTGATGTAATACCAATCTCACGACCCGACCTCGACGAGCGAATTCTGGCCGCGCGGCAAAGATTCGAATCCGCTCAGAAGAGATCCGATCGCAGACTCGTGATGACAGCGGCCGAACTTGCCGCGCAACAGGCGGTTCCGGACGCGAATGCAACCGACGACTCAACGCCCTTATTTGTCTTCCAGCCGGGCATGCTTGTGCGACATCCTCGCTATGGTCGCGGTGTTGTCACGCAACTCTCCGGCGGTTCCCACCGCGCTACCGTATCTGTTCAGTTTGAAACCTCAGGTGAAGTTCAGACATTCGTCGCGGCTCGATGCCCGTTGCAGCCGATCGGGTTCATGGATTCTGAAGGCGAGTGACCGTCTGAAGGAAATTGCAGACCAGTCAAGCACGAATGCTATTCAACCGGCAGAATCTGTATGGCGTCTGCGTGGACGGTTCCCTGAGCCCCCTTCGCGAAAATCTCGACGAAGCCTTGCGAACCAGCGGACAAATCAATCACGCCAAGTGAAGCGAAACCATGTTCCAGAGGAGCGACTTCGGTCATGTTGAACGTTGCTTCTTTCACTTTGTTGCCGGCCGTCAAAACCACTTTCGCTTTCCGGGCACGATTTTCGTGTGGCAGCCATGCGATTCTGACATCGTAGCGCCCCGAATTCCTGATCTCAAAAGGAAATCGAATCTTCGCGTCCCCTCCGCTCGCATACACATAGCCATATGCCACATAACCTTTCAGACCCTGGCCTTCCGTCCATGTACCCGTTTTCTCCGCTTCGCGGTCGTCAATGACGATTCCGCCCAGCTTCACGGGATCCAGACCAGTCGGAGGACCATAAGAACCGGCCAGCTGCATCGCATCATCCGGAATCTTAATTCTGTCATAGACGGTTTCACGCCGTGCCTTGCCCGGAAGATTGATCAGATCCACCAACTCAGCGAGGTACCGATCGTAGACATCACGCGGCACACATTCGTGGAACACACAAAGACTTGCCGCACGGCCCACGACTTCGCCCATCATGCCGCAGGTTTTCATAACGCGAGTCGTCCCGAGAGCCTCATGAGTGACACTGATATTGCGACCAGCCATGAACAGATTGTCGATATTGCGTGAATAAAAGCAGCGATACGGAATCGGGTAGCCATAGTTTCGGTCCACGCGATGATCATGCACGGCAATGCTGATAAACGGATTTTCGGGAAACTTTTTTGCGTACTGCTCTTTCGGGTAGTGAAGATCGATCGACCATGTACTGGGCACAAAGCCATCCGGGAAATCCTTCTTCGCAACGATGTCCTCCTGAGTCAGCACGAGGTCCCCCATCAGTCGGCGTGACTCGCGAGGTCCACCGATGTACGCGACCCACGTCAGGATTGCCGACTTGTGCTTGTCGGCTCCGTCGCGATTCTTCATCGCGTTAAATGCTCCGAAAACGGCTCGCAGATTCCAGTCGCGAATTGCTTCTGCGTCACCCAGAGCGTCTTTGTCGAAACCACTCTCCCAGAACCACTGACCATGATGGTCACGCGGATATGGGAAGTCATCCATCATCAGATCAAGAGCCCATGGTGTTTCGGGAAACGTCGTTGGCTCAGCCACTTCGTCCCAGGCCCACATGTTGCTCATCCCCATACGGCCTCTTTCTTCCATTTCCAGATCCGCACCGGAAAGAAATCCAACCGTACCATGCCCCGTGCAGTCACAGAAAAGTCGACCGAAAAACTCCGCGCGCTCGCTCGTCCGAGTGTCAAAGGCGGTCACTGACAGGATCCGATTCCCTTCTTTTTTCACCGCACAGGCATGATGATTCAGGAACAGATCGATGTTTTTTTCTCCGCGGACGACCTTCTCTTTCAGGTCATCACCGAATTCCTCCGCTCGGCCGGGAGACTTCGTCGCCTTGTCGGCAAACTCTTCCACAATTTCGCCGATGCGAGGGTATCTGCCGCGACGAATATTACCCATCGCCCAGACTCGAACTTCGCTGCTGCCATTGCCACCCAGCACAGGACGATCCTGGATCAGGGCCACTCGGCAGCCCATCCGAGCGGCCGAGACAGCCGCTCCAATCCCTGCATATCCGCCACCAATCACGACGAGATCATAGCCATCTCGCCTTGCAGGCTCTGGCTTCAGCCCGAGCTGTTCGCGTCTCCATGATGAAAGCGGCTCTTTATCGTTTGGCGGAGAAGTCTTCGCCGTTTCAGAATCCGCCTTTGCGAAGCAGATCGCATCACATCGACCATCAAATCCGGTCAGATCACGCAAGGTGAGCGTGACGGACTTCATAGTAACCTCTACCGTTCCTCCATCCTGCCACGCCCATTCAGCGCCGATCGTGCCAAACGTTTTGCTCAACGCTGTGCCGTCAACCAGAACCTGAAAGCGACCTGGCTGACCTTCGGCCTTCCATCGCGCAACCCAATCCTTCGTTCGAACAAAAACTTTGTAAGTCCCCGCCTCAGAAAATGTCACGGTCGTTGTTGCATCTTCCACCGGCCTGCCCAACCCATGGGCCAGCAGGTACGGGGAACCCATTTCGCGAATGAACTGCGTGTCCAGACTCCATCCACCTGGATTCTTAAAGCTTTCCGCCTCGACCAGAACATCTCCGGCGACTGCGATCGCAGATGTGCACCACAGAATCGCAAACAGACTGATTCTCATCAACATTCTCGCTGTTCATGAAACGAAGGATCATGATTCCGCGTGAGAAACGCGGAGCAATCGTGATCAGAACTCAGATAAGTCCCACATCAGCCTCAGGCAAAACGCAAACTGACAATGCTGATGTTGATCATTCCAGTCAGGTGTTTCTGAAGCATGGACAGAACTGCGTCAGTTCAGGGTTTTGCAGCTCTCGGAACGCGGGATGCCCTGTACTCCCCTCGATACCTGGGACCGCAGAAAACTAACGCAAAACCCATCCGAGACTGCATCCGGCAAGTCCCATCGCATGCCCCTGCGTTCTTCGTGAATGTCAGGGTTCAGCCAAGTGAATCGCATGACGACCGTCGATTGATCGACGTATCCTGACCATATCGCGTTTCACAGAGTTTTTGTAACGAACTACATCCAGTTGCTGAAAGTATCGCAATAAACGTCATGACCTGAGCCCGCATGCGGGTATCGGTCCAGAAAATGAGGTGTATGACCACGAATGCAGTAACAACAGTCCAACACATGATCTGCGTACAGCGGCTGACTGCAACAGCACTTGCATTCCGGATGCGCGAGTCTTCGTCCTGTCGCCTGATAAGTACCACAGAATTGATAACCAGTCCAACCCACACCGCCACGTACCAGATGGATGTCATTGAGGTGAGTGCCCCGGACATGTTAGGGTCGGCTGTCGAGACCGCGAAAAAACGTTGAACTCTTAACACGCACGATTGAGCGAAAGCGGACGGGTCCTGTCGAATGGCTGCCATTGCCTGCTGATAGTACCACGCATCATTCGCAATTTCACTTTCCGCCGGAATACCCTCATCAGCTGCTTGCTGAATCACTCGCTTTTGCCATCGATCGAGTGCATCCCCGTTCCAGGGAAACTCATCGTCACCGCGAATGACATCGCGATAAAAGTCCACATTGTTTCCAAGCGCCAGCGTGTAACCCCCGTGGGTCGTCGCGGGAACAAATCGATCGAAGTGAATCTGATTTCGAATGATCCATGGACTCATTCCAACTCCGCACGCCATTAACATCAGCATGCTCAGTGCAATGCAGTGCCACCGATGTTCCGGGCTTTGCATGGAAGGCAGTGCAGTTCGACGACTGCAGAAATATTGTCGAAACACCGGAACCAACGCGGTCACCGGGCAGGCGACCAGTACCGCCGGTCTCGTCAGAGCTCCCAAAGCAAACAAAAGTCCGGCACCTCCAGCCAAAAAAAAAGCCTGTCGCCCCACTTGCCCTTGTGGTGTGTTTCCCTCCAGCGACCTCGAGAAAACAGTGACCGCAGAAATAAGCAGCGCCGCGCACGGGACTTCGGTCATAGGAAGCGACGAATAGCGGATCAGCAACGGATCAAAGGCGATCAACAGCAGACTCAGAGTCAGCACTGAACTACCGCCGAATAAATCGGATGTGCGATGGATCAACCAGAACGGCAGAAACATGACTGCGAGACTGCTGAGACCATTGATCAGCACCACTGCAACCGCAGCGCTGCAACCAGATCGTTGCAGCAGCCCGATCGCAATCGGATACAATGGAGGCCGAAATGCAGTGGGACGACCACTGTATGGTCCAAGATAACCCTCACCACTTGCGATCGACTGGGCATGCGCAAGATAGCCGTCACGGTCATCCGTAAATTCGTCTCGATGAGTCCAGCACCAGCCAATTCTCAGGGCGATGCCGCCTGCGAGGATCAACCACAGCAGGACTCTTCGACGAGTCTCAGTCATGACTTACTTCGGCTCTTCACGAAGTCGTCGCATGACGGCTCCAAAGTCTTCCAGCAATTGCTGATCCTCGGTCAACTGCGGGAACTGAGTCGCCCGCATCTCCGACGAAAACCATGGACGCTCCTGTGACGGCTGAAACTTATCAACTGCCGTACAGAGCATGACGATCACGCGTCGCTGCTCACGTGGACGACTAAACAACAGCTGATCAACAATTTTCCTGGTGCGATCAATTCGAGCCTTCAACGCGACATCCTGCTGGGCCTGCGCGGCAGCCTCTTCGGCTTTTCGAGCAGCAACCTCCGGAGGGTCCTGCTGGATTGGTTCACCATTGACCTTGAGGTGACTGTCAGGGAACGCGGCATCGATTTCCGGAGTCAATGTCTCAAGAACACTGGCCCATTCAGCACCCGCCACATTCGCAACCGGAATCCGCAGCGTCGAGAAGTCCTGAAATCGCAGCACCTGAGTCAACAACGGTTTCATCTGCCGAAGGTTTTCAACTGTGACCGAAGCAGAACGGAAATGCCCGGAAATGGGCTTTTGATCCCGCTGCCAGTGTGGCTGGCGGACAAGAATCTGAGCCAACGCGTCGACCTGATCCTGCAACTGCAACGTCGAATAATGATTTCGAATGCCAGTCTTGACCAGTTGCTGCCTAAGAAATCGTTCGCGAAACTCATTCGCGTCACCCAGTTGGCTCAGTGTCCGTACAAAGACCACTCGATCACCAATCCGAGGCACAATTGTCTGAGTCGTCTCAGGGATCGACCATGTCGAATGAGTCACACGAATGCGAACACTGCCGACGGGCTCGAAAAAATCCTCGACCGGTCGAAACAAAGCCACAGGCTCGCCTTCGGTGATCCCGTGAGCGTCTCCCATATCAATCGATGGCACTCCCTCGTCGTCGTTTGTCACTGACGCGATGAACCACACAACGCCGGGGCGACGCTTGAAGTCAATCTTCGCCTTCTGAGCTTCCGCCGTCGTGGAAAGTACATTCGCCACAATCATCGCAGAGAGCATTGCCAGACGGCGGTAACTTGCAGACACCATGTGAAACATCCGAAAATACAGGCTTCGTTCCAACCGGAATACGATCGGCGACGTCCCATTCGCCCAGCATTTCTCCTCAGCAGGATATCATCGATCCAAACCCGATTCCAAAAGGATTCCTCAACGACAATTCTCCACCGAAACTCATCATCCCAACACGGTGATCGTCACTCCGAAGCAATTCCTGCGATCGACGAATCCGGAAAATCCGTGGCAAATTGCCAATTCCGCAGAAACCGTCGGATTTCCGCTGCCCCATTCTCGATCAGCCGTCGCTCTCGTCGAAGTCATTCCCTCGATTCTTCCCGACCTTAGTCCTGCGACGCGTCTGTCGATTTGCGAAGAAGTCGAGTTCGAATCTCATGTGCGAAGTCCATCTCGCCACGGTCACTTAAGCTATGGCCTTGAGTCTGATACTCGATTGCCCGCTCGATATCCGCCTGAAGTGCGACCGACAATTCCTCAAAATGCATACGTTTCGCCAGCACAAAACACTCATTCAATACGGCAATCCGCACGAGCAAATTGGGGGTTTTGTTTGCGGCTGTCTGCGTTCTCAGCAGCAATCTCGACACGAGATCCTTTTGACCTGAATTCGATCCGATCACGGCCGCCAGCACTACTCCATTCAAGTTATCATCAC